>JBKJJS010000231.1:0-31114 GCA_046597895.1 Ilumatobacteraceae bacterium
CATTGGCGTTGACCGACGCCGACCTTGCCACTCTCGTTCGAGACCTCCCACGCCGCCCGCTCGGCCTGAGTGCACATGTGCGCCATTCTCTCGCCGGCCTGCAGGGGAAGCTGCTCCTCGTACGTCGGGTTGACGACGGTTGGGCGCTGGCCGTCGACGGGCAGCCATCCACCTACATTTTGAAACCCGAACCGGTGGATCTCCCCGTAGGAATGGCGGGCAACGAGTTGCTCTGCACCCGCCTCGCTCGTGCCTGCGGGCTGACGGACGTCGATTCCTTCACCCTCAACGTCGAAGGTCACCACGTGTTTGCGACGTCACGTTTCGATCGGTTCACTGACGAGGCTGGAGCGATCCGTCGCATTCACCAAGAAGACCTCTGTCAGGTGTTCGGACGGACAGTCGGTGACAAGTACGAGCGCCCGGGTGAGGGCGTCCTGGCCAAGACTGCGACCTTGCTGTCGAGACGGGCCCGGCGCGTCGACGTGGTCGACCTGGCGAGAATGGTCACGTTCAACGTTGCTATCGGCAATACCGACGCCCACTGTAAGAACGTCGCACTCCTCCACCATCCGGACTCGACGATCGCACTTGCACCGATCTACGACGTCGCCCATCTCGCCGGCCTCGGCCGGTCCCTTGAACCAGGAATGCTCGTTGGCGACATCAGGAGCATCCTGATGATCACCGGTGGTGATCTGGTCGAGGAGATCGCCGGATGGAAGGCCCGGGTCAACCGGCGCGACTCCGGAGCGATCGTGGCTACGACACTGGTAGAGATCCTCGACACGCTCGATGAGGTGGCCAGCGACGTCTGGGTCGACGAGAGCATCGTCGACGCGATTCGCGAGCGCACCCAGGCTCTCCACGCCTCACTGCCCTGACGGGTAGGCCAGCACCGACGGGACGACGAACGCGTCCACGTGTTCGGCGATCGACTGAAGGTCCGGGTAGCGCTCGCGGCTCTCCAGGAACGTGAGTTGCACCGAACGGAACTATCGGACGACCTGACGGTTCGTGAGGTCAGAGCGGATCTCGCCACGCCGGCGACCATGGTCGAGAATGGGCTGCCAGAACTCCATTCTCACGGTGTCGTGCTCGTCGTCCGCCAGCACCGAGGCCGCGCCTCCAACGTTCTCGTGGGCCATCAACGCCATGATGTGCTCGTCCTCGAGCGCCATGCGCAGGCCATCGATCATCGAACGCGAAATCAGCGCGCCGGGGGGCCCCTTGATGGGGATCCGGGCGCAGCGGGCATCGTTGATCTGGCGAGACTCGTCGTGCAGCACGGTGCGGACCAGGGCCTGTTTGTTCGGGAAGTACCGGTAGAGGTCGGGGCGAGCGATGCCGACCAGCTCGGCGATGTCGTCCGTACGGGTCCGCGCCACGCCCCACCGCGTGAAGCACGTACGCGCCGCTGCCACGATCTCCTGCCGCCGATCCGTCTCGGTCTCACTGGGGCGAGCAGTTCCACGGCACTACTTGTGTGTGCTACCAGTTGGACTTCCTCGGATGGGCGCTCGCCGAGTACGCGGTCAACCACGTGCCGAACGCCCTCAACCGATCGAACGGGGCTCGCGCCAATTCATCGAGAAGCAGACGCACCTGCGCGTGTGGCGCTACTGGCGCACCATGAACCTGGGTCGCTGCGTGAACGGAACGGACGATGACCGCAACCTGATACCTCGAAGGTGGAGGGGAAAATCCTGCATGTCGCCGCCCAGCCGGTCTCAGCGCTGCACCGCCGACGCACTTCTTGCGAACACGGGCACCGGGCACCGCACGGATACTGCGACCACGCTTCCGACTGGCGGCAGTTCCGTGGCATGCAACCGCACCCTGACTTCGGTGCCGTCCACGACGCGGACAACGACCATGGCATCGTGGCCAAAGTAGGAGCGGCTCACCACCGTTCCGACGGCAGGGTCGCCGTCGTCGCTGGGGGCGATGGCGAGTTGCTCGGGCCGCAGCAGCACCGAGACCGGGCCGGTGCTCATGCCCATCAACGCCGACCGCACCGGCAACCTTCCGAGCATGCACTCGACGGTGTCGCCGTGGAGCGATCCATCGAGCACGACCGCATCCCCCACGAACGTGGCGACGTCCAGGCTCACCGGGTCGTCGTAGACCGTTGTCGGGTCGCCCGCCTGGGCCACGCGACCGCCAAGGAGTACCGCCACTTGATCGGCAACCGACAGCGCCTCGAGCTGATCGTGGGTCACCAGGATCGCGGTGGCACCGCTGGCGCGTAACGCGGCGAACACATCGGCGCGGACTTGATCGCGCAGGCCCGTGTCGAGCGACGAGAACGGCTCGTCCAGCACCACGATCGACGGACGCGGTGCGAGCGCGCGAGCCAATGCCACCCGCTGCTGCTGGCCGCCCGACAGCTCGTTCGGACGGCGGCGCTCGATGCCTGGCAGACCGACGAGCTCGAGCACCTCCTCGATCCGCTTCCTCGACTCAGCACCCCGCGACAGCCCGAAGCCCACGTTGCCCGCCACGGACATGTGCGGGAAGAGAGCACCCTCCTGTGGCACGACACCGACTCGCCGGCGCTCCGGGGGCACGAACTTCGTTGATGATGCAACGATCTCGCCATCGATCGCCACTGTGCCCGCGTCCGGGGCGTCGAACCCGGCAATGATCCGCAGCAATGTCGTCTTGCCACACCCTGACGGACCGAGAACCGCCGTGACACTTCCGGGTTCGACGATGAGATCAACGCCGCTGAGAACGGCGAGGGATCCATAGTTCTTGTAGATCCTGTCCACCCGTAGCGCCGAAGGCGAGGCCTTGCGCTCATCCATGTGCACCGCCCGCGGCGCGCTGCCCCGTGTCCGTGACGATCGTGAGGATCGCCGTGGGGATTGCCGCGAACATCACGAGAGCGAGAGCGTAGGGGCCTGCGTTGCCATAGTCCGAGACCGCGGTGTACGCCCAGAGTTCCGTCGCCAGTGTGTGCGTGGTGGTCGGGCGCAGGATCAGCGTGACCGGCAACTCTTTCATCGTCGAGAGCAGGACCAAGACTGCACCGGCGGCGATCCCCGGCGCCGCGAGTGGTGCCGTCACGCGAAGGAGCACCTTGCGGGGCGTGGCGCCGAGTGAGCGTGCGACCTCCTCGAAGCGCGCCGGGGACTGCTCGACCGACGATCGCACCGCGCCGACGGCCAGCGGAAGGAAGAGCACGACATATCCGAAGATCAGCAGCGGAGTTTCGAGGTAGATGGGGCGCAACACACGCACCCCGAGAAAGACGAGCGAAATAGCAATGACGATGCCGGGCAATGCGTGCGTGACGTAGGTGGCACCCTCGATGACGGATGTCGTTCGGCTGCGGTAGCGCGCCGCGAGGAGTCCGACCGGCATGGCGACGAGCGTGGCCGCGACGGCTGCGAGGCAGGCGAGGAACACGGTCCGCGAGAGTGCCGACGCCACATCACTGATATCCACCGCGGTCGACTCGAACGTGGTGACCCACGTGAGCACCCGAACCACGGGGAACACCACCGACGCGCCGAGCACCGTGGCGATGAACAGCCACGCCGCAGGGGAGGCGCGACCAATCCTCACCGGGACGGCGCGTCGCGAGACGCCGCTGCCGAGCCGGGCTGACGGCGCCCGCCCCCTCGCCCGGGCCTCCAGCACCACGACGACGAGCGCCACGACGAGGAGAACCGTGGCGAGGATGGCGGCTCGACTGGGGTTGAAGCCGGCGCGGTAGGCGCCGTAGATCACCCATGTGAACGCCTCGTAACGCATCGCCGCCACCGCGCCGAAATCACTCAGCACGTACAGCATCACGAGCAGTGCGCCGGCTGAAACGGCAGGTCGGATCTGGCGCACTGTGAGCCTGACGGCAACGCTGAGGCGACGATGCCCGAGCGAGCGGGCGACCTCTTCCTGGGCCGGATCGAGTCGTCGCAGCGCGGCCACCGCGGGGAGGTAGACGAACGGATATGACACGGTCACCAGCACCAGAGTTGCGCCGGTGAACCCGGCAAGCTCCGGTCGCCACGACACCCATGCGAAAGCCGAGAGGTAGGAGGGGACAGCGAGCGGGAGCGCGAGAAGCACCCGGATCACGTGCCGTCCCTTGAGGTCGCTGCGGACCACCAGCCACGCCGCGCTCACGCCGATCACCACACTCAGAGCGGTGACCGTGATCGCGAGGACGAGGCTGCGAGCCACCAGGTCTCGTGTCCTGGCCCGCCAGAGTTCGTCGACGAGTTCGCCGAATCCTTGCGACAGCGCGCGGTCCACGAGGTACCAGATCGGTACGACCGCCAATACTGCGGCACCCACCGCCGGGATGGCCACAAAGAATGGAGCGCGGCGGACGCGGGACACGCTCACGCGCCGGGTGCGCTCACAGCGTGAGCAACCCCACATCGGAGAGCAGTTCCTGCGTCTCCTTCAGCGAGTCGAGATCGGATAAGTTGATCGGCGGCGGCGACAGCGAGTCGAGAGTAGGGACGCCAACGGCGGTCGGGACTCCGGCGCGAAGAGGGAACTCGTACGTCTTCTGGGCGAAGTACGTCTGGCCCTTCTCACTCAGCAGATAGTCGACAAGAGCGAGCGCCGCCGCGCTGTTGTCGCTCGACGCCAGGACGCCAACGCCAGCCACGTTCACGAGTCCGCCAGGATCGGTGGGTGCGAGGTACTGGTTGGTGACCGTCACGGCATCCGCTCCTTCGGCGGCGATCTTCTCGAACACGTAGTAGTGGTTGATGAGCCCGATCGAAACCTCGCCGGCGTCGACAGCATCGCGTACTGCTCCGTTCTTCTCATAGGCCTTCGGGTTCTGCGCCTTGAATCCCTCCAGCCAGGTACGCGCGCCGTCCTCGCCACGCAGCACGCGCAAGCCCGTGACAAAGGACTGCCAGGAGGCGTTGGTGGGAGCGAAACCGATCTTGCCCTTCCACTGCGGGTCGAGCAACTCGTCGATGGTGGTGGGCGGGTCGGGAACTAGATCCGGGTTGATGGCGAGAACCCTGGCCCGGCCGCTCGTGCCCACCCACGCCCCGGTCTCCGAGCGATACGCCGCCGACACGATCTCCAGCGTCGCCGTCGGGAGCGTGGCGAACAAGCCTTCCCGTTCGACGGCGCCGAGCGCGCCGGCGTCCTGTGAGAAGAACACGTCAGCCGGGGAGGCGTCGCCCTCCGTGAGGAGTTGGGCCGCCAACTCTCCACTGTCACCGGCACGGAACTCCACGGTGATACCAGTGGCCGCGCTGAACTCGTCGAGCAGCGGCTTCACGAGGCTCTCGCTGCGACCGCTGTAGACCGTGATCGTGCCGCTGGGGGCCGCTGTCGTGGCGGGCGATGCGGTCGTCGTGGCCCCCACGGTGATGGCCGTGGTGACGGTGGTGACGCTCGTATTGCCGCTGCCGGCATCGTCACCGCACGCCGCCGCAATGATGCCGAGGCAGGAGGTGGCGGCGATCCATCGGAGTCGGCGGCGCAGGGTCGTGGTCATGGAATCCTCTTGTGATCGGGGGAGACCCAAGCATAGGAGCCACTCTCGATGATTGTCAAGCTTGCCTAACATCGACGCGAGCGGGGCGCCGTCGTTCGGTCGCGTCGGTTCACACGTACGCTGCGGAAGTGGATCAGCGTACGTCGCATGGGGTCGAGGAAATCGTCGATGGCGACACGATCTGGCGGTTCGACACGGCCTTCCTGCGCTCCCAGTGGACGTGCATCTGGGGTCGCGGGTGCCACGGCATCGGCGACGCTCGGGCGGCGGAACTCGGGCTCGGTTGCTGCTCCGTCGGAGCCGAGTTCGCCGACGAAGACGAGGCGCGAATGACCGCCGCGCTGGCGGCCACCTTGCCGGCCAGTGGATGGCAGCACCACGACGCCTCGCTCGGTCCCGACGGCGTCTTCAGCGGCGACACCCGGACGAACACCCGAGTCGTGGACGGTGCCTGCATTTTCCTAAACCGTCCGGGTTTCGCCGGCGGAGAGGGCTGTGCCCTTCACCTCGAGGCCATACGGACCAACGAGTCACCCGTGGAGTGGAAGCCGTCGGTCTGCTGGCAACTTCCGATCCGGGTCGACTGGCAGGGCCACGAGGACGGCACTGAACAGGCCGACCTCAGGGCATGGCGGCGATCGGACTGGGGGCCAGAGGGCGAGACGATGGCGTGGTGCTGCACGGAGGAGCCCGAGGCGTACGTCGGTGACCGACCCGTGTTCGAGTCGCTCGCTGAGGAGTTGCGGGCCGTCGTCGGCGACGCCGTCTATGTGGAGTTGCGGCGTCGACTCACCCGGTGAGCAGGTCGGCCACCGAGACCGACCGAACCAGGGTCCCGCTGACCGTGTCGATTCGCTCAATCGAGATCGGACCCGATGACGTGCCAGCGGCGCTCGCCGCGCCGAACCGAGTCAATTGCAACCACAGCCCGTCGGGATCGGTGACGTTGAAGACTCCGTTGTCGCAGCGCTGGTCGGAGGCGCAGGGCTCGTAGGTGATGGTCACCGAGCGCGTCGTCGGATCGATGCGCAGCAGCGCACCATTCGCCTGACGGTCAACGACCCACGCCGAACCATCGGCATAGGCGATCGCCTCGTCTCCGAGCGATATCTCGTTAGGGCCGGTGAAGTACACGCCGGATCCCGTCGTCGGCACCATGCTGGTCACCACGCCGGTGGCGGCGTCGATGCGCAGCACGAGTTCGGCGAGCGCCAGGTCGCCCGACACCGTCCCCGCCGAACCACTGGCCAACACCCACAGGTTGCCGTCCCCCCATGCCATGGCGCCGAGGCGCAACGACAGTAGATCGGGTAGACGACCAGCGTCCTCCGGGCTGAGCGGGTTGCCGGAGCGGGTGATGACGAAGTCACCGAGGGCAACATCCGCGTCGAGAGCGGCAACGTCGGGAAACTGGCTCGCGAGGTCCGTGACCGCACCGGTGGTGGAATCCATCGCCTTCAGGGTCGCGTCGGCGTAGAAGTACAGCCTCGACCCATCCGAGATGAGGTTGTCGGCCATGTCAACCGGCACCACTCGCTCCTCGGCGCCGGTGACCGTGTCGTACGCCACCAAGTCGCGGTCACGCGACCCGAACGTGCCCCGCCGCACCCAGACCGAACCGTCGGCCACGGTGAGGCTGTCGTACTCCGTGAGCGTCGGGCTCGTATCGGACTGACGAGTCACACCGAGGGTCGCCACGCGACGATCGATCCCCGTCGCCAAGTCCAGCGCGCTGAGGTACACCGTCTGGCTGTAGCTCTGTCCCGGCAACGTGTCATAGGTCAACACGTACGCCACGCCATCGGCCACCGCAGGGCGCGAGCGAATGTCGACGCCCTCAACACCCGAGAACTTCAGCGTCGTCCCCTGCCCTGTTGCGGGATCAACGGTGACCAGGCCAAACCCTGACACGGCCACGAGCGGCCCCATGATCGGTCTGCCCCTTTCACCGTCCGTCGTGTTCGTCGGATCCCTCGTGTTCACCGGGTTCGCTGGGTCCGTCGGCGCGGTGGTCCCACCCCCGCCGCCACATCCCGCCAACATCACGAGGACCAGGCACGCCACACCGCCACGCCATCGCACTCCATGATCGTCGCACAACGCGGCGCCGCCGCATGGCAGTCTTGAGTGAATCGCTCAGTTCATGAGCGACCGATAAGGAGCATCGGCATGAGATTCTTCGACAAGATCAAGGGTCTGCTGAAGAAGAACAAGAAGCCTGTCACCAACGCCGTCGACAAGGCCTCGGACCTCATCGAGAGCAAGGTCGGCGAGGCGCACGCCGACAAGGTGGAGGCGGGAGCCGAGAAGGTCAAGGACGTGATCGAAAAGATCGACTGACTGCTCACGGCCAACGCTCGGGCCTACGATCCGGCGTTCACTGCGACGCCATCGCCGAGGAGGACCCGATGCCCAGCACCAGTACCAGCAAGCGACTCACCACGATCGTGCTGTGTGTTGTCGCGTTCGCACTCGTGTCCTGTGGAGACGATTCCACGACCGGAACGACCACCACGGCAGGAACGACCGCGGTCACCGTGGCACCGGCCACGACCGTGGAGTCATCGACGACGGCCGCGGTGTCTACCGCGCCACCCACCACGACGGTCGCAGCCACCACAATCCCTGCACCCACTACGACCGCTCCGCCGATCGGGCCGGCCACGCTTGAGCTGGCCGACAACGCGCTTGGCACGATCCTGGTCGACGGCGACGGCAAGACGCTCTATCTCTTCACCGTCGACACGCCCACCTCCAGCGCCTGCACCGACAGTTGCGCCTCGACGTGGCCGGCCCTGCTCACCGACGGCGCTCCCGAGTTGGGCGAAGGGCTCGACGCCAAGGACTTGGGCACCATCACCAGGGTGGACGGAATGCTGCACGTGACGTTCTTCGGTCACCCCCTGTACTACTTCTCGGGCGATCCGGCGCCCGGCGACACCAACGGCCAGAACGTCGGTTCCTCGTGGTTCGTCATCGGCGCCGACGGCAAAGCGATCACCAGCTGACACCCAGCCCCGACACCCAGGCCCATCCTTCACCAGCGTTCCAAGAACGACCCCCTTTTCCCGCAACTCTCGCGGAAAAGTGCCGTGCGCACGCCACAATCCCGCGAGAGTTGCGGAATGAGGAGGTTGGGGGGCGATGCACCCCTCACCGCTGCGCTGAACTCGTCAGGTCGCGCCCGCGAAGATCACGGCCGACGTCGGGGCATCCGAGCCTTGGTCCGGCTCGATCGTGACACCCCAGTTGACCGGTGAACCCTGGACCGCGACCACCCGACGGACCGTGCCGTCACCAGCGTCGTCGAGGAGACGCAGGGGGTGTGCGCCACCGGCGTCGATGGCCCAGAGCTCGTAGGCCTGGCCGTCACCGGGATCGGCGAGACCATCACCGATGACCACGGCCTGCCCGGCCGTGGCCGACCATGCCACCCGGAACTGGCCCTCGCCGTCACCGTCGAGGTCCACCAGGTGGGTGTCGGTCTGGGCGAGCACGGCGGCGGCGGCGTCCGCATATCCGGAACCGCCGTTCAGCCGATCGGCGATCGCCACACTGGACACCGCCAGTACGAGGGCGGCCGCGGCCGCAAGCAACCCAGTCGTCAGTCGGTGTCGACGCTGTTCGCGGCGCCGCGCCAGTTCGGACACCACCTCCGGGACCCGGGGCGAGAGCTGTCGCGTCCGCGCGATGTCGGCCATCACGAGGTCCTTGACGTGTGGGCCGGGAGGGGTGGCCTGCCCGGCGGCCAGCACGGAGAGCGTGGCCCGGAACTCGTCGACGTCGATGCGGCACACGTGGCACGAGGGGTAGTGGGCCTCGAACGCCGCCCGCTCCGTCTCGTCGACGGCGTCGAGCGCGTACGCCGCCGCGAGGTGGTGGATGTCGTTGTTGCTCATGTCGTTGTTACTCATGACGGAGTTGCCCCTGACTGGGTTCCCAGTTCATCACGCAACCGGATGAGTGCGTCGCGGATCCTCGACTTGGCCGTGCCCTCGGGAATTCCGACGAGCACGGCGACCTCGCGGTACGTGTGACCACCGAAGTACGCCAACTCGACGGACTCCCGCTGGGTGGCCGTGAGCCTGGCGAGTGCTCGCCGTAACCGCGCTGACTCCATCGTCGTCTCCACCTGCTCGGCGACGCCGGCAGGCTCGATCGTCCGGCGGCTCGCTTCGCGTTCGGTGCGGTCCCGACGCGATTGCTCCGTTCGCACGCGGTCGACTGCTCGGCGATGGGCGATCGTCCCAGTCCACGACCGCACACTCCCCTTCGTCTCGTCGTGACGGGCGGCGAGCCGCCAGAGTTCGACGAACACCTCCTGCGTCACTTCCTCGGACTGGGCTGGGTCCCGCACGACGCTTCGGACCACTCCGTGCACGAACGGGGCAAGCTCGTCGTACAGCTCCGAAAACGCCTGGGTGTCGCCCCGGCCCGCGCGGTGGAGCAAGTCGCCGAGTTGATCCTGCGGGGCATCAACATCGAGGCCGCGCCCGGATGGCCGCGGTCGTCGAAGGAGGCTCACCCGTCCATCTCCGATCGTTCGGTCAACACTTTCATGCCAATAGTTCGTTGCCGAACGACGAACGGATTGCTCGCAACGGTGGACCTAATCTGCGACGCCCAGCCATCCGACGAGACGGCTGAGTAAGGCACGATGGGACACGTTAGCCAGAGAGCGATGATCGTGGCCGAGGGAGTCGTAGGCCACCCGCGCCGCCCCGCGTTGGTGCAGCCAGACCAACGGCTGCTCGATGCCATCGGCATCGACGGCCGTTGCCACGACTTCTGCTCCGGCGGCTGGCGACACGAAGCGGTACAACTCGTCGACGATCGCGAACGAGCCCAACCCCGCGGTGACCGGATGCGCTGGAGCCAACTCGACGCGGAACTCACCGGGGGGAGGATGGTTGGAACGCTCCCAGTCCCACCGGCCGCCGACGATACTCGGCCAGTCGGCCCAGTCGTCGAAGCACAACGGGGCCGTGTGCATGGCCAGGACTGGCCGGCCCGCCGCGACGTGCGCGGCGATGGCGGCGCGCACCGCGTCCGGCGTGTAGTAGCGGAACTCCGCCCGCTGAGTCTCGGTGTAGCGGGCATCGAGCATCAGGAACCGACACGTGTGCACGACGAGGAGGTCGGTGCCGTTCGAGGCCAGGTGGTCCGCCGCGGCGTCCATCGTGCTGACGACATCGACGTGGAGGCCAAGGGACTCGAGTGCCTCGGCCATCGGTGGGCCGGTCTGTTCGGCAGGATGAGCCCATCCGCCGACGATGACGAGCGCCCGCATCACCCGAGGCCAGCCAAGAGGTCGGGGTTCAGTCGCAGCAACCGCGCGGCGTTGGCGTTGAGCGTGTGCCGCAGCGCCGCGACATCAGGCCCGGTCCCCTTGTCCCACCCCCCGAAGTTCGTGCCGTACACGAGTCGCTCAGTGCCGAGTTGCGCCACAGCGAACTCGAACTCCCTGCCCCCGGTGACATGGCAGTCGAACCACAATCGTTGCAAGGCCCTGTCGAACGCACCAAGCTCGCGAATCCACTCGGGGGCCGCCTTGCGCCGCTCGGCCAGCTTGCGCAGCTTGCCCATCGCCAGCGCCGTGAAGCCGCCGCCGTGAGAGACGCAGATGTCGAGGCCGGGGTGACGCTCCGTGACACCGCCGAACACGAGTGTCGACACGGCGAGCAATTCCTCGAAGCCATACTCGAGGACGAGGTCGAGGTCCCACCGGCGCACGCGTGCATCGCGCAGCGGTCCGTCGATACCGGATTGGGTCGGGTGGATGAACAACGGGACGTCCAACTCCACACACGTGGCGTACAACTCGTCCATCGCGGGGTCGTCGAGAAAGCGACCGAAGTCCGTACCGATGCCGGCGCCCGCCAACCCGAGCACCGTGACAGCGCGTCGCAACTCCCGGCTCGCCTCACCCACGTCCTGCATTGGGAGCGCGGCGAGGCCGACGAAGCGGTCTGGGTGGCGGGCCACGGTGCCCGCCAGGTCGTCGTTGTGGGCCTGGCAGAACGCGATGGCCGATGCGGTGTCGATGAAGTGGAGATACGTCAAGGGGTTCGGGGACAGCGCCTGCACCCCGATGCCCAACTCGTCCATAGCGGCCAGACGAAGGTCCGTCTCGATGAACAGAGATCCTCGGTAGGCCACGCCGTCGAGCCGGTAGTCGCCGACCTGGAAGAACGGCGTGCCGTCCGGGTGGGCACCGATGGTTGGCCCGCACGCGCCTGCACGCCCCATCGACCCCTCCAAGACGACGTGGGCGTGCACGTCGATGATCTGTCCCTGCGGCCTCGCCGCGTCCGGGCCGGGAGCCCCCTCATCGATCACGAGGTAACCGTACGCGCCGGAGCCCCCTTGTCCGAACCTGATCGTGCTGCTACCTTCCCGGCGCCGGGTGGCCCGAACAAGGGGGACGTGTTGCCAGGACCTGATCTGCTTTCCGCGGAGTTCAACATCGACCCGAGCCCGTTGTTCGAGGAGATGCGCGAACGACATCCCGTGTACTTCCACGAGCCGATGAACTCGTGGGTCATCAGCCGCTACGAGGACGTGCGCCGCGCGTTCACGGATACGAAGGTCTTCACGAGCGAGAACTACGCGTGGCAACTCGAACCGGTGCACGGGCGCACCATCCTGCAGATGGATGGCCAACAGCACTCCGTTCACCGTTCGCTGATCACCCCGGCGTTTCGCGGCGGTGAACTCGCCACGAAGTTCGCTCCAGTCATCGCCCAGAACTCGGCGTCATTGATCGATCGTTTCCGAGGCGACGGTCGGGTCGATCTCGTCGACCAGTTCACGATCCGTTTCCCCATCAACGTCATCGTGGACATGCTGGGCCTCGAGCAGTCCGACCACGAGAAGTTCCAGCAGTGGTACCACTCGATCATGGCGTTCCTCTCCAACCTCTCCGGCGACGAGGACGTGACCGCACGTGGTCTCGCCACGAAGGACGAACTTCAGGAGTACCTGCTCCCGATCATTGCGGCGAGACGTGACAACCTCGGCGACGACCTGCTGTCCACGCTCTGCGCTGCCGAGATCGACGGTGAGCGCATGACAGACGTGGACATCAAGGCGTTCGTGTCGCTGTTGCTCGTGGCCGGGGGTGAGACGACGGACAAGGCAATGGCCAACATGTTCCTACGTCTGGTCGAGAACCCGGACCAACTCGACGCGGTTCGCCACGACCGGACCCTCATCGCCAATGCGTTCGCCGAGACATTGCGCCACTCTCCACCCGTACAGATGATCATGCGCCAGCCATCAGCAGACGTCGAACTGCACGGCGTCACCATCCCTGCCGGTTCCACGGTGACGTGCATGATCGCTGCCGCCAACCGGGACCCGCGGCAGTACCAGGACCCCGACCGTTTCGACATCATGAGACCAGACCTTGATGTCGGTCGGGCCTTCACGGGCGGTGCGAACCACGTGTCATTCGCTCTTGGCCGCCACTTCTGCGTGGGCGCCGTGCTGTCCAAGACTGAGGTCGAGATCGGCACGACGCAACTGCTCGATGCCATGGGGGACCTGGCGTTCGACGGGGCGGCGCCCGCGCCGACCGGCGTGTTTACGCGCGCCCCTCAGTCGCTGCCACTCACGTTCACCCCGCTCACGGCCTGACACCACTACACGAGGAGCCCACCATGGGAGTCGAAGGACTGCGTTTCGTCATCACCGGATCAGGCACAGGGATCGGAGCGGCAACGGCGTTGTTGGCCGCCGCCAAGGGCGCCAAGGTGATGGTGTCGGATCTCAACGACGACAACGGGAACCGCATCGTCGCTGAGATCCGGTCCGCCGGAGGCACGGCCGAGTACACGCATTGCGACGTCACCGCCGAAGGCGATGTCAGCGCGTTGATGGATGCTACGGCGGTGGCGTTCGGCGGCATCGACGTGCTGCACAACAACGCCGGCATCCACGACACGATGGTGAGCGCGACACCGACCCTCGAGGGCATGGACGCGGCCGCCTTCCGCAAGGTGATCGAAGTGAACGCCATCGCCCCATGGGTGTGCTCCAAGTACGCGCTGCCTCATCTGAAAAAATCGACGAACGCATCGATCATCAACGCCGCGTCCACCGGAGCCTTGGTCGCGTACGCCAACAACAACGCCTACGGAACCTCGAAGGGTGGGATCATGCTCCTGACGAAGAATCTCGCAGTCGACCTTGCGCCGTTCGGCATCCGGGTCAACTGCTACTGCCCGACGGCGATCGAGACGCAGATGGTGTCGGACTACATCGCTGGCCAGAGCGACCCCGGGGCATTTCTGAAGTCGCTCACGTCCACGAGTCTCATCCCGCGGCTCGGTCGGCCGAGCGAGGTCGCCGAACTCGTCTGCTTCCTCGCCAGTGCCGAGGCGGGCTTCATCAACGGCGCCGCCATCAGCATCGACGGCGGATCGTTGGCGTGGCGGGGCACCGTCGACCAACTCGGAATGTAGGAACCACATTCATCAACCGGATTCCACCAACGAGAGAGGGGCCGTTCATGGCCGACAAGCAAGCCGTAGCCGAGATCGTGAATCGGGGAGGGATGGCATACGACGTCGCCGATGTTGCGGCCCTCGCCGACGCGTTCACGGACGACGGCACGTTCAAGATGACGATTGCCGGGGGCCCTGAGATTCGCTTCGAGGGTCGCGAAGCCATCCGGAAACTGTTCGCCGATTCGCTCGCCGCGCAGGACGATCAGCGCCGCCATGTGATCTCGAACCTCTGCTTCGACGACGAGACGGCCGACTCCATCACCGCCAAGTCCTACCTGACACTCCTCGTGGTGAAGGACGGCGCGCTCACGGTACTGTCCTGCGGCATGTACACGGATCGCTTCGTGCTCGATAGCGGGACGTGGCGGATGCGCGAACGCTTCCTCCAACTGGACCGCGGCTACTGAGATCCCTGGAGACGCCGCCGTGAACATCGGGATGATCCCCGCCAAGTGGGCCAGGCTCACGCCGGACCGCATCGCCGTCGTCGACCAGCCGTCGAATCGGCAGATCACGTTCGCGGATTTCGACGAACACATCCGCCGACTCGCCAACGGCCTCGTGGGCCTCGGGCTCGTGAAGGGCGACCGGGTGGGGATCCTGTCGCAGAACTCCATCGAGTACTACGCGCTCTACTTCGCGTGCGGGCGGGCGGGGCTCATCGCTCAACCCATGAACTGGCGGCTCGCCGCCCCGGAGTTGCGATCGATCCTGGCCAACGGCGAGCCCCGGGCCTACATCTCCCAAGGCCAATTCGCTGGAGTCGCCAAGGAGTTGCAGGCAACCGTCGACTGCGTGGAGCACTGGCTCCAGTACGGCCCGGACGGGGACGGCAGTTACGAGCGCCTCATCGACACCTCGTCGGCCGACGAACTGCCAACGGTGGAGACCGTGGGCGGCGACGACCCGTTGATCATCCTGTACACCGGCGGTACGACGGGGGAATCAAAGGGCGCGCTCCACAGCCACCGCACCGTGTGGTTCGGCATGCTCAACCAGACCGTGGCCGAACGAATCGTGCCGTCGGACGTCTACATGCTCACGGGGCAGATGTTCCACATCCCGGTCGTGCTGGCCATGAACTACACCGCCCACGGTTGCCCGCTCGTGTTGATGAACTTCGAGGCCACGTTGGCGCTCGACCTCATTCAGGAGCACCACGTCTCGGCATTTCTCGGGGTGACCACGATGCTCAATTGGATGATGGCCGTCGACGGCTTCGACGGGTACGACCTGTCGAGCCTGCGCAACATCCAGTACGGCGGAGGACCGATGCCCCCTCGGATCATCAAGGAGGCGCTGGCCAAGTTCCCCTGCACGCTCATCCAGGGGTACGGGCAGACGGAGGGCACCACGATGTGCTTCCTCTCCCAAGAAGACCACGCTCGGGCGGCGCTCCAGGACATTCACCCCGAGCGGCTCAAGTCGTGCGGGCGGGAGGGTTTCGTCACCACCATCGCCGTCGTCGACGAACACGGCATGCCCGTACCACGCGACGGGAGGACGTCCGGCCAGATCGTCGTCCGGTCGGAGGCGAACATGCTCGGCTACTTCCGCCGGCCCGATCTCACGGCGGCCGCGATCCACGACGGGTGGATGTGGACCGGCGACATCGCCTGTTGGGACGAGGACCGATACGTGTTCATTGTCGACCGGGCGAAGGACATGATCATTTCGGGCGGCGAGAACATCTACTCGATCCAGGTCGAGGAGGCCATCTACAAGCATCCCGCGGTATTGGAGTGCGCGGTGATCGGCGTGCCCGACGACGAGTGGGGTGAAGCCGTCAAAGCCTTCGTCGTACTGAAACCCGGGCACCCCGCGACGCAGGCGGAGATTGTCGCCACCGCACGCGAGAACCTCGCGGGCTACCAGAAGCCACGCTCGGTCGAGTTCCTCGACGCGCTACCGAAGGCGCCGACTGGCAAGATCCTCAAACGCGTGTTGCGCGAACCGTTCTGGGCCGAGCGCGATCGACAGGTCTGACGCTACGCCGCCTTGCTGGCACCGATGGCCGCCGCAGACCGTTTCGGCCACGCCACGACGATGACTGCGAGTGCGAGCACCGCCATCACGAGCAGCAATAGATAGGCCCGCTCGAACGGCCGGGTGGGATCCGCTGCCGTCGCTTCGCCGAGCATCGCCACCACGGCGGCGATGCCGATGGCGCCCGAGAGGAAACGGCCCGTGCTGAACGTGGCGTTGCCGGCCGCGAAGTCGGCGCGAGAAAGGTCCATGAGAGCCGCCGCATTCAAGGGGGCAAACAGGAGTCCCATCCCGAACCCCATGAACACGAGGCCAGGGAACATCGCCCCCCAGTAGTTCGGCTCGACTTCGGTATGCGTGAGGAACCACAGGTTCGCCACGACGAGGCTGACCGCGCCGCTGATGAGAACGTTGCGATAGCCGTGCCGCTGGGCCCATCGGGTGGAGGCGATGGCCACCGTCCCGGCCAGCATCGGCGTCGGGGTCATGGCGAGACCGATCCCGAGCGCGTCATACTTCCACAGCCCGCCGAGCAGGAGCGGCCACAGAAGCCACACCGAGATACCGATCATCGACACAAAGATGTTGGCGCCATTCGCGACGCGAAACGTCCGGATCGCGAAGAGAGGCATCGGCAGGAACGGGCGGGGGTGCCGACGGGACCGCACCACGAAGACCGGCATCAGCACGAAGGCCGTGGCGAGGACGAGAACGGTCGCGGGGCTCGTCCATCCCCACGAGTGGCCTTGGACGAGACCGAGCGCGGCGAGACCGGCCGCCGCCGTACCGAGGACCATCCCGAGCACGTCGGGCAACTGGGTGCCGGCCGAGGCCCCACCGCCCGGCGGCCGGGGCAGGAAGTACACGAGGACGAACGCAGCCGTACCGAGGACGATCGGTACGACGAAGATCAGACGCCACGATCCGGCGCTGATGAGGAGGGCGCTCACGGTGGGGGCGACGCTCGACCCGATCGGGAAGGCCGCTGTCCAGACGCCTATGGCGAACGCGCGACGCGAGTCGGGCCAGCCGCAGAGCGCCACGCTCACGGAGGACGGCACAGCGAGCGCGCCGCCGAGCGCCTGCACGACCCGTCCGGCGATCAGCACGGGTGTGTTCGGTGCCGCCATGCACACCACGGACCCCACCGTGAGCACTCCCACGCCGATGGCGAACGTTCGGTGGAAACCCAGCCGGCTCGACACGGTGCCACCGAGCATGGTGAAGCCCGCCAACACGATCGAGTATCCGGACAGCGTCCACGACAACGCGGCCAGGCTCGAGCCGAAGTCCTCCTTGATGGCTGGAAGCGCGAGGTTCGTCCCTGTGACAGCGAACGGCAACACGATCATGGCCATCACGGACACGACGAGGCCGAGGACTGCTCCCGGGGTCGGCTTCTCGGCGGCCGCTCGCTCGGTGCGTTGGCCGGTCAACATGATGGGGTGAGCCTTCCAGATGGGTGGTCTCGGACGCGAACCGAACGGCGTTGGGTGCGCGAGCATGGTCCTATGGCCGAGCGCGTGAACCCATGGGAACAGCTGGCGCGGGGCGTCGAATTGCCCTTTGATCCGAACCTGCGAGTACCCGCACTGTTCGAGGTGACGCTGGCCGCTCCCACCACGTCCTTCATCGCCGATGTCGACGCCGCGGCGCACGACGCCGTGGTCGCCACGTTGTCGGGCCACGTCACCGCGGGGATGACGGTCGCCGTCGGAGGGGGCAGCCGCGGTGTCACGAACCGCGTCGAGTTACTCCGGGGAACCATCCGCGGGCTTCGCTCGTTGGGCGCCGAGCCGTTCGTGGTGCCGGCGATGGGCAGCCACGGCGGCGCCACCGCGGAGGGCCAACGGGCGATGCTCGAGACTCTCGGTATGACCGAAGAGGCCGTCGGTGCAGAGATCCGCGCCACGATGGAGACCGTCGAGGTGGCTCGCACGCCGGGCGGCATGCCGATCTACCTGGACCGCCACGCCGCGGCGGCCGACCGCATCCTGCCCGTCAACCGTGTGAAGCCCCACACGTGCTTCAAGGGACCGATCGAAAGTGGCTGCACGAAGATGGCGGTCGTCGGATTCGGGAAGCAACCGGGCGCAGCCCAGATCCACTCCTGCGGACCGGTCGAGATGCGCGATCGACTGCTCGACGGGATCGCCGTACTGCGGGCCACCGGTCGCCTGCTCGGCGGGGTGGCCACGGTCGAGTCGGCCGCCGGCGATGTGGTGTCGGTCACGGCACTCACGGCCGACGACGTAGGGGGCGAGGCCGAACGCCGCCTCACGGATCTCGCGAAGTCGCTCATCCCGACGCTGCCGTTCGAGGAGATCGACGTGCTGATCGTGGAGCGCGGTGGCAAGGACATCTCCGGCACCACGATGGACCCCAATGTGACCGGGCGCTTCTGGGTACATGGTCTGGACGCCGCCGGTGGTCCGCGCGTAGCCACCATCGTGTTGCTCGGAATCACCGAAGCGAGCGGTGGCAACGTGCTCGGCATCGGCCTGGCCGACTTCATCCCTGCGTCGGTGGCGAACGGCATCGACTGGCACAAGACCTACGTGAACTGCTTCACCGCCGGTCCATCCGGCGTCAGGCGGTCACGGCTGCCGATGGTGCTGCCAGACGAGGAGGCGTGCGTGAAGGCTGCGCTGTCGATGTGCGGCAAGGGGATCCAGGAACCGAAGCGGGTGGTGCGCATCCGCTCGACGCTGCACCTCACGAAATGCTGGGTGAGCGAAGCGCTACTGGCCGAGCTCCCCGCGCTCACCTAGACCTAGGTCAGGCCGATGGGCGGATGACCCGCTCGGCGAACGCTCCCATGGCTTCGACGGGGGTCGGCTTCATCATGGTGAACGCCGGCACGATGATGCGGCCGACCCCGATGGATGCCATCTCTTGCACAGCACCGAGAGGGTCGTCGCGGAAGATGCTGGGATGGCCGGCCGAGAACTCGATGGTGGATGCATCGCGGCCCGCGGCGGCGGCCGTCTGGCGGACGATGTCGAACGCCTCGGCGAGTTCGGCCACCGTGCCTCGCCCCGGGAAGAAGCCGTCGCCCAGCCGACCGGCGCGCTCGGCGGCGGCACGTGAGTGCCCGCCGATGACGATCGGTACGGATGACTGCGCCGGCTTCGGATTCGAGGAGACGTTGTGGAAGTTGGCGAACGACCCGGAGTAACTCGCGTGGTCGCGGCTCCACAACACCCGCATGGCCTCGATGTATTCATCGGTGCGCCTACCCCGCTGCTCCCACGGCACGCCGAGCGCCTCGAACTCCTCCTTCAACCACCCGACCCCGACGCCGAGTTCGACCCGGCCGCCCGAGAGCATGTCGAGCGTCGCGACTTCCTTGGCCAACACCAAAGGGTTGCGTTGCGGGAGGATGAGGATGCCGGTGGCGAGGCGCAGTGTGGTGGTGGCCGAGGCGAGGTAGGCGAGCCAGATGAGCGGGTCGGGGATCGGCGTCGACGGTGCCGCCGGCATCTTGCCCGTCGGGCTGTACGGATACTCCGACTCGTAGCCGTCCGGGAAGATGACGTGCTCGACGGTCCAGAAGGATTCGAAGCCGGTCACCTCCGCCGCTCGGGCCGCTTCGAGCGCACCCTGCGGTTCAGCCCATCCCATCGTGTTGGCGAAGACCACTCCGAATTTCATTGACGGAACGGTAGTCCGTTCCACGCGAAACGCGCGTATGTTCGTTTATTGCGGCCTCGAGTGGTACGGTCACTGACGTCATGTCGAGCGCAGGGAGAGGTCCGTGAGGGAACGTAGGAAGACGGCCACGTCGAACTTCGGGGTCGGCGGCCGGGAGGCTCACGACGCCACGGCGTTCTACGAGCGGTTCCGCGCGCCAGAGTTGTCGACCGACTCCGAAGTGCCGATGCCGATCCCCGTCTCCGAGCCCTTCATCTGTGGGGACGCGCGACACATGGATGCCGTCGCCGATGGTTCCGTGGCGCTCGTCGTCACCTCGCCGCCGTACTTCGCCGGCAAGCAGTACGAGCAAGAGTTGGAGCGCGATGGCATCCCAGCCTCCTACCTCGAGTACCTCGATCTCCTCACCGACGTGTTCGCCGAGTCGGTGCGCAAGCTCGAGCCGGGCGGCCGCATTGCGATCAACGTGGCGAACCTCGGTCGCAAGCCCTACCGCAGCCTGTCGGCCGATGTCATCCGCATCCTGGAGCACGATCTCGGGCTGCTGTTGCGCGGCGAACTGATCTGGCAAAAGGGCGAAGGAGCGACTGGGTCGTGTGCGTGGGGTTCGTTCCGTCGCGCTGGCAATCCCGTGCTGCGCGACATCAGCGAGCGGGTCATCATCGCCAGCAAAGGCCGCTTCGACCGCGCCCGCTCCGCGAAGGAGCGGGCGGCGCAGGGACTCCCCCACGAGAGCACGTTGATGACGGAGGACTTCATGGCGCTCACGCTCGACATGTGGTCCATCCCGACGGAGAGCGCACGCCGCGTCGGCCACCCCGCCCCTTTTCCGGTGGAACTGCCCGAGCAACTCATCCGCCTGTACACGTATGTCGACGACCTCGTGCTGGACCCGTTCATGGGGAGCGGGTCCACGCTCGTGGCGGCCGCCCGCCTGGGCCGGCGCGGCATCGGGTACGACCTCGACCCGAGCTATGTCGAGATCGCCAGGGCTCGGGTAGCCCAAGGCGCTCGGGAAGACGCGATCACCGAGGAGTTGTTCGGAAACGCCCGAGGCGACGCGGCGCGTGTCGGCTCGTCGGCATCCACCCTGGCGGTTGCGGCGCTGGAGCGAGCGGGGTTCCGCATCACGGCGCGAGACAAGCGGGTAGCCAAGACCGCCGTCACCGTCGATTTTGTGGCCGAGGACACGCTGGGCGTCGAATGGTTCTTCGACGTGGGCGGGGCGTTCATGACTCACCGGGGCGGGCTGCGGCGATCCGACACGGTGTGGCGGGCGCTCGGCAGGGCCAACGCGCTGAAGGGTCGATTCGCCGATGTGCCGTTGGTGCTCCTCACCACGGCGCTCCCGAAGCGCCCGGGCGATGGCGATATCGCACTGAGGGCGGCGGGGCCGACCGCCGTGTTCGACATTGTCGACGTGCTGTCCGACGATGGCGTCGAGCGCCTCGCCCGCTACGCCCGTATCGGGCACCGCGCCGGACCACGGGCAGGCTTCTGGACCGCGGACGACCTCAGCCGGGCGCGCCCGCGGCCGAGCGCCCCCGACTGACGTTCGATACCGGTCAGGGCGGATGCCCTGCCCGGACAGCGAGAATCGTCGTGGTCTGGTCGGCCGTGAGCCGGAGGTCGGCAAGCGACACGGCACGCAAGTCGAGTCCAGACGTCTCGGCGTCGCGTTCGAGTCCCATGAGGTTCATCGCCCCGTCGGGCGCCGATGTCCCACCGCAGTCGGCTTCGAATGGATGGCGCAGGCCGAGGACGTGACCGAGTTCGTGAGCAGCCACTACCGCGAGGCTGATCTCGGCGTCGTTCAGCCTGTCCACGAGTACGACTCCGCCGGCGTCGGCGGGTGCCGAGCAATCCTCGGCCCGCCCTCCACACGACACGCCGTAGAGCTGCCGCAGGGCGAGGGTCGAACTGATGTGACCGCCGAGCACGATAAAGATCTCGCCCGAGTGGACGGCGAGGTCAAGGGAACGGACGACCGCGTCGCACGAGGTGGCGGACTCCGTGAAGTCGACAAGCGTGATGGCGCGCGCCGCGTTCACCGCCTCACGCACCGGGGTCACCGAGACCGCCAGGCCGGCACGGGCCAGGAACGAGGCCACTTCACGGGCGACAGCAGCGGCGACACCAGGGTCGATCGGTGCCGCGGGGTCCTGGACGAGCACCGGAATCAGCACGGGGTCCGCACGGGTTGATGGGGGCGCCGACCGACACCCGACCACCACCAGTAGCCCCACGAGCACGGCTGTCGCTCCTCTCACGGCGCGCACGACACACGATCGGTCGAGACACCAGCTCCGGGCGCGCCCGTCGCCGAGACCCCGGTGTTGTACCGGTAGCGCGTGCCCCCCGATTCGTACACCGTGCACACGACGCCCTCCCCGAAATCGGGGAGGACCCCTGCGGCCACCGCAACGGGGAACGACGCGGACGAGGCAACGGTGAATCGACTGTCGACGATCGAGTCCGTGTGCCCAAGAATCGCCAGGAAGACGGTGTCGGCCCCGAACCGGTCTGCCCGACTCCAGGATTGGCCCGGACCGGTCCGCCCATCGTGGGGCCCCACACACACCGGACCATCGGGCAGAGCAACCTCGGCGGCCGACACGAGGCACGCCTGAAAGCGGCCGTCGTCGCGCTGTTGGACCTCGACCACGGTCGCCCCTACGTTGATGCGCTCGCTCGCGATCACCGCCGATGCCTCGTCCTTGTCGGCGGTGGTGCAGCCCGCGCCGACGGCAAGGGGTAGAACGAGCAGAACGGTCCAGCGCCGGCCCGGGCTCATCGATTGTCCACGTCGAGGTCGAGGAGGGTGTTCAGCCCATGCGAGGAGCCTTTCGGGACCCGGACGATCTCCAGCGCCGCCGACTCGCGCTCGAGCTTTCCCCAAAGGCCATTGCTGTCGTAGGTCACGCCGTACCACCGACTCGCCCACTGCTCCAATGCTCCGCTGATCGACCACTTCTCGCATCGCTCGACGGGCTGGCTGATGGTGGCGCTGACGCCGCCGAAGCTGACGCCGACCGACAAGGTCGTGGTCACACACGCTCCCGATGACCCCGTCCGCGGGTCCTGCCGGGCGGGGTAGGCCCACCCCGTCCGCGACTGCATCTTCGTCTTGAACCAGTCGATGGTGTTGCGACAACCCCACCCGGCCTGCTTGGTGATCAGGGCGACGGAACGTTGGCTGAAGCCCCAGTAGTCGTACTTCGACGATCGGGAAACGTTCCTCAGCCTGGCGTACTCCCATTGGCCCCGAATCTCGCCTCGTGTCGTCGCGCACCCCACCCCACCGTTGTCAGCGTTGTAGTACGTCCAGTGGAAGAACTCCTCCTCGCCCCACGTGTTCGAAAAGGTGGGGTCGACGAGGCCGGTCGATGGGGACGCCGGTGGGGCCACCGACCCATCCGGGCGCACCACCGAGTGCAGCGGGACGGCGATCACCGAATAGCTACCGGGCCGCTTCGCCTCGTCGGCACGGCCGACGGTGCTTGGTACGGCGTAGAGATCGACATCCTGCCCCCGGTAGTACGTGGCCCGCCCGAGACGAGTGGCGATCTCAGGCGTGATCGAACCGAGTTTCTCGGTGGCGACGGCGCTCAGCGAGACAGCAGCCGCCGTACGGAAACCGGCGATGTCGAGTCCGAAGGCGAGCGCGATGTCCGGCCGGGACTCCAACCGGACAACCCTGGTGACGGGCCCCTGCGGGAGCGCCGATGCCGGGCTGGTGACAGCGGAACCGGTGACGAAAACGGCGGCGGTAGCGCCAACGAGAAGAGATCTGAGTGTCACGAACGTGACCTCCTTTTCCACGACGGTGAAGGAGGCACAGACACCCGCACCCGAGGGTCGCCGACAGGAGGAGCCGCATTCGCAGGTCCGCCGATCCGCTCTCTGATCATACGTGCCGCGTCCGAGAACACCACCTGACTTCGCCCCGCGGTTGACTGCACGCGCGAAGTGGGCAGAATGAACACCATGAATCGCCGGCGACGCCCCTTTGCGCTGGGCGTTACCGGCACCCTCATCGCCGCCTTCACCCTGACGAGTGGGCCACACGGCTCGCAGGCGATCAGTGTTCCCGGGTCGATGGCATCGGACATCACTGGCGCGCCAGTCCGGGCGCCGGTCTGTACGGCCACGCAGACCGCCGCGCTCAACTTGGATCACTGCACGGTCTATGCCGGCGGTAGCGGCACCCCGGCCGATCACGGCTTCCCAACCCCTCCCTTCCCGGTGCGGGAGATTCTGACCACGCCGCTCACTGCCGAGGAGTGGGTGCCGCTCACCATTGGCAGCCAAGGCACCATCGTCACGCTGTTGCAGCGGGCCTTGCGGGCCACCACGCCCGGGCTGAGCGACGGCGGGACGTTCGGCAATGCCACCGCGGCCGCGGTGCGCACCGCGCAGACGGCGGCCAGCCTTCCCGTCACGGGCGTGGTGGACGCCGCGCTCGCCGACCTGCTCGGCGTCATGGTGACGGCCACGATCGGGCCATTCCCCCCGGCGGGCTGGGAGTGGAACGGCAACACCTACTCGGGCTCACCGGCACTGGCCGACTGGGAAGCCAGGATGGTCACCGGCGTGGTCAAGGCCGATCCGGACATCAGCCAGTTGTTCGAGGGATTCCTCGCCCAACTCCACGCCGGCACCTACCGGATCGACGAGAAGTCGTCGTACGGGTTCCGGTGCACCGCCACGACCGTCCGCAATTGCAGCGGTCTGGATCAGGCTCAACTCTCCTATCACGCCTGGGGCGCCGCTCTCGACGTGAACTGGACCCAGAACCCGCTACAGACGGTGACCTCACCAACGGATGCATGTGGGACGGCTGCTGAGCACGCCATACCGGATTGGGTGCTGGACGAGGCCATGCATTGGGGGTTGTTCTGGGGTGGTTGGTACTCGTGCCCGAGGACGGGCGCGCGCTCGGCGGTGCGCGACCCTCACCACTTCGAGTTCAGGGGAACGCCCGATCTTGCCCGGCGAATCCTCGCCAAGAACACTGCTCCCGGCACGCCTGCTCCGACCATCCCGGAGATCGGTGATCTATTGCTCTCCTGTGGAGACCGGGGCGCCTCCGTGGTGGTGCTGCGCTCCCTCCTGGCGCCAGCCGACCGGCCCGTCGAGTCCGACCTGCTCGCCGACACCTTCACCACCACGCTCGCCGCCGCGCTGGTGACGGTGCAGACCCGACTCGGGCTGCCAGCCACCGGGGCTCTCGACCCGGCGACGGCCGCCGCGCTCGGGGTCACGGTGCGCCACACCGAGGTGTTCCCGGTGCTGCACCAGTCGTCCTGCGGCGAGCCCGTGCGGGCGCTGCAGCGGGCGCTCGGCGTGACGGCCAGCGGCTTGTTCACGAGCACGACGCTCGGCCAACTGCGGACGTGGCAACGCTCGCATGGCCTCGACCCAACCGGCCTCACGGACACGGACACGGCGACGGCGCTCGGCCTGCGCCTGGCCACGCCTGGTGGAGGCGGCTCAGGCACTACCACGACCACGACCACCAGCACCACGAGCACCACGAGCACCACCACCACGACGTCGATTCCTCCACCGACCACCGTTGACCCGTCGGCCCCCATGGTCACCGTCCCACTGAAGCCCGGGGCCCGCTCGGCGTCGGTCACCGCGCTGCAGAACGCGTTGACGGCGGCGGGCTATCCCACGCCAGCGGTTGGGCGATTCGGACCGGCCACCACCGCCAGCCTGCGCAAGTTCAAAGCCGATTCCGGTCTCCCGGTGACGTCCACACTCACGGTGGCGGCGGCCCAGTTGCTCGGTCTGACCCCGGTGCCCATCGTCCCGACCAAGCCGGGCCAGCGAGGTGAGCACGTGCAGTTGTTACAGATGGCACTGCGCGCCGAGGGCTTCGACATCGCCGCCGACGGCCGCTTCGGCGCCGGGACGAAGGCCGCGTTGAAGCTCCACCAGCAGCGCGCCGGAGTCAAAGTCACCGGGAGGCTCGACGCCGCAACGGCCAGATCCTTCGGCTGGTAGCCACTCCCCGTCAGCGCGGGTTTTCGGTGTAGCGACGCACAGTCGCTTTCTTGCCCTTGATCTTCGTTTGGCGGAGCGCGGTGATGACCTCGTCGACGGCAGTGTCCGGTACGCCGACGATGGCGAAGTGTTCGGAGATCTTGATCGGACCGATCTGCTTGCCGCTCAGGTTCGTCTCATTGGCGATGGCGCCGACGAGGTCCTGCGGACGGATGCCGTCCTTGCTGCCGACGCCGATGTACAGCCGGCCACCGCCACTCTGGTCACCGCGCTTCTCCCACTTCCCACGGGGCAACGCGGTGTCTACCCGCTGGTCGCGCTCACGCTCGATCCGATGCGAGGCGTCGGGGATCTCACGCTCGTCGACCGTCGCCCCACCGGCAGCATGGACCAGCTTCACGGCGGCCAGCGCGATCTGGTCGATGTCGTAATCCTCCGACAGCGCCTCGATGACGCTGTCGTAGTTGGAGAGGTCCTCGGCCTCCACCGCTTCGCGCAATGTGGCGATCGTGGTCTCCATCTGCTTGGCCCGTAGGTCGGCGACCGTCGGCACTTTCTCGATGGCGATCTTCTGCTTCGTCAGCCGCTCGATGTTGGCGAGGAGCCGTTGCTCGCGAGGTTCGGCCAACGTGATGGCCACGCCCTCACGCCCCGCCCGACCGACGCGACCGATGCGGTGGACATACGCCTCGGGTGCCGATGGAACGTCGTAGTTGACGACGTGCGTGAGTTGGTCGATGTCGAGCCCGCGGGCGGCCACGTCTGTCGCCACGAGGAGTTCGGCGGTTCCGGCCCTCAGCCGGCCCATGACGCGGTCACGCTGCTCCTGGCTCATGCCGCCGTGCAGTGCCTCGGCGCGGTAACCGCGACCGTTCATGGTCTCCGTGAGCTGATCGACCTCGTCGCGTGTGCGGCAGAACACGAGCGTGGCGCCCGGTGTCTCGACGTCGAGAATGCGCCCGAGCGCGGCTGCCTTGTGCGACCGTTGGACGACGTAGGCGCTCTGACGAATCTTCGGCGTGTTGGCGAGCTTGTTGCGACCGAGGCCGATCTGGATCTTCAGCGCGTCCCGCAGGTGACGCTTGGCGATGCCGAGGATCCGGGGCGGCATCGTGGCCGAGAACAGCACGGTCTGGCGAGTGGAGGGCGTGGCCTGGAGGATCGCTTCGAGGTCCTCGGC
Source organism: Ilumatobacteraceae bacterium (assembly GCA_046597895.1). Classification (GTDB taxonomy): domain Bacteria; phylum Actinomycetota; class Acidimicrobiia; order Acidimicrobiales; family Ilumatobacteraceae; genus WLJO01. Next base: position 26,822 of record JBKJJS010000231.1, read on the forward strand.
GAAGCCCATGTCCAGCATCTCGTCCGCCTCGTCAAGCACGACCACCTCGACGGCGTCAAGCGGAAGCGTGTTTCGACGGATGTGATCAAGGGCGCGACCTGGTGTGGCGACGACGACGTGGACGCCGTTGGCGAGGGCCTGCAACTGACGGCCGATCGCCTGACCGCCGTAGATCGGCACGACCCGGGCGCCGAGGTCGCGGCCGTACTTGTACATCGCCTCGGACACCTGGACCGCCAGTTCGCGGGTCGGGACGAGCACAAGGGCGATCGGTACGACTCGCCCACCGGACGGGCCGAGGCGCTGGAGAATGGGAAGGGCGAAGGCCGCAGTCTTGCCGGTGCCCGTGGCCGCTTGCCCGATGAGATCGCGTCCCTGCAAGAACGGCGGGATGGTCTCGCGCTGGATGGGCGTGGGTTCTTCGTACCCGAGCCGACCCAGTGCCGTCAGGAGCTCGGGCCGAAGCCCGAGTTCGGCAAAGCCGGGCGCATCATCTGTCAGGTCACTCATTCACGTTCGAGGGTAACGCTGCGCAGAGAAGGACCGACGGATGTCCGCCACGATGAGGCACCTCACGCCGGGTTACCGGCCGCGACGGCTGTAGCCCCACCCACCTCCACCCAGCAGCAGGACGAGGACCACGATTATAAGAATTGTTGTCATGGCTACCGGGTACCCGCTCTGGCAGCGATTCAAACCTGCGGCGCACACCGAGGCGAGACGACGCGCACGACAGAGGAGGCGCCGTCCTCCGCGGAGCCGTGCAACCGGCGAGGGTAGGAATCAGCGCCAAGGTGCAAGGTTGTCGTTTGTCAAAGCCTGCTTACATAGCTCCGATTTCTATTAAAGAAATAGACATTCTACTTTGACAGCTGCGGCGTAGGTCTCCATACTGCACAGCGTGCGGCCCGAGGACTTCCCACCGAACGTACTCGGCGAGGTACGCCGTGTCCCGGGCGGTGACTACTGGGCGTTCCACCCCGCCCCGGTCTCGCGCAATGTTGACTACACCGACCACATCGTGGGCCTCCTCGACGAAGCGACCGGCGCTCTCCACCGCCTGGGCGGTATCGGCCGGCTACTCCCAAATCCGCACCTCCTCATCGCGCCCTACGTCCGCTTGGAGGCCGTGCTCAGTTCCCGGATCGAAGGTACCCAGTCCGACGTGAGGGACCTGCTCCACTTCGAAGCCGGCGACGAGGAGAGCGTCGGGGGGCTCCACGATGACGTCCGTGAAGTCCGCAACTACATCACGGCCCTCGACCACGGCATCCAGCGTCTCGGTGAGGGGTTCCCGCTCAGTCTGCGCCTCCTGCGGGAGTGTCACGAGCATCTGATGACGGGCGCGCGGGGTGGCCACGCCACTCCGGGGGAGTTCCGGCGCAGCCCGAACTGGATCGGCGGATCATCACCTTCAGACGCCGCGTTCGTTCCGCCCCCAGTCGACGCCATGCACGACGCCCTTGACGACCTCGAACGGTTCCTGCACGAGCGCTCACTGCCATTGCTCATCCAGCTCGCCCTCGCTCACTACCAGTTCGAGGCGATCCACCCCTTCCTCGACGGCAACGGCCGCGTCGGCCGCCTGCTGATCCCACTCGTCCTGGTCGAACGCAAGGTGCTCCCCCAGCCGTTGCTCTACCTGTCCGTCTACCTCGAGCGGCATCGAAACAGCTACTACGACCTTCTGATGAACACGAGCCGGACGGGAGACCTCGGTCCCTGGATCAGCTTCTTCTTGCGGGGCGTCGCCGCCCAGGCGACCGATGCCCTCGAGCGGACCGTCCGGCTGGTCGAGTTGCATTCAGCCATGCGCAACAAACTCCTGGACGAGAAGGCCAGCACGAGCGTCGTCCGGACGGCCGAGGTCCTGTTCAGCACCCCATATGTTTCGGCGACGTGGTTGGCGGATGCCCTGAGCGTGACCTACCCGACCGCGCAGACGGCGATCAACTCGCTCGTCACAAGGGGCGACCTCACTGAGGCGACCGGCCGGAGGCGAAACCGGTTCTACTTCGCGCCCCGCATTTTCGAGGCGGTCTACGGCGAGCCATCCACCCCCGAGCGCTGAGCGGCCGGCCACTCGGCGACACGACCTCACACCTCCAAGCGCTCCAATGACAACCGCAACGATGCGATGCCGGCAATCTGTATGTACAATAGCCCCACGAAGTGCAACGGTCTGCGCGACGAAGGAGGTGCCTGACATGACCGAGCATGTGATGACCGATCGGGGCCAACGTGATTCCCGACTGAACCTCCGCGCGTCTCAACAACAGCAGCAGCTCATTCGCAGAGCCGCAGCAGCACTCGACAAGAGCATGACCGAGTTCGTCCTCGAGAGTGCCACCGCGAACGCGGAGCGTGTCCTTGCGGACCGGCGATGGTTCGTCCTCTCCGGGGAGGACTGGGAGCGATTCGAGGCGCTTCTCGATGCGCCGGCGCTCGACACACCGAAGCTCAAGCGGCTGCTTTCTGAGCCAACGGTCTTCGATCAGGTCAGCGCGAGCTGACTGACACCTATGGCTGCGGCCGCCCTGACTCCCCCAGCTCCGCTCGAGAAGCACCATCGACTCGATCACTTCGACAGCGGAGCGGAGGAGCTGGATCGCTGGCTACGGCAATTTGGGTGGACCAACCATGTATCGGGCAACTCTCGAGTCTTTGTCGCGGCCCGCGGTGAGTTCGTGGTTGGCTATTACGCCCTCGCCACGGCCGGGGTGGAAAAGGCGAACGCCCCCGACGCGATCAAGATGGGCGGGGTCTCATCTCAGGTGGGCTGCTTGCTCCTGGCGAGGCTCGCCATCACGAGAAGCGAGCACGGCCGCGGGCTCGGTCGCGGACTGCTTGTCGACGCCATTCGACGGTCGGTGCGCATTGCCGAGGACGTCGGAGTTCGAGCGCTACTTATCCACGCGAGAGACGACGAGGCTCGTCGGTTCTACCTGCACCAGGCTGAGTTCCAGGAGTCCCCGACGGATCCCCTTCATCTGTTCCTGCACATGAAGCACGCGAGGTCACTGATCTCCGGCTCGTGACCGCTGCGCGCGTCGTTGTCACCGACGGCGGACAGGCACGTTGCCGTAGCGAGATCGACAAGCTCCGACGCTTCCTCGCATAGCTCGGGTCGTATGATTCCTCACCGGTTCCCACCTTCGGCAGATTCTCGGAGCGGCCACCTGAACGTGGCGACCTCGAACGCGGTGACCGCCGGAATCAACGCCAAGGACGCCATCTGCCTTGCGCTGGTTGGCACGACATCGAGGTTGCCGTGCGCCAAGCCGCACCGCTTGTGGCCGGGCCGCACTGGCCTGAACGAAGGCGCTGGTCATCAGGCCCACCAAACTGGCGAGCGACATCCCTCGAACTGCGACAGCCTTGAAAGTGTGGAAGACGGAAGGCGTTCAGGGGGCGCGCGTTGAGTTCCGCGGCCTTGGGACGACTCACGAACACCCAATTGGTTGATCAGAGCGCGGGTGGGTATTGACAGTTAAGTGATACGCTTTTCTTGCAAAAAGAGAGGAATGATCATGGCACCCCGGAGGGCCGTACGAGAGTGGGTGATGTCACGCCCTCGCGGCACATACTTCACGACGTCGGACGTACCTGGCACTCCGGGGTCGGTCGACTCCGCACTGTCACGGCTCGCTGCACCCGACGGCCCGATCCAGCGCGTTCGGCAAGGTGTCTATTGGCGTAAGGGCCCGTCCACGCGCTTCGGCAGCGCAAAGGCCGACCCGGCGCAAATCGCCCTCGTCGCTGCCGGGCCTGGCGCGGGTCTGGCTGGCGCGTCTGCTGCGAACAGCGTCGGGCTGTCTACCCAGGTGCCGCGGCGCCCGCACGTCGCCGTGGTGGGTCGCGCGCCCAAGGGACTCCACGGCGTTCGAATCACTGCCCGCGCGAACCCGCACCGGGTCTTGCTCACCGCCACCGAGGTTGCCGTGCTCGAGAGTGTGCGCGACTTCGATCGATACTCAGAGATTCCCTGGCCACGCGCACGGCAGCGTCTGCGCTGGCTCGCCGCCGACGGCACGATCAATCTAAAGAAGCTCGCCGACGTCGCCGCCCATGAGCGCAGCGCCGGTCTCCGCGACCGCATGGCCGAGTTGATCAACGCGTGAACGGTCGGCTTCGAGTCGCCCGACGAGTTCGAGGCGCTCCGAGACACCACATCGGAGCGCCTCGGCGTCGATCGCCGCGCCGTCGAGAAGGACTACTGGGCCACCGAGGTGCTCCGCTCGGTGTGCTCACACGACCATGACCTCGACGGTGTCGTGTTCAAGGGTGGAACGA
>JBKJJS010000349.1:0-6622 GCA_046597895.1 Ilumatobacteraceae bacterium
GATCGGGGCCCGCAGCGCCAGGTTCACCTGGTCGGCCCCGGCGGTGTCGTACTCCCCGATCCGGTCGATGACTTCCTGCTCGGAACCGGCGAGTACTCCGGGGCGCACGGCGTTGGACAGCGCGCCAAACTGAGCCTGCAGGCTCTCTTCGGTCCAGGCAATGCCGACGTTGACTGCGCAGCGGATCTCGGCCGGGTCCCGGCCGATCGCCTCGCAATGCTGATGCAACACCGCCCGCTTGTGGGCGAATGTCTCAGGGCTCACGAACGGCACGTTCCAGGCGTCGGCGTACGTCGCGGCGATTTTCAGGGTGCGCTTCTCGCCGCTACCGCCGATCCAGATCGGAAGTTTCGCCTGCACGGGCTTCGGCTCGCATCGGGCGTTCGTCAGTGTGAAGTGCTGGCCGGAGAAGTTGGTGACCTCGTCACGCAGGAGGCCTCGCGCACACTGCACCGCTTCTTCCAAAATGTTCATTCGTTCCTTGATGGACGGGAACGGGATGCCGTACGCGGCGTACTCGACCTGGGCCCAACCGGCGCCGATCCCGAAGTCGCACCGGCCATCGGATATCTGGTCGATGGTGCACATGGTCTTGGCGAGGACAGCCGGGTGCCGATAGCCGGCGCAATACACGAGCGAGCCGCACCGGACTTTTGAGGTGACGGCCGCCAGCGCGGCGTGGGCGGCCACGGCTTCCTGGCAATACGCATCATCCGGTTGGAACGTAGCGGCGTAGAAGTGATCCCAGATGGAGATCCATCCGAATCCGAGGTCCTCGATGCGGCGCCAGAGCGCACGGAGTTCGCTCATGGTGATGTTCTGAAGACCCGTGTGTACCCCGAAGACCGTCACGACGCGGACGGTAGCGCGCCGCGACAAGAACACAGGTCATGCGAACGCGCATCAGGTCGACTGTGCTCGCAGCGGTCGTGCTTTCGGGGGCTCTCCTCTCGGCGGGTGCGTGCTCGAGTGGTAGCGACTCAAAGGGGGTAAGCAGTACCACGACACCCCCCGATTGACCGCCATCGCCGGACAACCGCCTGTCCTCATCGGGGACGGGCCCGGCTGTGCATTCGCGCCCCGGTGCGCGTACGCAGATGACGACTGTCGCGCTCACCGACCGGTTCTCGAAAGCCCCTCCACCGGTCGTTCGGAGCGGGACGACATGGTCGAACATCATGCGGCGTGTTGGCACCCGTTGGTCCCAGCTCCGTACATTGTCGGCACCGCTCAGAACGACTGAGCCGACTTCGAGAGGAATGCCGTGACGCGAGCCGCCGTATCGACTGGGGTGGAGCTGGAGTTCGAGACGTTCGGTTCACCCGACGATGAGGCCCTGTTGTTGGTGATGGGGTTCACCGCACAGCTCACGGTGTGGCCGGATGACCTCTGCAAAGGCTTGGCAGCACGGGGCTTGTACGTGATCCGCTTCGACAACCGTGACTGCGGGCTGTCCACGAAGTTCGATGGTGTCGAAGTGGATATGGCGGCGCTCATGGGCGCCGCTCTCTCCGGTGCACCGCTGCCGCCTGCGCCGTACACGCTCTCGGACATGGCTGCGGACGCGATCGGGTTGCTCGACCATCTCGGGATCGAGCGGGCCCACATCATGGGCGCCTCCATGGGTGGGATGATCGTGCAGCAGATGGCCATCGAGCATTCGACCCGCGTGCGCTCGCTCATCTCCGTGATGTCGACCACGGGCGAACCCGAATATGGACAGGCCGACCCGGCGGCGATGGCGGCGTTGCTGACCCCGCCGCCATCGGACCGCGAGGGCTACATCGAGGCGGCGCCGCGCTATCTGATCTTCGGATCGAAGAAGTACGGCGACCCCGTTGAAGCGAAACTCCGCGCCGCTCGTGACTACGACCGCAGCTTCTACCCGCAAGGCGCACCACGTCAGATGGCGGCCATCCTCGCCACCGGGTCACGCGTCGAAGGCCTGCGAGCGCTGCGAGTCCCGACGCTCGTCATCCACGGCCGCGACGACACGCTGATCTCCCAGAGCGGGGGCCTGCGCACGGCTGAACTCATCGAGGGCGCGAATCTGCTCCTCGTCGGCGACATGGGCCACGACATGCCACCACCGCTCTTCCCGATGATGATCGACGCGATCGCGTCGCACACGTCGCACGCGTAGTCGACCCGCTCGCCAATTCTCTCTACGTCATTCGAAAGGCACACGCCATGGCCGGACCACTCACTGGGTACCGCATCATCGAAATCGCCGGGATCGGCCCCGGACCGTTCGCGGCCATGCTGCTGTCGGACATGGGGGCCGAGGTCATTCGCGTCGAACGCGCCCAAGCGGTGCGCAGCCCGGCCCCCGACACGCCGGCGTTCGATGTACTCCAGCGGGGCCGGCGAAACGTCGCCATCGACCTGAAGCACCCGGATGGCGTCGAGACGCTGCTGCAGCTCGTCGCGAAGGCCGATGCGTTGATCGAGGGCTTCCGCCCCGGTGTGATGGAGCGCCTCGGCGTCGGCCCCGCGGAGTGTGCTGCCCGCAATCCCAAGCTTGTGTTCGGCCGGATGACCGGCTGGGGTCAGGAAGGCCCATACGCCCTCGCCAGCGGCCATGACATCAACTACATCTCGCTGGCCGGTGCGCTCGCCCACTACGGGCGGGCGGGCGAAGCGCCGGTGCCGCCGCTCAACATGGTCGGCGACTTCGGCGGCGGTGGAATGTTCCTTGCGTACGGCGTGGTGTGCGCGCTGCTCGAGGCGGCCAAGAGTGGTCAGGGCCAGGTCGTCGACACGGCGATGGTGGACGGCACGGCGGTGTTGATGAGCATGTTCTGGGGGTTTAAGCACGTCGGCGCGTTCGACGAGAACAACCGTGGCACGAACCTGTTGGACACCGGCGCCCCCTTCTACGACGTGTATCGGACGAAGGACGATGAGTACGTGTCGTTCGGGTCCATCGAGCCCCAGTTCTATGCCGAACTCATGCGCCTCACCGGTCTTGAGGGAGACCCGGACTTCGCCAAGCAACATGACAAGAGCCAGTGGCCCGCGTTGAAGGTGCGGCTCGGCGAACTCGTGGCGACGAAGACCCGCGACGAGTGGAACGCGCTGATGGAGATGACCGACGTGTGCTACGCACCGGTGCTCACCATGAGCGAGGCGGCGCAACACCCGCACAACATGGCTCGTCAGACCTTCATCGAGATCGCCGGCCAGACCCAACCGGCGCCGGCACCGCGCTTTTCCCGGTCGGTGCCGTTGACGCCGAGTGCGCCGGCTCACCCGGGACAACACACCGCTGAGGTCTTGGCGGACTGGGGCGTCGGGAGTGCGGCCGTTGACGCGCTATTGGCGAGCGGAGCCGTCAAACAGGCCTGATCCACTGGCAGACTCTTGGTCCCATGGGAACTCTCGTTTGCTTCCACGCTCACCCTGATGACGAGGTCATCGGTACCGGTGGCACCATCGCCCGAGCGGTGGCCGAAGGACATCGCGTCGTGCTGGTCGTCGCCACGAACGGCGAATGGGGTGAGCGGCCAGATGATCTGACAGCGGGCGAGACGCTGGTCCATCGCCGTCAGGCCGAGACAGAGGCATCGGCGGCCACGCTCGGTATCCACCGCGTCGTCTGGTTGGGCTACGAGGACTCCGGCATGACCGGGTGGGAGCAGAACTCCAACACTGGTTCGTTCTTCCAGGCGCCGCTGGAGGAGGCGGCGGACCGCCTTGCCGCCATCTTGCGCGAAGAGAATGCCGAGGTGATCACCGTGTACGACTGGCACGGTATCTACGGTCACCCCGACCACATCAAGGTCCATCAGGTCGGCCATCGGGCCGCCGAGTTGGCCGGAACGGCCCGAGTGTTCGAGACGTCGATGAACCGCGACGCGATTGTCGCCCTGCAGCAGGCAGCGCGCGAGATCGGCCAGTCGATCGGTGACGATGACCAAGATTTCGATCCGAGCGCGGCCGCTGATGACGGCAACCCGTTTGGATCGGCGGTCCACGAGCTCACCTTGGCCGTCGACGTGAGTGGGTACACGAAGCAGAAGCGGGCGGCGATGGCCTGCCATCGAAGCCAGATCACGGACACGTCCTTCTTCCTTCAAATGCCGGACGATCTCTTCGCGTTGGCGTTCGCCACCGAATGGTTCATCGAGCGCGGCGTCGACCCGGCCGGGCCCCAGCCCGGTTGGGTCTTTGGGGCGTAGGCGGTGACGAAACTCTTTCTTGTCCGTCATGGGCGAGCGGCCGCCGGGTGGGACACGGACCCCGACCCCGGCCTCGACGCGCTGGGGGAACGCCAAGCGGAGGCGGTAGCGGTCCGGTTGGCCCCACTCGGGCCCGTTCCGATCCTTTCCAGTCCCTTGCGCCGGTGCCGGGAGACGAGCGCGCCCCTCGCCGCTCGGTGGGCGGCCGAAGTGTCGATCGAGCCGGCCGTTGCCGAGATTCCCTCGCCTGACGGCTACACGTTGTCGACCCGGGTCGAGTGGTTGCGGGCCGCCATGCAGGGAACGTGGACCGTGCTGGGTGACCGCTATACGACGTTTCGTGACGACGTCGTGGCCCGGCTCGTCGAGTGTGAGCAGGACTCCGTCGTGTTCAGCCACTTCATCGCCATCAACGCCGCCATCGGAGCGGCCATCGGTGACGACCGGCTTGTCATCCGCAGCCTGGACAACTGCTCCGTGACCACGTTCGAAGTCGACGCCGGCCGTCTCGTCCTCGTCGAGGGTGGCCACGAAGCCGACACGCTCATCCGCTGACCTCTGGGTGTGTTGCCGCCGCCGAGTACCGTGACGGCCCGTCATGTACTCCTTGTTGTTGCTCGATCTCCACGAAGCGTGGACGTGGTTCGTGATCATCGCCAACGGCCTCGCCGGCGTGTGGGCACTCGGGGCTCACCGGTGGCCGACCCTGCGCTCGCGGGCCCTGTGGTGGTTCACCGCGCTCGCCCAGATGACCATGTTCGTCCAGGTCATCATCGGCGTCACACTCCTCAATCGGTACAAGCTCGAGGCGGCGCAGTTCCACATGTTCTATGGCTTCGTGGGCTTGATCGCCATCGCCATCCTCTACTCGTACCGCGGCCAACTCAAACACAAGCTGTACTTGCTCTACGGCTTCGGTGGCCTGTTCGTGATGGGACTCGGTATCAGGGCGATGCTCGTCGGCCAAGCCTGATCAGGCAGCTGAAAATGTAAGGGAGAATGCGTGATGCCCTTCGAGCCGAAGATCGTTTCACTCGCCGAGGTCGGACCGCGGGAGCCCTACCGGTGGCATCTCACCGAACCCCTGACGCTCTCGCGGCCGGAGGCTCGGAACCGCCCCGCTGATGAGTTCACGATCCCCGCGTCCTTCCTGCCATTCAAGACCGACCTGGCGTCGGTGCCGCGTTTCCTCACATGGCTGTTCCCCCGATACGGCCTGTACACGAAGGCAGTGGTGATCCACGACTACTTGTGCTCGACCGCCAACCCGATGGTTGGGGAGCCCGACGATCGGTTCCGCGCGGACGAGGTGATGCGCGACGCCATGAAGGAACTCGAGGTCGGTTGGTTCCGGCGGTGGGTCATGTGGGCGGGCGTCACGTGGGCGACGGTGCTCACCGCCATGCTGCGCGGGTGGTGGCGGCTCGCCGCGAGCGCGATCCTGATGCTCGGCCTCGTGATCACGTTGAGCAATACCGTCTGGCACCGCTCACCGCTTGCGCTTGTCCCTCCCGAGAGCGTGAAGGATCTTGTGCGGTACGGCATCGTCGATGCCCGGCTCGAATGGTGGTGGGGTCTTTCGCGCACGGTGCTGATCGCCGTGCCGTGGACGCTCGCCGCCTGCCTCCTGATTCATCCGAGTGTCCGCCTCGCCAGGAAGTTCCTGGCCGTCAGCGTGCTCACCGTTCTCGGTATGCCCTTCCTGCTGATCGGCGTGGCGACGCAGATTGTTCTCCTTGGCTTTTGGATGCTCGAGGTGATCCTTCAACCCCGCCTGCTGACGCGACTGTGGCGGCGTAAGGCGCTGGTGGTCCGACCGATGATCCAACGGGGGTCCGATCCTGGTCCTGCAGCGGTTCCCGAGATGACGCCGAAGGAGCGGCGTACGAGACAGGTGCTCCGTGCGTGAACCCTGATGCGGCCACTACGGTTCGCCGCATGATGGATATCCACGGGACGTGCACAGACGAGTTCGCCGGCGTTCGGGACGCCTTCGCCGCCAACTTCGCGAGGGGCGAGGAAGTCGGGGCGAGCGTCTGCCTCGTCATCGATGGTGAGAAGGTCGTCGATCTCTGGGGCGGGCACACGGATGTCGCTGCTTCGATGCCGTGGCAGAAGGACACGATCATCAACGTCTGGTCCACGACGAAGACGATGATGTTCCTGACGTGCCTGATCCTCACGGATCGGGGGGAACTCGACCCGTATGCGCCCGTCGCCCGTTATTGGCCGGAGTTCGCGGCCAACGGCAAGGAGAACGTCGAGGTCCGCCACCTGATGTCGCATATGGCCGGCCTCTCGGGCTGGACCGAGCCGATGACCGAAGCCGATCTTTGGGATCACGACAAGTGCGCCACGCTGCTCGCGGCCCAGGCTCCCTGGTGGGAACCCGGCACGGCGTCCGGCTATCACGCCATCTCGCAGGGCTATCTCATTGGTGA
>JBKJJS010000468.1:0-8833 GCA_046597895.1 Ilumatobacteraceae bacterium
CTACCTGGGCAGCTCCTGCATCTACCCCCGCCTGGCCCCGCAGCCGATCAAGGAGGACGCCCTCCTCACCGGCCCGCTCGAGCCCACCAACGAGTGGTACGCCATCGCCAAGATCGCCGGCATCAAGCTCTGCCAGGCCTACCGGCGCCAATACGGCTGCGACTTCATCTCGGCCATGCCCACCAACCTCTACGGCCCGAACGACAACTTCGACCTCACCTCCAGCCACGTACTGCCCGCCCTCATCCGCAAATTCCACGACGCCAAAGAATCGGGTTCTGCTGAAGTCGAGGTGTGGGGCACCGGGTCCGCGTTGCGCGAGTTCCTCCACGTCGACGACCTGGCCGACGCCTGCCTTCACCTCATGGAGCACTACAGCGACGACTCGCACATCAACGTCGGCACCGGGGTGGACCTGTCGATCCGCCAACTCGCCGAAAAGATCCGCGATGTCGTCTACCCGGCCGCCCAACTGCGCTTCGACACCACCAAGCCGGACGGCACCCCCCGCAAAATGCTCGACGTCTCACGCCTCCGTGCACTCGGCTGGTCCGCCCCGACCGACCTCGACACCGGGATCCGCACCACCTACGAATGGTTCCTCGCCCAACAAGCCGCCCACCACGACCTACGAGGCATCAGCGAGTCAGTGCCCGCAGCGGTCAGCTGATCCGAACCCCTGCTAGCCCCCGACTACGACACGGCGCCGGTCAGGCATTCGTACGGAGTCGGGCGTTGACCTCGCGGACTTCGTCAAGCGCTCGACGACGGAAGTCGGGATCAACCGCCTCCCAATCCCGACAGACCGCGGCATCAACGGCGTCGGCGCGTTCCTGCGGCGTCATCGTGTCCATGTCAGCCGCCGTGATCAGCTTCTTGGGCTCGAACATGCTCTGACTTTACCCACGCTGGCCCCATGCCACCGGCCCAAGTGCGACGTATCGCGCGTACACGCGCGCCGATGAACCTCGAGAGCGTCGCGAGGTTGAGGTGCCTGCTGCGCTGCGGCCCCCGGCCAGCCGTCAGGGGTGAGCGGCGCGGTCGACTACGACGGTCACACGGCGATGCATGCGGACCGCCGATGCCGGTAGGTCTGGCCCGATCGGACCAGACAGCGCCGCGGCGAGCCCAGCGCGCTTGGCTTCCCCGAAGGCCAGGAGGACCAGGTGGCGCGCGTCCAAGATGGTGGCGATGCCCTGGGTGAGCGCCCTCGCTGGCACCGCACCACTGAAACCTCGTGCGTTGTCCGAGCGCGTCGTGGCTGCAAGTTCGGCGACGTGTGTACGCGTGCTCAACGACGTCCCCGGCTCGTTGAAGGCAAGGTGCCCGTTGCGGCCGATGCCGAGTAGCTGCAGATCCACCCCACCCATCGTGACGAGAGCGGCCTCGAACCGCTCGCATTCGGCATACGGATCTGCGGCCGATCCATCGAGGGCGAGGATGGCGTCCTCGCGGAGGTCGACCCCGCTGGAAAGGTGCGCGGTGATGAATCCTCCACAGGACTCAGGGTCGGCGGGCGTGAGGCCGACGTACTCGTCGAGGAGCACCGCCCGGCAATGAGCAAAGGACACTTCGCCGCGCCGGTAGCGGGCGACCAGCTCGTCGTACACGGCAACCATCGAGGCACCGGTGGCCAGTCCGAGTACTGGTCGCACCGCTGACGAGATCAGCTCGACCACGATGTCGGCCACGATCGGACCGGCGTCGCGTGGACGCTCAACCGTGATGATGTCCAGGCTCACGGGTTGAGCCGTTGACCGGACGCGGTGTCGAAGAGGTGAATCCGCTCAGGGTCGACGCGCAGGTGGATCGGCTCGCCGGCTGCCACGCGAGTGCGCGCCGTGCAGCGCACGATCAGGTTGTGCGTGCCGTCCGAGTGCCCCGGGCCAGGTCCGACCGGCACATGGACGAGCAACTCCGCACCCAGTGGCTCGACGAGGTCGGGGATGACGCTGACTCCCTCGCCTGGCCCCACCAGTATGAAGTCCTCGGGGCGCACACCGACCGTCACCTCGTTCTCGGTGTGCGCCGTCTGCAGGTGCGCCACGAGCGCCGCGGGGAGCGCGAAGCGGTGGTCCGCCACTCGTACGCCGAGTTCGCCATCGACGTGTTCGAGGCGGCCGGGGAGCAGGTTCATCGGCGGTGAGCCCATGAATCCGGCAACGAAAGTGGTGGCCGGGCGGTCGTAGACCTCCTGTGGCGGGCCTACTTGCGCGATCACCCCGTCGTTCATCAGCGCCACCCGATCGGCCATGGTCATCGCTTCCACCTGGTCGTGAGTGACGTACAAGGTGGTGACCCCGAGGGAGCTCTGCAGACGGGAGATCTCGCCGCGCATCTGCACGCGCAGCTTGGCATCCAGGTTCGACAGCGGCTCGTCCATGAGAAACGCGGTTGGCTCGCGCACGATGGCCCTGCCCATCGCCACGCGCTGGCGTTGGCCACCTGAGAGTTGCTTCGGTTGACGATCGAGCAGATCCGTCAGACCAAGCGTTTCGGCCGTCGCCCGCACGCGCCGACGGATCTCACCGCGCTCCACGTGACGCAGCTTGAGCCCGAAGGCCAGGTTCTCCGCCACCGTCAAGTGCGGGTACAGCGCGTAGTTCTGGAACACCATGGCGACGTTGCGCTTCTTCGGCGGTAAGTCGTTGACCACCTGATCGCCGATCCGCACCACGCCATCGGTGGGAAACTCCAGCCCGGCCACCATACGCAGCGAGGTGGTCTTGCCGCACCCGCTCGGCCCGACAAGGACGAGGAACTCGCCATCGTCGATGACGAGGTCCAGCCCGTCAACTGCGACCGCACCGTTGGCGAACACCTTGCGGACACCCTCGAAGGAGATGCGGGCCATCGGTTCAGTTCTCTCTTCCTGCGGCGAGCCACGGCGTGATCGGGGTGGCGTCCGTAGATGTGTAGGGCAGCGGCACCTCGGCGCGATCCACCGCGGAGCGGTACGCCGCCATCACGATCTCCAGCGTTGCCCTGCCGTCCTGCCCGGTGACCTCGGCGACGGCGGTCCCCTCGATGCAGGCGACGAAGTGGGCGAACTCGCCGTACCAGCCCCAGGTGCGGGCCTCCTCGTGCGCGACATGGAGCCAGCCGCGCTCCACGCCGGCCTTCTCCGCGGCGTAGCCCACGCCGGAATCGGTGTACACCAGCAGTGACTGGCCGCGCGCGAGGTCGGCCTTGAGTACGCCCTTGGTGCCGAGCACTTCAAGGCGCTCGTCGATGCCACCTGGTTGCGCCCACGAGGAGTCGATGACCGCCAGCGCACCGCCTGCGAACGCCAGCGTCATCAGCGAGTGATCGTCCACCTCGCCATCCCGATGGGTGAAAATGCCGATGCGCGCGTGCACGGACGTGACCGCCGGCCGCCCGAGCAGCCAACGGGCGAGCTCCACGCCGTGACAGCCCATGTCCAAGGTGACGCCACCTCCGGACGCGGCGGGATCGTGGAACCATGCGGCGTGCGGCCCGCCGTGGCGCTCCCAGTGGTTGATCTGGATCACGTCCCCGAGCGCACCGGCGTCGATGAGCTCCTTGACCTTGCGGTAACGGGGCGCGAAGCAGAGTTGCTCCGCGTAGAGCAGGTGCACTCCTGCGTCGTGGCAGGCGGTGATCATCGCGTCCGCTTCCGCGAGGTTCATCGCCAACGGCTTCTCACAGATCACGTGCACGCCGGCGGCGGCGGCTCGTATCGTCGCCTCCGCGTGGAGCCGGGTGGGCATCGCCAGACAGACCATGTCGAGTGCCTCGGCGGCGAGCATCTCCTCCACCGAGGGATACGTGCGGCAGGCGAATCGCGCGGCAAACGATACGCGGGAACTCTCGGACGGTGCCACGACCGCGGCCACCTCGGCGCGACCCGTTGCCAGGAGGGACTCCGCATGCAACGTTCCCGCGAACTGCGCGCCGACCACCCCTGCGCGCAGCATCAGCCCTCGATCTCCGTCATCCGCGGCAAGCGGCTCGCGAACGACCACGCATCACGGGCAATCGAGTTCGTGATCTCCACGAGATCGGCTACGCCCACGTCGAGGCCTTCGGTGCGGGTGTACGACCGTAGACCGATGAGTGCGCCAACGAAGTCCTGCTCGGTGATGCCGAGATCATCGGGATGCGCAACGGCGCGGCATCGTTGCACCACCGATCTCGCCCACTCGGGATCGTTGCCCTGTACGTGGCTGAGCGCTACGACGGCGAACGCGATCAGCTCTCCGTGCGCGAGGTGAGTTCCGGTGGCGTGCTCATAGGCGTACGCCCAGAAGTGTTCGCTGCCCTCCTCGAAGCGGCTGTGTCCCGCCTCGGCGCACGCCGCTCCGATGCGCCGATAGGCATCGGCGAGAAACCGCACACCCTCGTCCGTGACCGCGGCGACATCCGGCGCCGCTGCCTCCAGTTCGACGAGCAACGTGCGGCCCAGCGCGACGAGATCGTTTCGCCACGGCGGACCCGCGCCTTGGTCGCAGGCCGCGCGCCAGTCCCACAGCCCGGTGTGGCACGAGAGGATGTCGCCGATACCGGCGCGGTTGAGTCGCTTCGGGGCGCTTTGTACAAGGGCGATGTCCAACACCACTACCTCTGGCACGACGGTGCCGATGTAGCGCACCTTGCCGGCGCGGCGGATCCCGACGGCATCAGTGAAACCCGCATCCACAGAGGTGATGCCGGGTATCTGGACAAGGCGCAAACCGGTCTTCCATGCGAGGAACTTGGCTGTGTCGAGCGCGGTGCCGCCCCCGATCCCCACCAACGTGTCGGCGCTGTCAGGCACGCTGGCCACCAGCGTCTCCAGGTGAACCTCGTCCATGTCCCAGGCAGGGATCACGGCCTGTGGCTCGGCCACACGTCCCGCGAGCGCGGACCACGGCGGATCGTTGACCACGGCCACGTACGGCCCGACGCCTGCGAGCACCTCGGCGACGGCGGCCTCCTGCGTACGGAAGGGGGCCCCGATAGTCACGGCCACGACAGTTCCAAACCGTCGAGTTCGCTGGCGTACTGGTGGATCTTGGCCATGGCCGCCAACAGGTCGTCACAATCGGACTGCTCACCCATCAGCACCGACGTCTTGAACCACAGGGTCTGCTCCGCCAGAGCCTCCACCGCTGGGAGGTGCAGTTCCTCGAAGCACTGCATCCCAGTGCGGCTGCGGTAGCGAGGCGCGAAGCCGTTCGGATCGAGGAACGCCTCCAGCCGGTGCAACGGCGGGTAGCTCATCGTCAGTGGGATGCCCTCCGCCTGCAGCGCCTTGCGCACGGCCTCCCTCGGTGCGCCGAACTCTGCCGCGTCGATGCGCACCACGTAGCAGTAGTTGCCCTGCGCGGTGCAGCGTGGGTCACGGCGCTGAGGTGTGACCCCCGGCAGGTTCACCAGCTCCCGATTGAGGTACGCGCTGTGTGTGTCCCGGCGCGCCTGCTGCTCGGGGAAACGATCCAACTGGGCGAGGAGTACCGCGGCCTGCCATTCCGTCATGCGGTAGTTCCCGCCGAGCACATAGTGGCTGTAGAACCACTCACCTGGCCGTCGCCCGCAGTTGCCGTACGAGGCCACCGCCGCCGCCACGTCCGCGCGCCGAGAGACGACGGCCCCGCCCTCGCCTGCGGTCATCAGCTTGGAGGCCTGGAAGCTGTACGTGCCCGCGTCTCCGAAGGTGGCCACGGGGCGGTCGTTCCAACGCGAACCGTGCGCATGCGCGCAGTCCTCCACCAAAGCCAAGCGGCGGCGCGCGCACAGCTCCGTGAGGGCATCCATGTCAGCGGGATGACCTGCGACGTGGACGGCGACGACGGCGGCGGTGCGTGGGGTGATCGCCGCCTCTGCGAGCGCGACGTCAATGCAGCCGGTGGCAGGATCGACATCGACGAACACCGGCCGTGCGTTGACCATCAGTGCCGCCGAGGCGGTGGCCAGGAAGGACCATGCAGGCACGATCACCTCGTCACCCTCACCCACGCCGAGCGCGGTGAACGCCAACTCGATGGCGTGCGTCCCATTGGTCACCGCGACAGAACCGTCCTGCCCGAGCTCATGGAACTCGCTCCACGCCCGCTCGAATGCCCGCACCTGTGTGCCCTCGGTGGCCCACCAGTCACCGGACTCCAGCACGGCGACCAGGCCGTCGCGTTCGCGCCCGTCCCACTGCGGCCACGGCGGGTAGGCCCGGGCACGGACTGGAGTTCCACCCCGGATCGCAAGCTGTGCCACTGTCAGTTCCCTCCTGTTGCGAACACTCGCTGGCGGGCAAGTTCGCGCGCCATGGCCAGCGCGCCGACCACTCCCGAACGCTGACCGAGCATCGCCGTCTCGATCCTCACCGGAACCGCGGCCATCTCGTGAAACGCCTGTCTCACCGGATCCAACAGGATCGGGTCGGCACCGATGCCGCCCGCCAGGACCACCACCTCGGGGTCGACTATCGACACCACGGAGAGCACCGCTTGTGCCAGCAACTCCGCCTCGGCGGCCACCACGGCCCGGCCGACGGGATCGCCTTCGGCGGCTGCGGCGAAGACGGACTCCACAGAACTATTCGGGCGCAACCTCGTGGTCCCGGTGGACGCGCCTGCCAACTCCTGGCGCAGTCTGGCGCGCACGCCGGCCGTACCCGTGCGCACCTCTAGGGCGCCGTGACGACGTGCCGCGCGGGAACGCGGGTCACCGCCGAGGGGGAGGTACGCCACTTCGCCCGCCGAGCCGTGCGCACCGCGGATGAGCTTGCCGTCGATGACGAGACCCATGCCGACGCCCGTGCCAACGGAGATGACGACGAAGTTCGTACACCCGGTCGCGGCCCCGCTTGTCTGTTCACCGAGCGCGGCCATGTTGACGTCGTTCTCCACCAGCACGCGAACGTGGAGGCGTCTCGCGAGCTCACTGGCAAGGTCCACGCGCTGCGCGCCGGGCAGGTTGGCGGCGAGCGAGAGCGTGCCGTCGGCGCTGACCACCCCGGGCGTACCCACGACAAGGTCGGTGAGCGCGCCGACATCCACTCCGGCGGCGCGGGTCAGCGATTGGCACATCTGTGTCAACTGGCTGACCAGCGCCCCCGACCCGTGGTCCGTGCGGGCCACCTCTTCAGCCAGCACCGTGCCGTCCAGATCGGCGAGCGCGGCCCTTACCTTGGTCCCACCGAGGTCCACGCCGATGACCACAGCAGCAGCGGGATTTGCCTCGTAGAGCAGCGCCGACCGTCCCACCGTGCCGGAGGTGTGGCCCACGGCGCGGATCAGCCCGCTGCACTCCAATTCGTTGACGATGCGCAGCACCGTTGGTTTGGAGAGACCCGTGATCTCGGAAAGCTTTGTCCTACTCACGGGCGCGTACTCCACCACCGCGCTGAGCACGGCCTGGTTGTGTGCGGCACGCACGAGGTCGTGTCGATCCGGCATCATTCCTTCACCGCGCCTGACGACATGCCGCTGACCAACCAGCGCTGGACGGCCAGCGTGAGCACGGCGATGGGAATGATCGCCAGCGTGCTTGCCGCGGCCATCGGACCCCAGTCCAGCGCGCGGTTGGAGATGAACCCGCTGATGTACACCGGCAGGGTCTTGCTGTCCTCACCGGCGAGGAGCACGGGGATCAGGAACTCGTTCCACGTCAACAGCGCGATGAAGATCGCGGTGGCCGCCAGTCCGGGACCCATCAGCGGGAGCAACACGCGGCGTGTCAGCGCCCACGCGCCCGCTCCTTCGACCCGGGCAGCCTCCTCCAGTTCCACGGGGATCTGGTCGATGAACGACGTCAAGAGCCAGATGGCGAACGGCAGGTTCACCGTGGCGTAGAGCACGATCATCAGCGGGACGTTGTCGTAGAGGTTGAGGTCGCTGAGGATCTGGAACAGCGGCACCATCAACACAATCGCCGGGATGGCCCGCACCATCACCATCCCTACTTCCAATGGGCGTCGGCCGGGGAAGCGTGAGGTCCGCGCCAACGCGTATGCGGCGAAGCCGCCGATCACGAGACACAACAGCGAAGACAACGTGGTGATGAGCACGGTGGTGCGCACGATGCGCCAGAAGTTCGGGTCATCGAACAAGAAGCGGTAGTTCTTCGCGGTGGGTTCGAAGTCGACGAACTTCGGTGGGTCGGCAAAGGTGTCGGAGCGACTCTTGATGCTCGTGGAGATGGTCCAGAACAGGGGGAACAGTGCACCAAGCGTGGCGATGACCAGGATGGCGTAGGACACGATCCTGCCCAGCAGGGTTCCGGATGGCTCGTCCCGATGATGGTTGCTCACGTCTCGGCCCTCCGACTGGCGCGGGCCCACAGGAAGTAGAGCGGGATCGTGAGTGCGGCGAGCACCAGACCGATGGCCGCGGCGCGCGAGGTGGCGAGGAAGTTGAAGCCGGTGTTGTAGTTGAGCAACCCGAGCGTCTGCGTGGCCGTGCCGGGCCCGCCGCGCGTGAGAATGAAGATGACGTCGAACATCTTGTACGTGTCGATGATCCGGATCACGAGGATGACCGCGAGCACCGGTCGCAGCATCGGCAGCGTCACCCGCCAAAACACCTGCCACGGTCCGGCACCGTCGACCTTGGCCGCTTCCACGGGGGCAGTCGACAGGCCCTGCAGTCCGGCCAACGTGAGCAGCATCACAAACGGGATCGCCTGCCAGGAATCGACGATCACCACGGCGATCAGCGCGGCGCGGTCATCGCCCAGCCATTGGATGCGTGAAAGGCCGACGGACTCGAGCAGCCAGTTGATGACGCCAAGGTCACCGTCGTACATGAAGCGCCACATCAGCCCGACGGCCACGGGAGTGAGAAGCATCGGGATCAGCAACGCGGAGCGGAACAGTCGCGTGCCACGCAAATTGCGG
>JBKJJS010000156.1:0-6156 GCA_046597895.1 Ilumatobacteraceae bacterium
CTTCGACGCCGACGGGCGGGCCGACGGAGAGTTCGCTCTCGTCGATTGGCAGATGTCGATGCGCGCTCCAGGGGGCTCGGATCTCGTCTACTTCATCGTCACCAACCTCACGCCACCGGTGCGCCGTCAGATGGAGCGCGAGCTCGTCGAGCGGTATCAGGCCGGGTTGATGCGCGCCGGCGTCACCGGCGAGTACGCCACCGTCGAGCGGTTGTGGCAGGGATACCTCGAGGGCGTGCTCTTCTACACCGTGACGTTCGGTGGAGGCCTGCTCGGGATCGACCCCGCCAACGAGCGCGGAGTGAAGCTGTTCGACGAGCTCGTGATGCGGACCTTCACCGCCGCCGACGACCTCGCAGTTGGCGACGTGCTCGGAATCAGCTGAGGTAAGGGCAAATCCTGGTTTGAGGGCCGGCACATCCTGGTTGGAGCGCTGGCACAACGTGAACAGAGAGGCCGCTCTCGGCGCTGTAGCTCGCTGTGGCCAGTCCCGATAGGCGGGTGATCCCTCGGTGGTTGCAGCTCGGCGAAGCTCGGTCCAAGTGCGAGCACCTCGCAGGAACGCCGCTGCGTCCCAACGTTGCGGAGGACTTCTACAACGTCACGTTGATCAAGGGTGCTCAAGCGACGACCGCGAGCTGTGGCAACACGCTGTCGGTCGAGCAGGTCGCCGGGATCTACGACGGGAGCTTCGAAGCGCCGCCCTCGCGGAAGTATCAGGAGCTCGAGGTCCGCAATGTCATCGAGGCGCTTCGAGACATCGGAAACCAAGTACGTCGCGGTGAGTACCCGCGGCTGACAACTTCACTCGTCAGCGATTGCGGACACGCTCCTCGCCGGAACCCTCTCGAGACCGTGGCGTCGACCCCACTCCAGGTCGGTCGGCCGGCTACACCTATTGGTGTATCATGGTGTTATGAGTCGAACGAATGTCGAGATCGACGACATCCTCGTGGCCGAGGCCATGCGTCGATATCGCCTCACCTCCAAGCGGGCGGCCGTGGACTTCGCCCTTCGACGCCTCGTTGGTGACGCGATGTCGAAGGAGGAGGCGCTCGATATGGAGGGCCGCGGTTGGGACGCCGATCTGGACGAGATCCGTTCGAGCGCGACGGTGGCCCAGCTCCGGTGACCTTGGTCGATACGTCCGCTTGGGTCGAGTATCTCCGCGCCACCGGGAGCAGTGCGCATCATCAAGTCCGCGACCTGCTCCGAGCCGACATTCCCCTCCACACGACCGAGGTCGTCGTCATGGAGGTCCTGGCCGGGGCACGGGACGAAGCCCACGCCACCGAATTGCGCCGGCTTCTGGGCCGATGCAAGTTCGTCGCCACCGTCGGTCTCGCCGACTTCGAACAGGCCGCGATGCTCTACCGGCAGTGCCGGCGAGCCGGGTCGACGGTGCGCGCCCTCACGGACTGCCTCATTGCCGCCGTCGCCATCCGTTGCGATCTGGACGTCCTGCAGGCCGACAGGGATTTCGAGGCACTGGCGCGGCATACCGATCTGCGACTCTTTGCCGAATCGCCCTGACCACTCATCACGGAGTGGACGGGCCGTAACGTGAGCGCCAGGAGCGTCAGAGATGAGAGGGCCCAACAGCTGATGGAAATGCACTTCGCCACCGTGTGGGAGGCCATCGCCGACGCCATGCCCGACGCGCCAGCCCTCGTTCACGGCGACGTGCGCAGGACGTGGCGGGAGTATGACGACCGGGCGGCTCGACTCGCGTCGGCCTACGTCGCGGCCGGGCTCGGGCCGGACTCCAAGATCGGCATGTACCTCTACAACGGCAACGAGTACCTGGAGTGCCAGTACGGCGGGTTCAAGATGCGGGGCGTCCCGGTCAACGTGAACTACCGCTACCTCGACGAGGAGCTCTGGTACCTGCTCGACAATGCCGATGCCGAGGCGCTGGTGTTCCACTCCTCACTCGGCGACCGCGTGGCTCGGGTGGTGGATCGGCTGCCGGGGCTGAAACTTCTGATCGAGGTGGATGACGGCGCGCCAGGCCAGGTCGAGCGCGCACTCAACTACGACAGCGTCGTCGCCGCCCACCAGCCAATGCACCGAATCACGCGACGCGAGGACGACATTTACATGCTCTACACCGGTGGTACCACCGGCATGCCGAAAGGCGTGATGTACGACATCGGCGGGCTCACCGCGACGTTCGTGATTGGCGGCTTCCCACTCATCGGCCTGGCGCCTCCCACTGATCCCTCGCTGATCGGCGGTCTCGTGAAGGGCGCCCACGAGGCCGAGTTGTCGCCGGTGTCGATCCCCGGATGTCCGCTCATGCACGGTACCGGCGTATGGCTCGGCGCCTTCATCCCCCACCTCTCCGGCGGGTGTGTCGCCACGCTCGAAGCGAAGAGCTTCGACGCGCACGAGATGTTCTCGTTGACCGAGCGGGAGAAGGCGAGGACTGTCGTGATCGTCGGCGACTCCTTTGCACGACCGATGGTGAAAGCCCTCGATGAAGCGGCTGCCCAAGGGACGCCATACGACACCTCGTCGTTGAAGATGCTCATCTCATCGGGCGTCATGTTCACCGCGGAGCTGAAGGACCAACTCCTGGAGCGCATCCCACAACTGGTCATTCTCGACGCCATGGGTTCGACCGAGGGCTCGATGGGCACCGCCATCTCGATGAAAGGCATGCCGGCAGACACGGCCAAGTTCACCCAGATACCGACCACCAAGGTGTTCACCGAGGACGGCCGCGAAGTGCAACCCGGTTCCGATGAGATCGGCATGGTGGCATCCGGTGGCAACATCCCGATCGGTTACTTCAAGGATGCCGAGAAGTCGGCGAGGACGTTCCGGGTCGTGAACGGTGTCCGCTACTCATTCCCCGGCGACATGGCAAAGGTGGCAGCCGATGGCTCGTTGATCCTGCTCGGGCGGGGATCGCAGGTCATCAACTCCGGCGGGGAGAAGATCTTCCCCGAGGAAGTCGAGGAGGCGGTGAAACGGGTGTCTGGTATCGCTGATTGCCTCGTGGTCGGCATTGACGACGAGAAGTTCGGCCAGGCTGTCACGGCGATCGCCGCGCTCTCCGTTGGAGCCGATGTCGATGAGGCGGCGATCATTGCCAGCGTGAAACGGGAACTGGCGCACTACAAGGCGCCCAAGAGGGTCGTGTTCGTCTCCCAGGTCCCACGGTCACCCAACGGCAAGGCCGACTACACCGCCGCGCGCCAGCACGCGCTGGATGCACTCGGGCTCCCATGAGCCGAAATTTGTGACATCCCCCCGGAGGGGCTACGGGCGAACCTTCCTCGCCATCTCGAGTCCTGTCGCCGCCCGCCACTCGACCGATTGCTTCATCGCCTCGAGATCCGGGCCCTGATCGGCCATCGCGCCGTTGAGGTACCGGGCGTACACACCCTCACCGATCACGGCCAGGCGGTAGGCCGAGAAGGCTCGGTAGTACTCGATGTCGCTCACATCGCGGCCAGTACGGGCGGCGTAGCGTTCGACGAGTTCGGCGTAGCGCGGAAAGCCCTCGATACCGGACGGGTCGGCGGTTCCCACCGCCGTTGCCCCCGGATCCCTCCAATAGATCCCGAGGTAGCCGAGGTCGGCCAGTGGGTCGCCGAGCGTGCAGAGTTCCCAATCGAGCACGGCGACGATCCGCCCGGTCCGGGTATCGGTGAGACAGTTCCCGAAGCGGTAGTCGCCGTGGGCCACCGAGACACCATGCTGGGGCGGGATCCGCTTCCCCAGGAGGGAGGCCAGCTCCTCGATGGCGGGAACTTCCCGTGTCTTGCTGTTCGCCCACTGCGTCGTCCACCGCTTCAACTGGCGCTCGATATAGCCATCGTGTCGTGCCAGCGAGCCGAGCCCAACGGCCTCTACATCGACCGCGTGTAGATCGGCAAGAACGTCGACAAGATGATCGCTGGCGGCACGCCGGAGCGCGGGCGACATCGTCTCGGCCTTCGCCGGGTCATCGAGCACGACGCCCTCGACGAAGGACATGACGTAGAAGGGCGCGCCGTTCACCTCGAGATCTGTGCAGAGGCCAAGCGTCCTTGGCACGGGCACGACGGTCTGGCCGATGGCCGAGATGAGGCGATGCTCCCGTGCCATGTCGTGGGCCGTCGCCAGCACGTGCCCGAGCGGAGGTCGCCGCACCACGAACGCCGTGCCAGAAGCGTCGGTGACCTTGTACGTGACATTGGACCGACCGCCGGCGATGAGGTCGAACCGGTATGGACCGGCGACCCCGTCGACATGCGTGTCGAGCCATGCCGTTACCTTGGCTTCGTCGATGCCTCGAACCACGGGCGCTGACGGTAGCCGCCACGCGACGCGAGGGGTACACTCACCACCGCGGGCGGCACCTCCTCTCATGAAGCGCGCCGCCACCCTCCTCCTTACCCTCGCCCTGTTCGCCGCGGGCGCCGCCAGCCCTGCCGTGGGGGACAAGAGCGACCCGAAGGACCCGCGCACCGAACGCGACAGGGTGCGGCGGGAGAAGGCCGTCGCCGCCAGCCGTCTCGATGCGCTGAAGGCCGATGCGAAAGATGTCGAGGAAGCCCTCGACAACCTCGACGGGTTTGTGGAGTACCAGACGAACCTTCTCGACGATGCGAAGGCCGCACAGACCAAGGCTGGCCTGCAGGTCGCCGAAGCACAGCAGCGCGTCGAGGACATGGCGGTACGCATCGGCGAGATGGACACCGCCGTCAAGGAAGCGGCTCTTCGCGCCTACACGTCGTCGGGATCAGAGTCCAACCTGTTCTCAACGCTGGTGTCCGGAAGCCCGGCCGACAGCCTGCAGCACGACGTGTTGTACGGACTGGTCGCCGGGGACATCGCCAGCGCCCTCGACGAACTGGCGGCCGCTCAGGCCGATCTGCAGGAAGCCAAGCGACGCGCCGACCACGCGGTCGTGCGCGCCGAGAAGCATCGGCTCAAGGTCGAATCCAAGATCGTCGACCTGCAAGATGCTCAGGCCCAGCAAGAAGAGTTGGCCGTCAAGGTCGACGAGCGCATCGATGAGACCCTGGCGGAGGCCGCCGGTCTCGCCATACTCGATGCCTCGCTCAGCAAGCAGATCACCGCCCGGGAACTGGCACTGGCGGCCAAGGTTCCGACGGCCCGTATCACCGCAAAAGGCGAGGTGAAGGTCCCCGTTCTTCCGGTCGCTCCCCCGATGCCGACAGCCGTCAACGGCCTCGTGCGGGTGAACGGCATCACGGTCGATGCCAGTATCGGACAGGCCATTGCGCAGTTGGTTGCCGAGGCGGCCGCCGACGGCATCAACCTGAGCGGCGGAGGTTTCCGGTCAGCGCAAGCCCAGATCGACACCCGCCGGGCGAACTGTGGGTCCTCCAACTACGAGATCTGGCTGAAGCCCTCGTCGCAATGCCGGCCGCCGGCGGCTCGCCCCGGTCACTCGATGCACGAGAAGGGCCTTGCGGTCGACTTCGCGTGTAACGGGGAACTGATCAGCAACTACAGCCATTGGTGTTACGCATGGATCTCGGGGCACGCCCCACGGGTCGGGCTCCGCAACCGGGGTGTCGAGGCCTGGCACTGGTCGACGAACGGCAACTGACTCCGCCGATTGCCGCGAGCCAATCAACCGGGTCGGACGACGCCGACAACATTGCCCCACCGTACGGCCGCGATCGACACCAACGTGCCGGGTTGGACCGCGTGGATGAGGAGTCCACCCCCTATGTACAGCGCCACATGGCTGATGGGCGAGCGGAAGAACAGCAGGTCGCCGGGCTGGGCCTCAGCGATCGGAACTTGCGGGAAGCTGGCGAACTGCGCCCGAGACTGGTGAGGCATGCCGACGCCGGCTCTGCCCCACGCCCACTTGGTCAAGCCCGAGCAGTCGAATGCCACGTTCGGCACCTCGGCGGCGAACCGGTACGGCACACCGAGTTGACTCTTGGCGGCCGCAATCGCCCCACTGGCACCGGGCGACGGCGGGGGAACATCGCCACCTCCGCCGCCGGTATCACCGCCACCGGTATCACCACCACCAGAACCACCACCACCGGTATCACCGCCACCAGAACCACCGCCGCCAGTATCACCACCACCAGAACCACCGCCGCCAGTATCACCACCACCAGAACCACCACCGCCAGTATCACCACCACCAGAACCACCACCGCCAGAACCACCACC
>JBKJJS010000238.1:0-3327 GCA_046597895.1 Ilumatobacteraceae bacterium
CGACGACCCTGCCGCCATCGCCAGGTCGGGGGCCAACGGCATCATGCTCACGGAGGCCATCGAGCCGACGCTCGAGAAGTGGTCGGCGTTCGGGCGTTACTACCTCGACAGCGGTAACCGCACGCCGTGCCTCGTCCACCCGGAGAGCGGTGCCTCGGGCGACTGGAACAGCCACGAGAAGCTCATGGTCGCCAAGTTCAAGAAGTACGGGCTCACCTTCAAGGACATCATCACCTACCAAGAGGACGTCTCGACCGCCCAGACCCAGGCCAACACCATCGCCGCGCGGGCGAAAGCCAACGGGTGCGACCAGGTGTACTTCATGGCCGGCAACCCCATCGCCTGGGTGAAGAAGACCAGGGCGATGGGGTTGCCGGCCATGAAGTACACCTGGTCGCACCCGTTGGCTTTGGCCCGCGCGGCGATGGTGTTGGCCTGGGTCTGCGCGGTCGAGACGTCCTCCTGGTAGGTGATGATGTCCTTGAAGGTGAGCCCGTACTTCTTGAACTTGGCGACCATGAGTTTCTCGTGGCTGTTCCAGTCGCCCGAGGCACCGCTCTCCGGGTGGATGAGGCACGGCGTGCGGGCGCCGCTGTCGAGGTAGTAGCGCCCGAATGCCGACCACTTCTCGAGCGTCGGCTCGATGGCCTCCGTGAGCATGATGCCGTTGGCCCCCGACCTGGCGATGGCGGCAGGGTCGTCGCGGCCTCCGAACACGGGCAGCTTGTGCTCGATGAGGTAGTCGGACTCGACGTGCAGACCGGGAATGGCCAGAAAGACCTTCTCTTCCTCGAGCATCTTCACGGCCGCCGCGGACGCCTTCTCGGGGCACCCGCCTCCACCGTCGTCGACGATGACCACCTTCAGCGTGCGCCCGCCGATGCCGCCGGTTTCGTTGACGTGGCGCGTGAAGGCGTCGATGGCCTTCTTCGGGTCGCCCGTCGTCGAGGCTCCGAAGGCTGCTTCGAGAGTGCCGGCGTCGCCACAGGCGGCGACGTTGTACGAGACCCCGATCTTGACCTCCTTGGCGGTCACGCCCTGCGTGCGTAGCCCGAAGTCCGGGATGGCCGAACCGGTAACGAACGTGGGGCCGAATGGCGGCGGCGGCGCCGTCGTCGGTGCCGCAGAAGGTGCCACCGTCGTTGCGCCGGCCGACTTCGGCCCGGCCGACTTCGGCCCTCCCTTCACCGTGGCCGGGGTCGAGCCTGACGATCCGCTGATTCCGGCGACCGGCGCCGCCTCACCAACGACACCGGGATCCGACGGCGTGTCCGCGGCATCCGCCGGTATCGCCGAGGGGGTCGCGCCATCGTTGGCCGGCGTCTCGGTCCGCAGCAGCGAACTCGCGGCGTTCTGTTCGTGGCGCACCTGACCGATGGAGGCCAGCGAGGTCACCAACAGGCTGGCCGTGATGATGGCCAGGGGACGGAACCAACGTTCGGACACGTTCACGCGGTGCTCCTCGTCGTGGGAGGGATCAGGTTGTCGGTGAGGACGGCGCGCAAACCCCAGGCGGCTGCCGACTTCGCCTTCGCCGGCGCCGCCGACGGTTCGACGATGCGGTCGACGAGCTGGCTGCGCACGGTATCGACGATGCGGGGATAGGCCCGAGCCAGCCCCCCGGCCAGAACGACGAGCTCAGTGTTCGCCGTCGACTCCCGGCGGATGGCTTGCGCGACGGCCTCACCCACTGCGTACGCCGTGCCCCGGGAGAGCCGCGGCGGCAGCGACCAGCCGGCGGCGACGGTCTCCAGGCAACCGGTCTCTCCGCACGGACAGATCGCCGCGGAGAACCCGGGCATGTGGCCGAAGAGGTTCCCGGCGACTTGTCGGCCGCCCTGCACCACCGCTCCGCCGACGCCCGTGCCGAGCCCGACGAAGGTGACGTCTTCGATGCTCCGCAACGCCGCCTCGCCCAGGGCAGCGGCCTCCGCATCGTTGAGCACCAGTTCCGCCGACCGAGACAGACCGAGCGCTTCAGCGGGATCGACGTCGAACCAGTCGAGGTTCGACGCGCCGACCACTCGACCATCGACGATGTAGCCGGGTACGGCGATCGCCAGCCGATCGCTCTCGCCTACAGCGAGTTCGTCGTAGAAGGTGGGCGTGGCGCCGTCCCGGAACACGACGGTCTGCACGCCGCTTCCACCGATCTCGACGCATGCCAGCGCCCGCCCGCTCATCGGCCCGTCGCCCTCGGCACCATAATTGCAAGAGATTGTTACATATTGCTGCGGAGGCGTCGAACGCGGGCCGCGCCTGCGATCGGCGCGGTCGACGGTCTTCGTGCCCCCGCCGGCGGAGAGCTCACACCCTGGCTATCGGGCGGTCTGGGCTTGGACGATCGCGGCCAGCTTGTCGAACGCCATCGTCCATCCGCTTGCACCGGGGGAGTCTGCGGGGACGCCTGCGTGGGTCATGACCATCGTCGTGCGACCGCCGACGTCCTCGAGCTCCACGGTGACCGTGGTCGTCGTCGGATGCCCGTCGGGCATCCCTGCTTCTGAGGGAGAGACCACGTTGCCGTGCTCGTCGGACATTGACTCGGTGTACACGAGGCGTTGGTGTTCGACGACCTCTTGGAACTCGCCGGTGAACCACATCTGCATCGGGCCGCCGGGGGTGTCCATCTCCATGCACACCAGACGAACGCCGCCGACGCGGACGTCCAGCTTCGCTACAGGGATGGTGGCGCCGGCCGGTCCGTACCAGGCCTTGAAGTGTTCGGGTTCGGTCCACATCTTCCAGATGACCGCGGCTGATGCATCGAAGCTCCGCTCGATCACCACGGCGTCTTGGGAAGCGCTGTCGTCTGTCATCGTGTGCCTTTGGTCTTTCGTGTTGGTCGGAGGTGGGCGAGGTAGTCGTCCATGCGGTCGAAGCGGGCTTCCCACACGGGGCGGTAGCGCTCGGCCCATGTCGAGATCTCCTCGAGTGGCGTGGCGTCGAGCGTGCACGGCCGGAACTGGGCTCGTTGCCCTTGTACGACCAGGCCGGCCCGTTCCAGGACCTTGATGTGCTTCGAGATCGCCGGCAGGGTCAGGTCGAAGGGTTCGGCAAGCTCGTTGACGGTCGCTTCGCCTTCTGCGAGGCGGGCGAGGATCGCTCGCCTCGTCGAGTTGGCCAACGCCGCGAAGGTCTCGTTGAGTCGGTCTTCGTCGATCACTGCTGTCACCGAGGCTGCCTCGTAGGTTTCCGCTATGGATAATTAACTAGGATGGAAATTACAGCCGCCCTCGATGCGCGTCAAGGACGGGGGCCGCTCGGGGAAGTGCCATGGAGCGGCTGGCCATCGGAACAAGCGGCGCGCGTCGGGTGCAACCTTCC
>JBKJJS010000360.1:0-2621 GCA_046597895.1 Ilumatobacteraceae bacterium
GAGGGCCCTGGCGCGATCGAGGATCTCGTCGAGACTCGCCCCTTGCCTGGCGGCTCTGGCTGTAGCCCGGATCGTGTCTCGCGCGGTGAACGTCGCGTGGTCCGCGGTGAGGTTTGCGGTGAGGTCGGTGTCGTCCACTCGGAGCACCGGTGACCGCATGACCCTCGGGACGTTTGACAGGTCGAAGCGATGGTCTCCGGCACGCCGCGTCCACTGGGCCCGCAACTCGGCCTCGGTGACGCCGG
This sequence comes from Ilumatobacteraceae bacterium, assembly GCA_046597895.1. Classification (GTDB taxonomy): domain Bacteria; phylum Actinomycetota; class Acidimicrobiia; order Acidimicrobiales; family Ilumatobacteraceae; genus WLJO01. Next base: position 246 of record JBKJJS010000360.1, read on the forward strand.
TGAGCTTCGGCCGGCGAGTGGTGAGCGTGGCGACCCGGGCGCCGGCACCGGAGTGGACGCCGAGCCGATCCATCTCGGCGACGATCTCGGCTCGGCGACGCGAGAAGGCCCGCCGCATGTCGGCGCTCACCCCGACCACCTCGGCGACGCCGTGCCGGTCGATCTCGTCGAACACGAGGCCGAGTCGGACGACGAGCTCGCGCCGCAGCGTCGCCTGGAAGATCGCCTCGGCGGTGTAGCTCTTGGGTCGCAGGACATCGTTCCGGTGATTCCCGAGGTGTGTTGATCGCGGGACATCGTTCCGGTGGCGGCAGGTGGGTGTCTGCGGTACATCGTTCCGGGTCATCGGAGGATTCGGGATAGGGGGAAGGGGCCGTCGTGGATGATTTCGCCGTCGAGGGTGACCACGATGACTTGTTTGGCTCGGACTTTGATGATGGCGGTGACGTATTGGTGGGTGTGTTCCTCGGCCACGGTGAGGCGTTTGCCGAACAGGTCCACGGCGCGGTTGGAACGTACGTAGCGCACGACTTCGATGCGGCCTTTGGCGGGCAGGCTGGTGGGGATCTGGTAGCCGGGCGATAGCGGCTGGTAGAGCCGTCCGGCCCACACCTCGTCGGGGCTGGCGCCGCCGTGGGCGGAGTAGCGGTGATGTTCGTTGTGGAAGGCAACGAAGCTGGCGTTCTCGGCGCGTAGGTGGTCGAGGCCGGTGAATCGGTCGGTACGGAAGAAGCTTTTGTCCCACACATCGTTGAAGTGCTCGATGATCCCGTTTCGCCAGGGTTCGCGAAGCGGGATGAACCGGGCCACCACGTCAAGGTCCAGACAGGTGGCGACCACCGGCCCGAACTGCGACCAGGCCGGGGGGATGGCGCCACGGAAGTTGGAGTGGTTGTCGAACTGGGCGACCGCCGGCACCCCCAGGGTGGTCCACATGTCAGCGATGCCCGCGGCGATCAGGCGTGGGCGGGGAGCGGGCAGGATCTCGCTGCCAGCAGCGTGAGAGCCCACGTCGATCAGATTCAACGCGTGGAACTCGACGGCACCGTCGAGGTGTCGGGGGCCGACCATGTCGATCTGGTGGGTGGTGCCGGGCTCGGCACCGATCAGTGTCGGATAGGGCACACCCTTGGAGACGTAGCCGCCTTGACGGCGCCGGGGCCGGGCCAGACCCGCCGCGGTGATGACCCGCTCGATGGTCCAGCGCGCCGGGATCGGCTCGATACCCATACGTCGCAGTTCCCATGCCACCGCCAACGGCCCGTACTGGCCTCGCGGGTTGGCGACCAGACGCAGCCGGGCATCGATGATCGCCCGTCGGACCTCATCGGGTGCCCGCGTCGGTGAGGTGAGCGGGGCCCGTGAGCGGCCCGCCGCCCAGTGCAGGTTGCCGACCTCCTCGAGCGCCCGCGAGGTCCACTTGCGAACCCACCGGCTCGTCCGCCCCAACGCCACCGCGACCTCCTCAGCACTCTGGCCGCTTTGACGACGCCGTACTGCTTCCTTGCGCAACTCCTCTTCGGACACCTGGACTCCTCGCTCGACGTGAACGATCGAGCCAACCCCCCAACTCCACCCTCACATCAGGCACCCGCACGGAACGATGTCCTGCAGCGAACCGACCTGCCCCAACGGAACGATGTCCAGCGGATCACACCGGAACGATGTCCTGCGGGCCGTCATGTAGCGCTCTCGGTACAGGGCCTTGCCGTCGAGCGCGGTGCGCCGGCCGTCGGGGCCTTCGGTGACGTTGCACACGGTCCGGTGGAGGTGGAGGCCGGGATCACCGAGCCGGCTCGTCCGGTGGAGGAAGACAGCCCCGAGGAACCCCTTCCCCGGCTCGACAACAGCGCCGGCGTGGCCCCGGCGGACGAAGCAGGCGTTGGCTTCGAGGTACCGCTCGACTTCGTCCCGGGCGGCGTAGAGCGCCTCCTCGACTACGCGGGCGTCGGCGTCCGACCCGAGCGCCCAGACGAGCGAGACCGACTTCGAAGCATGCGCCGACGGTGTTCGCGAAGCACGGCCACGGTGCCCTTGTCGAGGGCAATCGGGCGTCGGCCGTGAGAGGTCTTCGGCTCGCCAACCATCACGTTGCCCCGGATCTGGATCGAAGAGCGCATGTTGGTCGGCCGGGACTTCGTCGACCACGGCCTGGTGTTCCATCAAGCTCGACGGGACCGGATTGCGCCCCGAGGCCGTCAGCGCCATGTTCCTCCGTCGCGTCGAGCGCTTCGGCCTACCGAGGCTGACGCTGCACGGACTTCGTCACACGTGGGCGACGATCGCGCTCGAGCGAGGGATCCACCCCCGGGTCGTTCAGGAGCGCTTCGGCCACTCAACGGTCTCGATCACCTTGGGCATGTACAGCCACGTCGG
>JBKJJS010000385.1:0-21000 GCA_046597895.1 Ilumatobacteraceae bacterium
CGCTGCTCGCGCCATGGAGAAAATACAGCAATACGAGAGTGTGTTCAAGGCACCCGCGTCTAGGTACGACGGCACGCGGGTACTGCCTCGCTGCCGGATCGGGTGTGGCGCGCACGCACCGAACGGCCGACCCAAAGGACAGCGCAACATGGCGTACGAGAGTGTGAACCCCTTCAACGGCGCGACATTGCAGACGTTCGACGAGCTGAGCGGCGCACAGTTGGAGACCGCGATCAGTGAAGCGGCGAAGTGCTTCGGGACTTGGCGCAGGTCGTCGTTCTCGATGCGATCGACTGTCGTGTCGAACGCGGCAGCGATCCTGCGCGCCGACGTCGACCGCTTCGCCCGCCCCGTGACCGAGGAGATGGGCAAGCGAATCGTCGAATCCCGTGGCGAAGTGGCCCTGTGCGCCGACATCCTCGACTATTACGCATCGCGCGCCGAGGCGTTCCTGGCACCCGAAGTGCTCCGACCGGCGTCGGGCGAGGCAACCATCGCGAACGAGCCGATCGGCGTGCTCTTCGGCGTGGAGCCATGGAACTTCCCGTACTATCAGCTCGCCAGGTTTGCTGCTCCGAACCTCATGGCCGGTAACACGATCCTTGTCAAGCACGCAGCGTCGGTTCCTCGAAGCGCCGAGCTGTTCGAGACGCTGTGGTCCGAGGCCGGTGCACCAGTCGGTGCGTACACGAACCTACGGATCTCCTACGACCAGGTCGGCAACGTGATTGACGACCCGAGAGTTGTCGGGGTGGCATTCACCGGGAGCACCGACGCAGGGCGCGCGGTCGCTGCGCGAGCCGGTCAGAACCTCAAGAAGTCGACGATGGAACTGGGTGGGAGCGACGCCTTCATCGTTCTCGACGATGCAGACCTCGATGGCGCAGTCAAGTGGGCTGTCTGGGCGAAGATGAACAACACCGGGCAATCGTGCATCGCCGCGAAGCGTTTCATCGTGATGGAGCGGCTCGCGGATCAGTTCCTCGACAAGTTCCAAGCTGCGCTCGGCGCCCTCAAGGCCGGAGATCCGATGGACGAGTCCACGACCCTGGCGCCGTTGTCGTCCGAGGCGGCACTGAGCAAGCTGCTCGGTCAGACCGATGATGCCGTTGCTGCGGGTGCCTCCATCGTGATCGGTGGTCGGCGCGTCGACCGCCCGGGGGCATTCATGCAACCAACGATTCTCAGCGGCATCAGGCCGGACAACCCCGCGTACGTCGAGGAGTTCTTCGGTCCTGTCGCGCTGTTCTTCCGTGTCGACGACGAAGACGATGCAATCGCGCTCGCCAATGCGACACCCTTCGGTCTGGGGGGTTCGGTCTTCACGAGTGACGTCGCCCGCGGCCGTAAGATCGCGGCGCGCATCGACACCGGAATGGTCTTCATCAATCACCCGACATGGACCGCACCCGATCTGCCATTCGGAGGGATCCTTAACTCCGGCTACGGCCGGGAGCTCTCGGCGCTCGGTATCCAGGAGTTCGTGAACAAGAAGCTCGTGCGCACCTCCTCGTTGGACGCGCAACCGTGACCGAGCCGGTGCGAGTCCAGTTCCGGATTCTGGGGGCGACTGACTGCCCAGCATCGAGTGGGGATCTCTCCTGAGGGGATCGAGTTCGACAAGCCCTGAGGCATGCGCTCGACATCGTCTACTGAATCCGGTCCGCAGTACGGTCACTTGATGCGATTCGACACGCCGCTCACGCTCACGGGGCCGTACCGGTCGCCGGCCCAGATGCTCCAGCACCAGGAGAATGCCGGTCAGCTCAGCATCCACGACCAAGGCACCGCCGACACGCTGGGGCTGGTCGGCGCGCCGATCGAGGCACCGACCCACTTCAGCCAGTTCGACCCGTTGGCGCAACTGCTGTGGGGCGACGCCTGGTTCGAGCGTGGCTGCATCAGCTGCCACTTCCGCACGATGGTGGTCGAACCCGAGGAGGTCCGAGCGACGATGACGACCGTGACGGGCGGTGGGGAGATCGCCAGGATCGAGGCGCACAAGCCGGACGGCACACCGGTGTTGAGCGGAACGGTCTCGCTCGGACCCGACCATCCCACCACCGAACTCGATGCGCGGCGGGCGGCGCAGGGCGACCCGGGTGAGCTCGTCATCCTCGATCGGCTGCACGTCGGCATGACCCGTGACGACGGCGTCACGTCGGTGAACCACGCCGATCGCAACGGCCCGAGCTACCCCTTTTCGCTCGCCGAGAAGCTCGACCAGATCACCGAACCGCACCCGTACTACACGCCCGAAGGTGGGGCGTCCTCGCCGTGGGGGCGCCCGATCATCCCGTTCGAGATGGCGAGCGTGCTGACGAACAGGGTCGGGCGAGGTTGGCCCGTCAGGTCGCCGGTGCTCGGGCTGTTCCTGGACCTCGAGATCCGCATGATCGAGGGCCCGCTGTTCGTCGACCAGGAGTACGTGATCCACCGTGAGATCGTCGGGCTCAGCCAGAGCAGGCGCACGGAGAGCTACTGGACCCGGACGACCCTGACCGACGCATCGAGCGGCCGCGTGGCCGCCAACGTGCTCATCCATTCCGGGGTCTTCAAGCAGTCCTACCCCGGTTACCCGCCGCACCGGCTCGGCTCCAGCGCTTGATCCGAGAACTTAAGGACCAGGTGGTCGGCTCGACCACCGCACTCTTCTCCCACGGTCCGCAACCGCTCGAACACACCCTCGACTACGACGGTGACCCGGGTCTGCTCGGTCCCGATTCGGTGTCGTGGCGCGTGATCGGCGACGCCGCGGCGTTCGTCGGTGGGATTCGCGCGCTGCTCGTGCAAACGGCGCACCCCGAAGTGGTGGCCGGGGTGGAGCAGCATTCGCGGTACCGGGCCGACCCGCTCGAACGGCTGTCGGTGTTCCGCGGTGGCGCCGCGTACTACGAGGAGTTCCGGCGGATCATGCGCAGGGCGACCGCAGGCTACGAACTGCGACTCGTGCCGGTGGTGGCGACGCGCTTCATCAGGCCACCGGACACATCGAACTCGTGGACCCGCAATGCATCGCCAACGGAGGGGCCGACGTGGCTCACCTCCGACCAGACCTGTACCTGGGCTCAGTCGTCGCGGGGGAAAGCTCCCGGGAGATCGCGGCGGGTGTGCAACACACGCCAGATGTCGATGCGGTCGCCGAACGGCACGTAGAAGATCACGTATGGGAATCGCCTCAAGCCCCACGCCCGGAGGTCGGGGATGCCGAGTTCGTAGGCGAATCGCAGAGACCCCGCATTCGGTGAGCGTGCGATGTGGTTGATCCCGTTCTCGAGTGCGTCGATGAAGGCCAGCGCGACAGCGTCGCCGGCCTCGCTGCGCAGGTACGCGATCGCGTCGGCGATGTCCGAGGCTGCAGCTGAGCGCAGATGCGCCTGGCGTTCCGTCACGGGGCTTAGTCCGTCGAGTTGACTTGCACTCGCAGCGCTGAGAAGTAGCCTCGATCAGCGATCGGTCCGGTTGGTGAGGACGCGCCATCGAGCAGCAGGGCTCGCAGCTGTTGGCGGTCTTGCTCCCTGCGAATGAGGTCTCGAACGAACTCGCTCGTCGATCCGTAACCGCCTCGTTGCGCCTGTGTGTCGACGAACGCCTTCAGCTTCTCGGGCAGCGACACGTTCATGGTCGTCATCCCGGTGAGGATAGACCACATTGGCAAAGTTTGCCATCGTCACAGAGCGCCGGATCGGCAGCCGTCGTCACGCGATCGCCAGGCCCGGCCTTCGGGAAATGCATCACGGCCGCTCGTCCACCTGACAAGGTGAACCCGTGATCAAGGTGATCGTGTTCATCAAGAAGCGGGCGGACATCACGACCGAGCAGTTCCGCCACCATTACGAGACGGTGCACGCGCCGATGGTGGATGTGCTCTTGCCGTATTACGCTACGTACCGGCGCAACTACGTCGACGGGTCGTCACGGCCCGGCGGTCCTGACTTCGCGTACGACGTGGTGACGGAGCTCGAGTTTGCATCGACCGCCGACTACGAGGCGTGGCGGGCCGCGCTGGCGGACCCCGACGTGCTGGCGAGGATCCGTGCCGACGAGGCCCACTTCGTGACATCGGGCGAGACCCGGATGTACGCGGTGTCTCCGTTCGAGTCCGACTACTCGCGTCGGGAGTAACCGAGCGCCTACGCTCCGAGCGACCGCTGACCGAGGAGTACGAAGGAAGTGGCAGGGGACCCTCGTGAGTTCGATCCACTCGACCCGGCAACGGTCGGGTGCCCGTTCCCGTTCTACGAGGCGATGCGAGCGCAGGACCCCGTGTTCCGCGTCCCCGGGTAGGACTGGTTCCTCGTGTCGAGCTACGAGCACGTGGTCGAGGTCCTCATGGACCCGGCCCGGTTCTCCTCGGCCAGTGGGGTCGGCGTACCCGCAGGCCCGAACGGCCAGCACCCGCCCGATCCGAACGCCCGGCTGGCGACGATGCTCAGCGCCGACCCGCCCGTGCACAGTCACTACCGCACGTTGGTCAACAAGACCTTCTCGGTGCGGCGCATCGCTGCATGCTTGCTCGTTCGACATCCGTCGCAGCAACGCCCGCAGCCACCTTGCGTTCAGCCAGGGCATCCACTTCTGCGTCGGCGCGCCGCTCGCCCGCCTCAAGGGCCGTGTCGCGTTCGAGGTGCTCCTCGAGCGGCTGGCGGACATGGACCTCGAGCCGGGCCGCAACGACCTGCGGGACGTCCCGAGCTTCACGCACCGCGGGCTGCGCGAACTCTGGATCCGCTGCCGCCGGGCCTGAGGCGCCTGCGCGAAGAACATCGCGTCGAACCGTTCGTTGAAGGCAGCTGCTCGGGCGAAGTAGCCGTCGGCGTGATGGGAGTGTTCGGGAGCGCCATCGACATGGTCGACGTCGACGGCTTCCTGGGGAGGCCCGCCGTATCGTGAAGCCAGGGGGAAGGGTGGTCATCGCTGATACGGACTGGGGATCGTGGATGATCCACCCCGGTGATCCGGGCGTGGCGAGGCGACTGAAGAGTTCCGTCGAGAACGGCCCATGGGCGCAACCGTGGGCCGGTCGGAAACTCCACGCGTCGATGCAGGCGACAGCGGGGATGTTGAGGCGCTTGGCGGCGGCTGTGATCTCGTCGGAGGCCGAGATACGGGCGTTCTCGGGGGTGGTCGAGGCAGCCCTCGACGATGGCAGCGGCGTCTACGCGTTCGCGATGTTCGTGGCGGCCGGCGTTCGTCCGGTCTGATCCGCCGCTTCGATTACCCAGCCCTCCGGCGTCCACCGCTCGACCAGACCGTTGGACGGTTCGATGCGGAGCAGGTGAATCCACCCGTTGGACACCAGGTCGCGCACGACCGCGTGCGAGCCGATGACCGAATCGATCCCGGCCCGCGGGGCTTCGATGAACACCGACAACCGCAACGGCGGATGGCGCAGGGTGTGTCCGTCGTGGAGCGACTGCATGGCCAGCCCGATCCGGAGGTCACCGCCGTTGCCCTCGAACACTCCGATGCGCCCTCCAACGACGTTGTGCAGCACCTTGTTGCCGCTGCCGTAGCGCCGGTTGTCCACGGTCGAGGCGTGGTACTGCATGTTGATCCAGTTCGTGACGACCATCGGCGCCGTCATGATGAGCGTCAGCACCGACAGATCCGTGTCGAGCCGCCAGTCGTAGTCGTGGAGGAAGCAACGCCCACCGAGGTCCATGTGGCGGGTTCGCCGCCTTGGCGCCACGACGAATGCGGCGTTGCCGGCGAGTCCCCACTCGGGTCGCACCTGTGACCAGTCGTTGGCGCGTTCCAGGATCGCCTTCTCGAGCTGCTCCGGATGGTCGACGAGATGCCCGAGCCCGAGTCCGCGTGCCCGCTCGCCTCGCGCTCGGCCACTGGCGACCGCCAACCAGCGTTGCAGTTCGGCCACTTCGGCCCGTTGGGACTCGGGCACCAGTTCGGTGTCGAAGAGCTTGACCTCGTCGGTCGTGGTGTTGTGGAGCGCGGGAACGAACCAGGTGCTCGAGGGGATAGGGATGCCGCGCGCCTCCAGGTGGGCCCGAACGGCCACCGAGTTCAGGAGATCGGCCAACGTGCGGGCGTTGACCTCGCCCGTCTGGCCACCGCACGCACCGCAGTCCAGCCCCGCGGCGTGCGGGTTGTTGGCGGTCTGGCTGCCATGGCCGCACAGCAGCACCACCGGCGCGAACCCACCGATCAGCCCCATGCCCCGCAACACGTTCTCGGCGATCACCGCGGTCGCGGCGGGATCGTCATCCACGATGCCCAGCCGCGGTCGCAGGCCCTTGGCGGAGCCCGGGCTGAGGCCGTCGTTCTCCCACTTCGACGGCGCGTGGGTGTGCGCCACGCTGTCCTTGACCAGCTTCCCGCCGTACAGCAGGCCCATCGACTCGACGAAGCTGAACACCGACGACGGCGCGCTGCGGAAGCTGCTCCACCGCTGTCGGCCCTGCAGTGCCGATGAGCGCTCGTCGATCACGGCTTCCCGTTTGGCGCCTTCCACTGTGATCTCGGTGACGTTCAAGGCGGGAGCCAGAAGGCCGGGCAGCTGGGGGCGGGTGAGCGTGCTGCCGGCCGGCGTGTACGAGATGGGGAGCCCGAAGAACCCGGCGAACCCTCGGGTGTGCACCGCGGGCGTCACCGACTCCAGCGCCCGTCGGAAGACCTCGGACCGCACATCGATGCAGAACACGGCCTGTGCCGCCGGCGCGGGAGCGGGCGCCGGGTCGGCCACCACTAGCGAACCGATCAACGTGGCCTGGTACGTCCGCTCAACGGCCAGCTGGAGCAGCCAGTCGATGCGCTGCTCCCGACCGATCTCGGCGGCCAAGTCGCGTGCGCCCGCCCACGAGCCCGACCAGCGGTCCCATCGGTCCGCCTCGTCGGGCGAGTCGGCGTCGTGGCGCAACAGCCACTCCCAGGCGAGCCGTATGGCCAGCAGGCCGACGATCTCATCGCAGTCCTCGCCGACGAGCCGAGCCTGCCAGCGACCGTACGCGCACCAGGCCGACCATCCGTTGACCGAGAGGAGCAGCGACGTGAGATAGGCCTCGTGTCCCTCCTCCGGGATCCTCAACGAGCTCAGCAACATGTCGATGGCCACCTGCGGTCGGGCGGGCAACGTGGAGATCTGGGCCCGTGCCCACGACGCGCCACGCCGCCACTTGACGCCGTGCGACGCCGACAACTGGAGGCGCCATCCGCTGAACAGGTCGACCTCCTGGTCCGGGTGCCACGCCGCCTGCCAGCGGTCGAAGTGGGCCGCACAGTGCTGGCTGATCTGGTGGACAACGAGCTCGGCCCAGGTCTGTCCAGGCCGCGGCGCACCTCCGAGGTCACGAACGTCCGTGGCCAACGCCATGCGGGGGATCGGCGGCGCGTCGGGAAACGGTTGCTGCAGCGCACCCAGGGCCGCCGACGCCAGCACTGGTTCTCCCATGGCGGCGGCCGCGGCCGCCAGGTGCTCGACGGTGAGCCGTCCGGCGGCCCACTCCTCGCGGAACCATGAGCGGGGCATCGTCAACCTCGTGCCGGCCAGCGCGCCCAGCATGGCGGCGGTGTCCGGAGCTGACGAACTCCTCCAACCCCAATAGGGGTTGACGGCGATGAACTGGTCAAGGGGCCACGTCGGGGCGATGCGATCGCTCGCCGCCGTGATCGCAGCGGCGACGGACGCCGATGCGTTGTCCGGGGTGGTGGTGATGGTCATACGAGGCTCCGATCGGGCGTCGTCGATGCGAACACGGGCACGGCGTCGAGCTGGGGGAGTGGGCCGCCCCTGGCGTGGGGCGGCGGTGGTCCCCAGACCTTGAAGGCCACACGGGTGAACGCCTCGTCGATGAACAGTCCGCCGTAGATCCAGGGGTAGAGTCGCCTGGCGACGCCGCGTCCCGGAGCGATGGCGCAGAGCGCCTGCACCGTGAACAGAAGGGCGAACGCGCCGCCGACCACCACGAGCAGCGCCGGCGGTGCTGGCGGCCCGTGCGGGACGAGTTGCCCGAAGAGTTCGTGCAGGGCGAAGTAGGCGAGGGGCACACACGCTGCGAGGCCGATCGCCGAGGGGTGCACCCTTCGTCCGGCGCGGCTCGCGGACGCACTCATCAGTGGCACCAGGGCCAGGGCGATGATGCCGCCCATCACCCAGATCGTGGCCGACGGACGCTCGGCGAACGGCAGTCGCCCCCACGCCCAGCCGGCCGCCACCGTCGCGACCGCCGCCGTCGCTGTGCTCACGGCCATCGCCCCCGCGGTGGGGGCGATCGGTGCGGGGGCGAGCTGCTTGCGTTGCGTCTGGCGCACCACGCCGCCGGCGCCGAGGAACGCATGGGCCTTGTACAGCGAGTGAGCGAGTAGGTGCAGCAGCGCCATCTCCCAGAGACCCAGGCCGCACTGCAACAGCATGAAGCCCATCTGTGCGCAGGTGGACCAGGCGAGGGACACCTTGATGCTGATCCGGGTGGTCATCACCAACGAGGCGATTACGGCGGTGGTGGTGCCGACGAGTACCAACAGCACCCTCGTCTCGACGGCCCGATCGACCACCGACGCGAAGCGCAGCAGCACGAACCCTCCGAGGTTCACGACCCCCGCATGGAGCAGCGCCGACACGGGCGTCGGCGCCTCCATTACCTGGAGGAGCCACCCGTGGAACGGCAGCTGGGCGCACTTCAGGAGGGCAGCCAGCGCCACGAACGCGATCCCGATGTGCGCCCCGGCCGCCAGCGCGGTGTCGGCACTCGCCGCAGAGGCGATCCTGTCGATGCGCAGGGTGTCGTACGTGATGCCGAAAGCGACCACGGCACCGATCATGCTGAGATCGGCGCCGCGGGCGAGGATGAACTTCTTGTGGGCCACGGCAACCGCCACGGGCCGATCCCCGAAGAACGTGAGCAAGCGGTGCAACGCCAGGCTGGTGGCCGTCCACGCCACTACCAACACGACGAGATCGTTGGCGACGACCACCACGGTGACGGCGGCGACCGTGGCCAGGAGTCGGCTGATATAGCGCCGTTCGTGCGGGTCACCCGCCACGTACCGCTGCGAGTAGCCGATGACCACCCACCCGACGAAGCTCACCAGGATCAGCATGGCGGCGCCGACGGTGTCGGACCGCAATGCCACCCCTGCCCGATCCTGCGTGGTTCCCCGGGCTATGGCGGCGGCGACAGCGGCCGCCAGCATCGCCAGAGACGCGACCCGCGCCGATCGCCATGCGCCTGCCACGGAGCCCGCTCGCCGGGCGACCACCACGGCGGCGAGGGCCGCCACGGCCGGGGTGAGCAGGAGCGCGCTCTGCCAGAGCGGCAGGGCAGAGGAGGTGGAGGTGGCGTAGGACAAGGGCGACCGATCCTTGGGAGTGGGGACCGTCACACTCTGACGATGGGGAAGCGTTCTGTCCAGCACATAGTTTGATATATTATGTTCATATAAACCGAACGATTGGCCTGGAGTGTCACGTCTCAACTACCACCACCTCCGCTACTTCTGGGCGGTCGCCAAGGAGGGAAACCTCACTCGGGCGGCGGCTCAGCTGCACGTGTCTCCGTCCGCACTGTCGGCGCAGATCAAAGAGCTCGAGACCCAGGTGGGACAGCCGCTGTTCCAGCGCACGGGCCGCACCCTCACGGTCACGGAGGCCGGTCAGGTGGCCTTGGCCTACGCCGAGACCATCTTCGCCACCGGCAACGAGTTGATGGCGGTGCTGCGAGAGGGTCGACGCGAGGAGCGCCAACTGCTGCGGATCGGCGCGGTCGCCACGGTGTCGCGCAACTTCCAGGAGAACTTCATCCGACCGGTGCTCGACCGCCCCGATGTCGAGCTGGTGCTGATCTCCGGGAGCATGCCAGAGCTGCTGTCCCGGCTGCGGGTGCACTCGATCGACCTCATCCTGTCGAACCAGCGGGTGCACGCCAGCGCCACTGATCCGTGGCGTTGCCAGCGCATCGCCCGGCAACCCGTGAGCCTCGTCGGCCGTCCCCGGCCGGCCTCGCCTTTCCGGTACCCCGGCGACCTCTCTCGCCTTCCCTTGCTGCTGCCCGGCCGCGACAACGACATCCGGGCCAGCTTCGACCTGCACTGCGAACAGCTCGGGATCCGCTACCAGGTGAGGGCCGAGGTGGACGACATGGCGCTCCTGCGTCTGCTGGCGCGCGACTCTGACTGCATCGCCTTGTTGCCACCCGTCGTCGTCCAAGACGAGCTGCGGACGGGTCGCTTGGTCGAGCATGCCGTCGTTCCCGATCTGTACGAGAACTTCTACGGCGTCACCATCCAGCGCCGGTACGCGCCGCCGCTCGTCCACGCGTTGCTCGCCCGCTCCGAGCACGAGATCCTGCAACCGCCCGAGGACTGAGGCGACGCGTTCTCAGCAGCGCCGCGACGTTACCCTCGCCGCATGAACGTGATCGATGCCGTGAATGCTCGTATGTCCGTCCGCCAGTTTACGGCGGCACCCGTCTCCGACGAGTTGCTGCGCAGTCTCGTGGACGACGCGGCACGGGCGGCCAGCGGTGGCAACGTGCAGCCCTGGCGCATCTACGCCGTGAACGGCTATTCGATGGCCCGGCTCCGTGCGTTTCTCGCCACCCAACCACCCATCGACGAGTCCGAGTACGAGATCTACCCGCAACCGCTCAGCGAGCCCTACCGCACCAACCGGTACAACCTGGGCGAGCAGATGTACGCCACCATTGGGGTCGGCAGGGAGGACAAGGAAGGCCGGCGCCGCCAGTTCGCCCGGAACAACGACTTCTTCGAAGCTCCCGCCGCCCTCTTCTGCTACATCGATCGGCAGATGGGCCTGCCGCAATGGAGCGACCTCGGCATGTACCTGCAGACGTTCATGCTGTTGGCCGTCGAGCGTGGGCTCGGCACCTGTGCGCAGGAGTATTGGTCAGTACGTCACAAGGCCGTCACCGCGTTCGTCGGTGCGCCGGGGAACGAGATGCTGTTCTGTGGTATGTCCATCGGTACCCCCGATCCGTCGGCGCCGATCAACACCCTGCGGGCCGAGCGGATGCCGCTCGATCAGTTCGCCACGTTCATCTGAGGCCACCGCGCTGCGGGAATACGCGGTCGACGACAGCGGTTCGGATGTACGTGCAAAAAAACCTGATCCGAGCGGGCTTTGAGGCCCTGAACCGCGTCGTCCTGCCGGCAGTGCGTGCGGGATTCGGGACGCCACTGCCGGTGGGCTTCGGACTCGTGGTCTTGGAGACAACTGGTCGCCGCTCCGGACTCAAGCGCTCGGTTCCGGTCGTCGGCTTTCGAGCTGGCCGGCGCGTCACGGTCAGCACGGTGCGGACAGATTCGCAGTGGCTCGCCAACCTCGAGGCCAGCCCCACCGCTGGACTGTGGCGTAACGGTTCACGCCGGAAGGTGACTGCGGACGTTCGACGAGGTCTGTTGAACGTGATCACGTTCGACGAGGCCTGACGCGGAGCTATCGAGCGAGGCCGTGGCTGACTGTCAGGACCACGTTGCCTGTCTTCTGTTCGGTTTCGACATATCGGGTTGCCTCGACAACATCCTCAAGGGCGTAGCGACGATCGATGACCGCCCGATATGTGTCGGCGTCGATGAGTCCCTTGAGGTACTGCACGTCGCTCTTCGTATATCGAGGCAGCGGAAACAGCACCTTGCGGTGTCTGAGGAGGGGGGTCACCAACGCCAACAAGGGGTTCTGCCACATCCTGCCGAGGTCCGTCACCATGTACATCCCAGACTTCGTCAGAGACTTCTGGCAGCGCCAGAACGAAAACTTCCCGACTGCGTCGAAGACGACGTCGTAGGTCTCACCGTTCGCCGTGAAATCATCCTGGGTGTAGTCGTCACCCCTTGAACTCGCCCTCCATAGATCAGGATCCTCACTTTCCATTCTGGACTTGTCGGGGACGTCGAACGGGCCCGCCGTGTCGCCACGCCCGGCCTGCTCGGAAGAGTTCAGCGGGTTTGCCGCCCGCCGAGCCGGAGGGGGCGCGACGTCCGGTCGGGATCACCCAGCCGGTCTCCGCGACGACGCTGCGTCGGAAGTTCGCACCGTCGAGTGGCACGCCCCACACCGCCTCGTACACCGCCCGCAGTTCGGCCAGGGTGAACGTTGCGCCGACGAACGCCGTCGCTACGCCTGTCGCCTCGAGGTCGATACGGACGCGGGCAACCGCATCGCGGATGATCCGGAGATGATCGAAGGCCAATTCGACTCGGCCCCCGACCACCTCGGCGATCGGGACGAGTGACGCCGCAGCGGCGTCGGTGCCCGCCACGAGCGCTCCTACCTCGCGAACGATGGCGAGGTAGGCGACCGTCACGACGTTCATTCGTGGGTCGCGCCCGGGATCGCCGTAGGCCCCGAACTGGGTCAGCAAACTCGCGGCGTCGACCCCAGTCTCTTCGACCAACTCGCGCGTTGCGGCCTGATCCAACGTCTCGGTGGGCAGCTTGAAGCCGCCGGGAATCGCCCACATCCCCTCGTACGGCGCCTGCCCGCGACGCACGAGGACAACGTGCAGCACCCGTTCGACCATCGTCAGGATCACGACGTCGACGGTGACCGCGAACGCCGGATAGTGCGAAGTGTCGTAGCCCGCTGGTGCCTGAGCGACTTTGGTTCGGGTCTTCACGACCCTTACCTTAGTCGTCGGTATTGGTAATTGCGACACGAACTCGCAGCTCGGCGGCGGACGTTGACTGTTACAAGCGGCGACAGGGGTGAGCCGCTTGGAGCGAGCCGGTTGATGGACTTCGGAGTTGCCATGGGGTACGGCGTGCCGCCTCACCCCGACTTCTGGCTCGGTGCCTTCAATTCCGGGGAAGGGTTTTGTGAGTCGCACATCGCGTTCACGGCCTCGGACCGCGCCACCGTTCGTGCCTTCTTCGACGCCGCGGTGGCTGTCGGCATCGGGGGTCAGTTCTCGGAGATGCTACGAAGAACGCCAGCACTCGCGAACGCCGCCTGGAGGTGATCGCGGGCGGCATCGACGTGGCTCCTGCTCCGCTTCACACCGACGACGCCACCGGCGTACACACAGCCCGGAGGGATCTGGTCCATCTGGACGATCGTCACTCCCGGCTCGGCCCCAGACGACCGCGCGGTCAGCGTCACTTCGACGAAGGGCGCGATGGCGCCGAGGAACAGCGACTTCCCCTTGCTGCTGCGGCTGGCCTTGCAGGTCCATGCGTCCACCGGGGTGATTTTGAACTTCTCGGCCGCGAGCGCGTTCTGTGCGGTATTCAACGCGATCTCGGGGGCCCCGAGGACGTGAAACACGATCGATCTCTTGTCGCCACCGATGCCCATGTCGATCTCTCCTCACGTTCGGTTGATGAGCGACCGTACTCGTCGCGGCGCTACACGACGATGCTGACGAGCCGTCCGGGGACGACAATGACCTTCTTCGGCGACGCCCCGCCGAGAGCGGCAACGATCCTGTCGTCGGCGAGAGCCGTTGCCTCGACCGTGGCAGCATCAGCAGCGGCTGAGACGACGACCTTCGAGCGCACCTTGCCGTTGACCTGGATCGGGTACTCGATCGTGTCGGACGACAACCATGAAGGATCGGCCATCGGGAACGGCTGATAGGTGATCGTGTCGCGGTGCCCGAGACGCGACCAGAGTTCCTCGGACAGGTGGGGGCACAACGGGGACAGCATCTGCACGAACGGTTCGGCCACCGCACGGGGCAAGCCGGCGCCGCCGTTGGCAGCCATTGCCTTCGTGACGTGGTTGTTGAGTTCGATCAACTTGGCGACGGCGGTGTTGAACCGCAGGCCCTCGTAGTCGGAGGCGATGCCGGCGATGGTGCGGTGGAGTATCCGCTGCGTGGCGTCGTCGGTGGGGGAGTCCACCACCCGCGTCGACCCGGTGCTCTCGTCGACGAAGTTGCGCCACACGCGCTGCAGGAATCGGAACATCCCGATGATGTCCTTCGGAGCCCAGGGTCGCGACGCATCGAAGGGGCCCATGGACATCTCGTACAGGCGCAACGTATCCGCGCCATAGTCGGCGTAGAGCTCGTCCGGTGCCACGGCGTTCTTCAGGCTCTTGCCCATCTTCCCGTACTCGCGGGTGACAGGGTCGCCGCCGTATGTGAACGTGCCGTCCTCGTGCCGCTCGACTTCGAGCGCGTCCACATAGATCTCCCGGTCGTCCTTGAACGCGTCGGCGAGGATGTAGCCCTGGTTGAACAGCCGGTAGTACGGCTCCTTCGACGAGACGTGACCGAGGTCGAACAGGACCTTGTGCCAGAACCGGGCGTAGAGAAGGTGAAGGACGGCGTGTTCGACGCCGCCGACATACAGATCGACGCCGCCCGGATGCCCCGGGTGCTCGGGCCCCATCCAGTAGCGTTCGACGTCGGGGTCGACGAAGTGGTCCTCGTTGGTGGGGTCCAGGTAGCGCAACTCGTACCAGCACGACCCCGCCCACTGCGGCATCACGTTCAGGTCGCGCTGGTAGCGCTTCGGCCCATCACCAAGGTCGAGCTCGACGGTCGCCCACCAGTCCACACGACCGAGCGGCAGTTCCGGCTCGGACGACCCATCGTTGGGATCGAAGTCGCGGGGACGGAAGTCCTCCAGGGGCGGAAGGGTGACCGGCAGCATGGACTCCGGTAGCGCGATGGGCATCCCGGTGCCGTCGTAGACGATGGGGAAGGGCTCGCCCCAGTAGCGCTGGCGCGCGAACAGCCAGTCCCGCAGCCGGTAGTTGATGGTTCCGTTGCCCCCGCCGTGCACGGCGAGCCAGGTATTCGTCATCGCTTTGGCGTCGGCGATCGTGCGATCCCCATTCAACGACAGCGTGTCGTTGGACGAGTTCACGTACAGGCCTTCGCCGGTGTAGGCCTCGGGCCACGTCGCGGTGTCGAGCGATGGGTCGATGCCACGAGTTGCGAACCACTCGGCGGCGGGCATCTGGATGGCCGGGACCGGCAACCCGAAGGTCCGGGCGAACTCGAAGTCGCGTTGATCGCCGCACGGCACCGCCATGATGGCACCGGTGCCGTAGCCCATGAGGACGTAGTCGGCGATCCACACCGGGACCTCTTGGCCGTTGACCGGGTTGACGGCATGTGCGCCGGTGAACACGCCGGTCTTGTCCCGATCCTCGACTTGGCGGGCAATGTCCGACTCGCGAGCGGTGGACCGCCGGTACTCGGCGACCGCCGTGGCCTGAGCGGGAGTGGTCAGCAGTTCCACCATTGGATGCTCGGGGGCCAGCACCATGAACGACGCGCCGAACAACGTGTCCGGTCGGGTGGTGAACACGTCGATGGGACCCGCCGGCGACGAGAACACCACCCTGGCGCCGGCGGACCGCCCGATCCAGTTGCGCTGCATCGTCTTGATCGAGTCTGGCCACTCCAACATGTCCAGATCGTCGATGAGTCGGTCGGCGTACGCGGTGATGCGCATCATCCATTGACGCATGTTTCGCTTGAAGACCGGGAAGTTGCCGCGATCGCTTCGCCCCTCGGCGGTGACCTCCTCGTTGGCGAGCACCGTGCCGAGGCCCGGGCACCAATTGACAGGGGCCTCCGAGACATAGGCCAGCCGATGGTGATCGACGATCTGGCGGCGCTCGAGCGCCGTGAGCGACGACCATGGGCGCCCATCAGGAGTCGGTGAATTACCCGACTCCAGCGACGCAATCAACTCGGCGATCGGTCGCGCGCGATCGGACGCCGAGTCGTACCAACTGTTGAAGATCTGCAGGAAGATCCACTGGGTCCAGCGGTAATAGCCCTCGTCGGTCGTGGACACCGAGCGCCGTTGATCATGGGCCAGACCAAGCCGCCGCAGTTGCCCGCGCATGGTCGCCACGTTGTTCTCCGTAGTGACCCTCGGATGGGTGCCGGTCTGGATGGCGTACTGCTCGGCCGGGAGCCCGAAGGCGTCGTAGCCGATCGAATGCAGCACGTTGTACCCCTTCATGCGGCGGAAGCGACCGAACACGTCAGTGCCGATGTAGCCGAGTGGGTGTCCGACGTGGAGCCCCGAACCAGAGGGATACGGGAACATGTCGAGCACGAACAGCTTCGGGCGTCCTCCGAGACGCTGCGGATCGGCCAACGGTCCGGCCGGGTTTGGTGCGTCGAACGTGTGATCGAGTTCCCATTGGCCCTGCCAACGTGTCTCGATCTGCTCGGCCAGCGCGGCGGTGTAGCGCTGCGGCGGGCTGTCGTCATGCTGGGGGTTCGTGCTGCTCATAACGGTGGCCAACTCTAGGAGGCCATCGCCGTCGGACCGCCCGGTTCGTGGCTGTGACCCGCCAAGGCCGATCGGAACGGTTGTTCCTGATCTGGTCGGATAGTGGTTGAGTTGTTACAGTCCGTTGTCATGGGGGCCGATTCGAGCGGCGTTGAGACCGAATGGACGCTGACGCAATTGGCGGGCCTCTTCGGCGTACTCCATGAGATGGGGACGCAGGAGGGCAAGGTTCGGTTACTCGAACGACTCGTTACGTCGCTCTCGGCCGATGGGGCAGTGTGTCAGCTCGGGTTCGAGACCCACCTCGTGGGAGTGCAGGACGCCGACCGAGCAGTGGTGCTGGACGCACTGAAGCACTGGTCGGGGCCCGAGATCGGGTCCATTGCACTGCCGGGACTTGCGGTGACTCACGCGCTGGTGATTCCACTGGCGTCGGGGCCGGGGGAGTGCATCGGTCTCGTCAGAGCGGCTCACCCATTCACGAAGAAGGAACGACTCGTTGGGCTGGCGGTAGGGGGCATGCTCGAGGTCTCGCTGTCCTCCACTCGGGCCATCGAGAAACTCGAGGAGCGCAACGCCTTGCTCGGGGTACTGCGGGAAGTGGAGCGGTCGATCTCCGCTCAGAGTTCGCTGGATGAAACCCTTCAACGGATCACCGATGGCGCCCGGCGCCTGTTCGGTCGGGTCATGGCGGGGGTGGTCCTGCGCCGCCACGACCACCTGGAACTCGTCGCCGGTGCACCGACGTCCACTCCTGCGTTACTCGAGTATCCCTACCCCCTGCAGCACTCCCGTCACCTGATCGAGTTGATGCAGGAAACGACGGTGACGGAGATCGCCGACTATCGCGTGATCCCCGATGCCAATCCGGCGATCACGGCCCTGGGGGTTCGGCGGGTGCTCGTCGCCCCGATTAGGACGGGGACCGAGCCGCTCGGGTGCATCTTGGTCGGCACGTCCGCCCCCGAACGAAATTTTTCCGGGGACCAACGCGAGGCACTCAGGCTGCTGGCCGATCACGCTGCCTTCGCCATCGAGAGCGCCCGGGCGCGGGAAGCTGCCGCCTCGAGCGTCGCTGACCTCGAGCGACGGGCCATCACTGACGAGCTGACCGACCTGCTGAACCGGCGCGGCCTCTTTGCCGCGATCGGAGCGGCGCTGGCGACGCGGCGCACCGATCCGCATCCGATGAGCGCGCTGTTCATCGACCTTGACCGGTTCAAGTTCGTGAACGACGTGCACGGACACCACGTCGCCGACCGCGTGCTCGTCGAAGCGGCTCGCCGACTTCGCGAGGTGTCGGGCGACGCCATAGTCGGCCGTCTCGCGGGCGACGAGTTCGTCGTCCTGCTCTACGGGGACATCGTCGCGTCCGAGGATCGCGCGGGGCGCATACGCGAGGCACTCGAGCAACCGTTCGAGGTCGACGGGTTGTCGGTCAACGTAGGGGCCAGCGTGGGTGTCGCCTCGGCCAACGGTCATGTGACCGCCAGCCAACTCTTGATGGACGCCGACCTGGCGATGATGGAGGCGAAGCAGCAGGGCCGAGGCCGCACCGTGCGCTACGGAGCGGGGCTGCGCGCCAGCCTCGACCACCGGACGAACCTCGAGCTCTCGATCCGCGACGCGCTGCACGACCACCGTTTCGAGCTCCACATGCAACCCATCGTGGCCTTGGCGACGGGACGCGTCGAGAGCGCCGAGGTGCTGCTGAGGTGGCCGGATCTCGACGGTTCACACATTCGCCCTGGCGCCGTCCTCGGCGTCGCGGCCGATGCTGGGCTGCTGCCCGTGCTCGACATGGCCATCGTCCGTTTGGCGCTCGACACCCTGAAGGATGTTCGTGAGCGGTCCGGACGTCCAGACCTGCGAATTTCGGTCAACGTGACGCCTGCCACGGTCTCGCTGCCCGACTTGTCGGACCGCCTGCTCGACGAGCTACGGCGAGTGCAGATGACCCCAGCAAGCCTGACGATCGAACTGGTCGAGACGTCGGCCATGGACAGCGTGGTGACGATCTCCAACCTTCAGGAACTGCAGTCGGCCGGCGTGGCGATCGCGCTCGACAACTTCGGAACGGGATGGTCGTCGCTCCAGCGCTTGAGCCGTGTCCCCGTGTCGTATCTGAAGATCGACCGAACCTTCGTCGAGGGAATCGGCACGAATGTCGCTGGTGAGGCGATCGTCCATGGACTACTTCAGTTGGCCCCGATCGTCGGGATGGAGGTCATCGCCGAGGGTGTCGAAACGCCCGAACAGGCCGTGTGGCTCACCGAGCATGGGTGTGCATACGGCCAGGGCTACGAATTCGGACGGCCGTGCCCGGTCGATGCCTTCGTCTCCTGGTTGGTCGCGCGCGCCGGCGCTTTGACGGGTGATCCGACGCGGGGCGGCTGACTCCGACTACCGTCGGGCCGCTCCCACGAGCCCCACCGCCATGTCTCACCCTGCTTCGATCATCAGCCGACTCGAGCGCGCCGCCGACCGACCCACGGGGGTCCGCTTCGTCGGCCAGTCGGTGAAGTCTGCGACCGGACCGGACTTTTTGTCGTGGCGCCAACTGCACGACGAGGCGCGATCGGTCGGCGCAGCGTTGCAGGCCAGGGGGCTGATCCCCGGTGACCACGTGGCAATCCTCGGCCCCACCAGCCGACAGTTGATCACGATCGTCCAGGGGTGCTGGCTCGCTGGCCTCGCCTCGCTGGTGCTCCCGCTGCCGATGCGCATGGGTTCCCTCGCGAGCTTCGTGGAGTCGACGCGCGGCCGGATCCGCCACGGCGATGCGAAGCTAGTGCTGATCGACGACGCCTTCGCGGGGTTCTACGAAGGGTCGCCAGGCGACCCGCCACTTGAGCCGATGAGCACCGTGCTGCCGGGCTCAATTGGTCTCGGACGATCGGGAGGGGAGCGCTTGGAGACTCCAACGCCCGACCCCGAGCGGCTCGTGATCCTTCAGTACACGTCCGGCTCAACGAGCGAGCCGAAGGGCGTGATGATCCCGGACCGCGTGCTCGGCGCCAACATCGATGCCTCGGCCGAGGCGGCCGCGCTCACCGATGCGGAGGTGATGATGTCGTGGTTACCGCTGTACCACGACATGGGGTTGGTGGGGTTCCTGGCGATCCCGATGACTCGGGGGGTGCACCTCGTCCAGGCGGCTCCGCAGGACTTCCTCGCTCATCCCGGTAGCTGGATGCAGTGGCTCTCGGACTGGAGAGCGACGGCCACGGCCGGCCCGAACTTCGCGTGGGTGTTGGCCACGCGGGCGTTGAAGCGGATGGAGGGTCTGGACCTCTCGCCGATGCGCATTGCGTTGTCCGGTGCGGAACCGGTCGATCCCGTGGCGGTCGAGGCGTTCGTGACGGAGGCTGTCCGCTTCGGTTTTCGTCCGGGCGCCGTGTACCCGGCGTTCGGCATGGCGGAAGTGGCGATTGGCGGGGCGTTCCCTCCGCCGATGCGTGGTCTGCTGTGTGACTCGGTCGACCGGATCGTGCTGGAGCGGGACCGGATCGCTACGCCGGTCGTCGTGCACGCTGGGGCGACCGACGATCTCCATGTCCGACGATTGCCGTTGTTGGGACGCCCTGTCCCGGGTCTGGAGTTCCGCATCGTCGATCCCGAGACGTACGTGGTCCTGCGAGAGCGCCACGTGGGAGAGCTCCTTCTCAGGGGTACCTCGGTGACCACCGGCTACTACAAGCGACCCGACGCCACGGCTGCGCTCTTCCGCGATGGGTGGCTATGTACCGGTGACTTGGGGTACATGTTGGACGGCGAACTCGTGCTGTGCGGGCGGATCAAGGACGTGATCATCGTCGGCGGCCGCAACGTGTTCCCCGAGGACATTGAGAGGGTTGCCGGGGAGATCGACGGGGTGCGCGCCGGCAACGTGATGGCATTCGGGGTCGACGGCTACAAAGGGAAAGAGACGGTCATCGTCGTAGCCGAGGTTCGCCCGACCGCGACGTCTGGCGACCTCGCCGAAATTCGCCAGCGGCTCCACGCGCGAACGCTCGAGGTGTGCGGTCTACCGCCGCGCGACGTGATGTTGGTGAAGCCGGGCACGCTCCCCAAGACCTCGAGCGGCAAGCCTCAGCGCGCAAAGTGCCGAGAGCTCTACATGGCCGAAGAGCTCGACCTGGCGTGAGCGTGAGCGTGACCGTGACCGCCTTTTCCCGCAATCGTGGCGTCCGGGCGAGTGCGTTTTGGTCAGGCGGATTTGAGATCTTCGAGGACCTGGCTCCAGCGGGCGGGGTCGCTCTTGTAGGGGGCGTAGAAGCTGATGCGCTGGATCACGTCGCCGTAGCGCTGCGACAGTTCGGGGGCGATGTCCTCCGGACTGCCGACGACGGCGAACGTATTGAGGATCTCGTCGTCAATGAGGCCACCCATCTCAACCCACTTGCCCTGTTTCGACAGCGAATTGAGCTCCTCCTGCAGTCCACCCCATCCGTGGATGTCAAGCACGCCCCGGTATGCCGGAGTGGAGCCGTAGAACGCAATCTGCTGGCGGGTGCCGGTCGCGGCCTTGGTCAACTCATCCTCGTTCGTGCCGGTGACGACGAAGCTCGGACCGACGATCTCGAACCCCTCCATGGTCTTTCCGGCCTTCGCTCGACCCCGGGCCAAGGCCGGCATCGTGACCTCGCGCAGGTATTTCTCCGTCGTGAAGCCATGGCAGATAAAGCCGTCGCACACTTCGCCGGCGACCTCGGTCATGAGTTCGCCCACGCCGGCGAGGAATACCTTCGGCGCTCCGTATCCGGCGAGGTCGGCGCGGTCCGGCGCGAAGAACGGCGTCATCAGCGTGTGGGTGTAGAAGTC
>JBKJJS010000439.1:0-14053 GCA_046597895.1 Ilumatobacteraceae bacterium
GTAGACACCGACGTTTCGAAGATCGCTGCCAATGCATCGAACCTTCGTTGCTGCACGGTGCGCGGCATTTGTGATGGTGTGGCATCGGGCCCGTAGTGCTCCAAGGTCCAGGCCCAGTCTTTGTCGAATTCGGCTTGGATGTACCTGTCGAAGATTTCTTTCATGCCGACCCCGTCGAGCACACCGCCTTGGACGGTTCCGAAGAACTCGTCACCCAACAGGTGGAACATGGCATCGCGTCGTTCATGGCAGGCGGCGGCTTTCTGGTTCGCGCCGTCGGTATCGGCCAGGGTGACCCAGTCGCCGAGTGTGGTCTTGAA
The DNA here is from genome assembly GCA_046597895.1 of Ilumatobacteraceae bacterium. Taxonomy (GTDB): domain Bacteria; phylum Actinomycetota; class Acidimicrobiia; order Acidimicrobiales; family Ilumatobacteraceae; genus WLJO01. The sequence goes on from JBKJJS010000439.1 coordinate 321, forward strand.
TTCCCTGAACGGGGTCTTGATCGCGTCGTCGATCAACCTGTCGAGATCGGTGTGGAGGTCTTTGCCGCACCGGGTGTGGGCGCGGGCTTTGCCGAGCATGTGGGCCTGGGCAACCCCGAGGGAACCCGCGGCAAGTGCGGAAGCGAAGACGGGTTGTTCGCGCATCAACCTCCCGGTCTGGACCAGTTTGGTGACCTCGGCGGTGGGCCGGTTCGTACAGACCCGTACCAGACCGGCGATCGATGCGTGGCCGTCGCGGCGGTAGGCGCGGCGGTGGTTCAACTCGTCGACGATGGCGGCTTGGTGGGCTTCGAGGCGGCGGCGTTCGGTTTCGTCGTCGCGTAGTTGTTGGATGAGTGCGCTGTCTTCGAAGGCGTCGAGTTCGTACCGGTTGGTTTCGTGTTCCGCCACGTTGACCATGGTTACGATCGTACGTTCGACGACAACTACATACAACCTGCTCACGATCAGTTTTACATCAAGCTTTTAGCCCCCGGCTCAACGGAGATCACCTACTGTGGCGTCGGCTTTCGCCCCATCGTGTGTGCTGGCACCCATACGATGCTTGGCATGTCCGGGCTGCACGAGTCACCGGCCGCTGTTCCGAATCCTATGCTCGACGCGTTCCACGCTGCGATGGACCTCGGCACCGACCTCGACGAGATCCGCGCCGAATCAATCGCAAGATACGGGTTCGCGATTCCGTCCGATGAGGCACTCGAGGCCATCGCACGCTGCTCGCCCCATGGTGTCGTCGAGGTGGGAGCAGGCACGGGCTACTGGGCCGCCCTGCTTCAACAGAGAGGGGTTCACGTTGTCGCGTTCGACATCGAACCGGCGCCCTCGCCGCAGAACCCCTGGTTCGCAGGTGCCCATCCATGGCACCCGGTGCATCGTGGTGATCACCATGTCGTCGAGGATCACTCCGAGCGAACCCTGTTGATCGTCTGGCCAACCAAGAACGAGATCTGGGCCGCTGCGGCCGCTGAGGAGTACTACGCCCTCGGCGGGCAATGTCTCGTGTTCGTGGGCGAAGGGCCCGGCGGCCGTACCGGCGATGACGTGTTTCACGCCGTGCTCGGAGAGCTGACGAGTTGCGTCCAATGCGAGTATGGATCGATGACGTCACCGTGCATCTGCGACGTCGTAGCCCGATGGCGTCGAACCGCCACGATCGAGTTGCCCCAGTGGCCGGGCTTCCACGACGACCTCCAGATCTACGCTCGCGAGACGTCCGGGAACGACAAGCGCCGGCGGAGATCATGGGCCCGGCGAGCAGCACGCGTCTGACCTTTGGAGTGCGGTGCTCTACGTCGTCAGTTTGTTGTGGACTATGACCGAGCCCGCGCCGTCCTCGGCTGACGGACCCCACGTGGTGAGGAAGGAGTAGTGGTCGCCCCGGATGATCGTGCGGCGCCACTCCATGGCGAGCCCACCTGATTCGGTCAGCCGTTCGATGAGAAACACGGGCTGCTTGGCGCGCAGGCCCAGCATTGAACGCTCCTCGGCGCTCGGCATCGCGGGAAAGGCCCGCTCCCAGCCTGAGCGAGGACGCACGCCGCACAGCGCGTCGAGTTCCTGGTACAACGCGGTGTGCTCGAAGTCCACGGTGAGCAGCGGCGCCGCCAGCGAGGCTGGGAGCCACACTTCGTCGATGGCAATTGGGGTGTCGTCGGCACACCGGATCCGGTGGAGATACACGAGATCGTCGGAGGGCGCCAGGCCGAGCCGAGCCGCCACGACGCCGTCGGTCGTCCGCCGTAGATCGAGCACCTTGCTGCGCTGTTCGAAGCCTTGTTCCTCGACGGACTTGAACAAGCTGTAGAGCGCGCCGGTCGGCTGCTCGATCGTGGCGGGCCGCAGGAACGTGCCGCGTCCACGCTCGCGGCTGATGACGCCGGCTTCGCGCAGCCGGGTCAGGGCGTCGCGCACGGTATGCCTACTCACCCCGTATTGCTCGATGAACTCACGCTCGGGCGGGAAGCCGCGATCGAACTCGCCAGCGTCGAGGCGCCTGCGCAGGTCGTCGAGCACCTGAGCCCACAGCGGGAGCGGGTTCGTGCGATCGGGGAGTCGGGCGGTCGACTTGACCATGCTCTAAATGTACGGACAACCAGTCCAATATGCAAGCGCGGTCGCTCGGACCGAATGACCCTTGACATGGCTCGGCCTCGGGACGTAATGTACGGACATTCGGCTGTATGGCCGTCGCTCTCCGAAAGGCGCCGCGATGTTCTTCAAGCAGTACTACCTAGGGTGCCTCTCGCACGCGTCGTACCTGATCGGCGACGAGAGTTCGGGTCGAGCCGTGGTCGTCGACCCTCAGCGCGACATCTCGCAGTACCTCGCCGATGCCGTCGAGCAGGGCCTCACGATCGAGCGGGTCATCGAGACCCACTTCCATGCCGACTTCCTGTCGGGGCACCTCGAACTGCAGGCCGCGACCGGTGCGGCCATCTCGTACGGATCGGCCGCCGAGGCTTTTGCCGAGTTCCCCATCGATCCTCTGGCGCACGGGCAGCACCTCTCGCTCGGCGACGTGTACTTGGAGGTGCGCCACACACCGGGGCACACGCCGGAGTCGATCTCCGTCGTGATCTACGAGCACGCAGGTGCCGCGCCCTACGGCGTGCTCACCGGAGACACCATGTTCATCGGCGACGTCGGCCGGCCTGACCTCCTCACGTCGGTGGGCGTCACGGCAGAGACGCTGGCCAAGCAGCTCTACCACTCCACGCGCGATCAGCTCATGACCCTGCCTGACGAGACGCGGGTGTACCCGGCACACGGCGCCGGCTCGGCCTGCGGCAAGTTCCTGTCGTCGGAGACGAGTTCCACCATCGGTGACCAGAAGCGCACGAACTACGCGCTCCAGCCGATGAGTGAGGACGACTTCGTCCGCGCCGTCACGGAGGGCCAATCGCTGTCGCCGCTCTACTTCTCGTTCGCGGCCAACCGCAACAAGCAAGCGCACGAGGTCTTGCACGAGGGCGAGGCGCCGAAGGCGATGTCGCTGACCGAAGTGCTGGCGGAACAGCGGCGCGGTGCCGTCGTCTTGGACACCCGCGACGCCGCGGTGTTCGCGCAGGGTCATCTCCGTGGCTCCTACAACGTTGGCCTGTCCGGCCGCTACGCCGAGTACACAGGTGACGTGCTCACGGCGGACCAGCCCGTCGTGCTCGTGTGCGAACCGGGCACGGAGCTGGAGTCCAAGACCCGCCTCGCCCGAATCGGGTTCGACAAGGTGGTCGGGAACCTGACTGATCCGATGACGGCCTTCATCGCCCATCCCGGCTGGGTGGCGTCGGCGTCCCGGCTCACCACGAGCGAACTGCTCGATCGTCTCGGCACGGTCGACGGGCTGCAGATCGTCGATGTGCGGGGGCCTGGCGAGGTCGCCGGCGGCAAGATCACGGGTGCTCGCGAAGTGCCGCTCGCGCGGATCCTCGACCGCCTCGCCGAACTCGACCCGACGGCGCCAACGGTCGTGTATTGCGCCGGCGGCTACCGATCCATGATCGCTGCATCCGTCATGCGGGCATCCGGCTTCCGTGACGTGTCGGACCTCATCGGCGGGTTCGGCGCGTGGGATCAGGCCGGCGGTCCCGTCACCCGCGGCGCCGACGCCGCGCACTGATTTGCCCCGATGACGCGTTACGCCTTCCTCATCGACCAGGACACCTGCATCGGGTGTCATGCCTGCACCGTCGCCTGTAAGCAGGAGCACGACGTGCCGCTCGGCGTCAACCGCACGTGGGTGAAGTACATCGAAAAGGGGGCCTTCCCGGACGCCCGTCGCTTCTATTCGGTGAACCGTTGCAACCACTGTGAGGACGCGCCATGCGTGTCGATCTGCCCGACCACTGCGTTGTTCAGCCGCAAGGACGGCATCGTCGACTTCGACGACTCACGGTGCATCGGCTGTAAGTCGTGTATGAACGCCTGCCCTTACGACGCGCTCTACATCAACCCGGATACGCAGACCGCCCACAAGTGCAACTTCTGCACCCACCGCGTGGAGATCGGCCTCGAGCCGAGTTGCGTCGTGGTATGCCCGACGCAGTCCATCGTCGCCGGTGACATCGAGGATCCGACCAGTCGCATCTCGATCATGCTCGGTCGCCACGATACGCAGGTGCGGGCGCCCGAGCAGGGCACGAAGCCGCATGTGTTCTACAAGGGGGCTGACGAGGCGGCACTCGACCCGTTGCGCACGAAGATTGCCGACGACGGGATGATTTGGGCCGAGACCACGGCGCACCACCCCACACTCCACGGCGATCTCGGTCGTCACGAGGCCAACGTGGTGGCCCGCACGGCGTACACGACACCCCATCCGATGGCCTGGAAGGGCCGGGTGTCGGCCTACCTCGCCACGAAAGCCGTGAGCGCCGGTGCGTTGTGCGCGGGAGCGCTCGCCGTACTCACTGGTCACGCCGAGGAGCGGGCGTTCGTGGGTATCGCACTACCGATCGTGGCCCTGCTGTTCGCCGCGCTCACCGGGATCCTCCTGATCCTCGACCTGAAGCAGCCGAAGCGGTTCCTCTACATCTTCACCAAGCCACAGTGGGGTTCCTGGCTCGTGCGGGGCGCCTTCATCCTCCTCGGCTACGGCGGCCTCGCTTCGGTGTGGTTGCTCGGCGGGCTCATCGATTCACCGGGGCTCATTCAGGTGGTCGCCATTCCCGCCGCGCTGTTCGCCGCCGGCACCGCTGGCTATACGGCGTATCTGTTCGGGCAGTGCGAAGGGCGCGACTTCTGGCAGACCCCGCTCCTCTTGCCGACGTTGCTCGCGCAGGCGGGCGTCGCCGGCGCAGGGTCGGCGCTGATCCTCGCCCCGATGTTCGACCTGCCTCACGATCTGGAGACGGCGATGCAGTGGCTGCTGCTCGGTAGCGTGCTGGCGCTGGTGTTCCTCATCGCGACCGAGCTCACCAGCAAGGGAACGGTCCACGTCGAACTCGCCCAGCGGGCCATGACCAGGGGCGCCTACGCCAGCCGGTTCTGGGCATCGGTGGGCATCGGGCTCGTGGTCGCAGGTGTGCTCGCCGCGCTCGCCCTCGCCGCCGCCGACACGGGCGCCTCAGGGCTGGCGGCGGCCGCCGGCCTCGCCGGGATCATCGGCGTTGCACTGTACGAGGACGCGTTCGTCCGGGCCGGCCAGTCCGTCCCGCTGTCATAAGGACCTGAGAGGAATCGCAATGAGTGTGCTCAACGACCTCCATCAGGCCGCGCAAGCCAATCTCGCCCGCCTCATGCCGGGTAGCCAACTGACGAACTACGCCCCCGTGGAGCGTTGGGACGACTGGGTGGAACTCGACGCCAAGGCCTGGGCCCACGGCAAGAAGGTGCCGCGGAACTACCGCCTCATTCCCACCACGTGCTTCAACTGCGAGGCGTGCTGCGGCCTACTCGCCTTCGTCGACAAGTCCACTGGCCAGATTGCCAAGCTCGAAGGGAACCCTGCTCACCCGGCGAGTCGCGGCCGCAACTGCGCCAAGGGACCGGCGACGCTGACGCAGGTCTATGACCCGGAGCGCATCCTGTATCCGCTGAAGCGGGCGGGCCGGCGCGGCGAGGGTCAGTGGCAACGCATCACGTGGGAGCAGGCGCTCTCGGAGATCGGTGGCCGCATCGGCAAGGCGTTCCGAGAGGACCGTCACGACGAGGTCATTTACCACGTCGGTCGACCGGGCGACGACAGCTACATGGAGCGTGTGCTCAACGCGTGGGGCATCGACGGCCACAACAGCCACACGAACATCTGCTCCTCCGGCGCTCGTGTCGGGTACGCCGTGTGGATGGGCTTCGACCGTCCGTCGGGCGACTTCGCCAACGCCAAGGTGATCTTCCTCATCTCTTCACATCTGGAGGCCGGTCACTACTTCAACCCCCACGCCCAGCGGATCATCGAGGGCAAGATGCGGGGCGCCAAAGTGATCACCGTCGACCCTCGATTGTCGAACACGGCGTCTATGAGCGACCACTGGCTGGCCCCGTGGCCCGGCACCGAAGCAGCCATGTTGCTGGCCATCGCCCGCCTGCTGTTGCAGAAGGGCACGTGGGACCGCGAGTTTGTGCGCCGCTGGGTGAACTGGGAGCACTTCCTCACCGAGAGTCGCCCCGATCTTGCATGCTCGTTCGACAACGTGGCGCAGGCCCTCATCGACCACTACGCCGAGTTCACCCCGGAGTACGCCGCCCAAGTGTGCGGGATTACGGCAGACAAGATTCGCGAGATCGCCGACGTCGTCGCCACCGCCGTGCCCGGTCGCTTGAGCACCCATAGCTGGCGAGCGGCGGCGGCGGGCAACGAAGGCGGTTGGCAAGTCACGCGCTGCCTGTGGTTCCTCAACGTGCTTACTGGTTCTGTCGGTACCGAAGGTGGGGTCAGCCCGAACGGCTGGAACAAGTTCATCCCGGTGCCGCCGAAGGTCGCCCATCCACACCGGCGCTGGAACGACCTGACCTGGCCAGTCGAGTACCCGCTGGCCCATCACGAGGCGTCGATCCTGCTGCCGCACTTCCTGAAGGAGGGGCGGGGCAAGGTCGACACGTACTTCAGCCGGGTCTACAACCCGGTGTGGACGAACCCTGATGGGTTCACGTGGCTGGAGGCGCTGACGGACGAGTCGCTCGTCGGGTGCCATGTCGCGCTGACGCCGACGTGGTCGGAGAGTGCCTGGTTCGCCGATTACGTGTTGCCGATGGGAGTCGGGGCCGAGCGCCACGACGTGGCGTCCTACGAGACACATTCGGGCCGTTGGATCGGGTTCCGTCAGCCCGTCTTCCGCGTGAACGCCGAGAAAGAGGGCCGCCCGGTGCGGCGGACCTGGGAGGCCAACCCCGGCGAGGTGTGGGAGGAGAACGAGTTCTGGATCGACCTGTCCTGGCAGATCGACCCGGACGGTTCGCTCGGCATCCGGGGGCACTTCGAGTCGATCGATCATCCGGGTGAGCCGCTCGGCATCGACGAGTACTACGCCAACATGTTCGAGAACTCCATCCCGGGATTGCCCGCTGCCGCGGCCGCCGAGGGTCTCGAGCCGCTGGCTTATATGCGCAAGTACGGGGCCTTCGCCATCCCTGGAGTGCAATACGCGGTGCACGAGAGAGTCGTGACGCCTGACGACATTGGGGCGGCCGGCGCCATCCGAGACGAAGGAGGCGTCTACCGCGTGCCCGGCACGGCCGGGATGCACGACTCGCTCGAGGACATCCACGGTCACATGCCGTTCATCGGTGACGGTTCGCTCGGCGTCGAGATCGACGGCGAGGTGAAGTTCGGGTTCCCGACGCCGTCGCGCAAGCTGGAGATGTTCTCCGACGTACTGCGTGATTGGGGGTGGCCGGAGTACGTGATGCCCGGCTTTATCAAGAGCCACGTGCACTGGGAGGACCTCGACATGGAGGCGGGCGAACGCATCCTCGTGCCGACCTTCCGTCTTCCCACGCTCATCCACACCCGCTCCGGTCAGGCGAAGTGGCTGAACGAGATCAGCCATTCGCATCCCATGTGGATCCATCCGTCGGACGCCGAGAAGCTCGGCATCGAGGTCAACGGCCTGGTACGGATCACTACCCAGACCGGTCACTTCGTGATCAAGGCATGGCGCACCGAGGGCATCCGCCCCGGCGTGGTCGGGGTGTCCCACCACATGGGCCGCTGGCGTCTGACGGAGGATCAGGGCACGCCGAAGTACGTATCGGGCCTCACGTCGATCAACGGGGCGTCGGCGGGGTACGGGCCGAGTGCGGCGCCCCACGGCGAGACCGGGCAGTGGAAGATGCGCCAGGAACACGGGGTGACAGCGTTCGACTCGGCTGACCCGGATAGCTCCCGTGTGTGGTGGACCGATGCTGGGGTGCACCAGAACCTCACGTTCCCGGTTCAGCCGGACCCCATCTCGGGCATGCACTGCTGGCTGCAGCGGGTCACCGTGGCGCCGGCCGACGTGGGCGACCAGTACGGCGACATCGCGGTGGACACGGGCAAGTCCACCGAGGTGTACCGGGAATGGCTCGCCAAGACCCGTCCTGGGCCGGGGCCCGGTGGGCTACGTCGCCCGCTCTGGTTCGCCCGACCCGTCAAACCTGAAGCAGTTGCATATTCAACTGTTACGCGATCCTGGACGCCGCGCACGTCGTGAACACCGATCTCTCGTTGCTCGCCGACCGGCGGGCCGGTCTCGCCGCGTTGTTCGGAACGTTGCTGCTCGAGGAGCCGGGCCTCGGGGTGGCCGAATTGGTTCGTGGTGTCCCGGCGCTCGCCGCGCTCGGATGCGACGACACGGCCGTGCGCGTGGAGTACGAGCGGGTGTTCCTGCGTGGCGTGCCGCTGTACGAGAGCGGGTTCCGTAGCGACGATGGTCAACACGGTGGTCCTGCTCTCGCGGCCGTGGTCGAGCGCTACGAGCGGGTCGGGTTCTCCGAGCACCGCGACGGTGATTGGCGGGTGGCCGGTGCTGACCACCTTGGGCTGGAGCTGCGGTGCTACGCGTCGTTGTGTCGCGAGGAGGCCGACGCGTGGCGGTCCGATATCGTCGATGCGGCTGTCGCGGCGGTGGAAGCCGAGCGCTCGTTCCTCGCCGACCATGTGTCGGCGTGGGCTCCAGTGGCGGTTGGCGCCGCGCTGCGACTGGCGGGTGACGGGCCGTACCGGCCCTTGCTGGAGGCGCTGGAAGGGTTCCTGGCGGAGGAACATGAACGGTTACGGCCGGCGCCGGCCCTCGGAGCGGCGTTGTCGATCGACGCGCTGCCGGAGCACCTCGGCCCGGCGCGGCTGGCCCGCCTCCTGCTCGCGCCGGCAACGGCGGGCATGTGGCTGTCGCCAGCAGACATCGAACCGGCGGCCCGTGCCATTGGCGTACCGTGGCGCCGTAGCGACACGCGGACGACGTTGCGTCACGTGATCGAGGCGGCGGTCGACGGGGATGAGTTAGCGGTGGTCCTCGGAACCCTGCGGCCGCTGATCGCCGAAGCGTGCGATGCCTACCGCACACGGGCGGTCGGCGACGGTGGCAACGCCGCCCACTGGCTGGCGTGGGCCGAGCGGACGGCGGCCATGGTGGCCCTCCTCGACCGGACCATCGTCTCCGGGCGGCTCGGCGGCTCTCAGACGGCGGAGGCGAGTGAGACCATCACGGTCAGCGGAGCCGACGCCGTGAGGCTCGCCGATGCGATCGACGCGGTCGTGGCAGAGTTGCGCGGACTCGGGTTCGCCGTCGATCGTTCGACGGAGCGGATCGTGGATCATGCGCTGGACTGAGCTGATCTTTGCGTTCGTGACGTCCATGGTGGGGGCGCTCGGTGGTCTCGGAGGGGCCGTGCTCCTCGTGCCGCTCCTCGTCCTTACCGGCACGAGCGCAAGGGCGGCGGCGCCGCTCGGGCTGGTTTCGGTGGCCGCCGGTTCACTGACCGCCGGCGCACACCAGACCAAGGAACGCGTGGTGAACCATCGAATTGGGATCACGACCGAGTTGGTGGCGAGCGCCGGGGCGGTACTCGGTGCCGTCGGGAGCGATCTCGTGAGCGATCGGGCATTGAAGCGGGTCCTGGCGCTGGTGGCCATCGCCTCGGCTGTCCTCGGCGGCCGGCGCAAAGGGATGCGGAATCTTCCTGATCCGACGCTCACGGCGGTCGACGTCGGTGAGCATCACGGGAGCCTCTCAGGCGTGTATGCGCTGGGGCACGGCTTCGTGCCGTACCGGGTCAAGCGGTTGGGAGCGGGGCTTGGGTTCTTCGGGGCGTCGGGCCTGCTCGCTGGACTGTCCGGTGTGAGCGGCGGGTTCATCAAGACTCCGGCCACGACCGAGGTGATGCACGTCCCCGTGAGGGTGGCGGCGGCAACCACGACCTTCACCATCGGCATCACCTCGGCGACGGGATTGATCGTGTTCGCGTTGCTGGGGCGCCTCGACTTGCACACGTGTGCGGCCGTCTCTGCCGGGAGCCTCGTGGGTGGCCAGGCCGGGGCCCGGCTTCAGTCGAAGCTGTCGCCGCCGCAGGTGCGCAAGTTCCTGAGCGTGCTGCTGTTGATCGTGGGAGTGATCTTGTTGGTGCGGTCGTGAGCGACGCAACGCCGGGCGACGCCGCACCGAGCGACGCAGTGGTCCGCCGACTCGACCCGCCGGTGCGCGGCATTGGGCCGCTGTCGCAGGTGGCGATCGCCATTGCGTTCGTCGCCGCTGTCGTCGGCACGGCAACACGAGGAACGCTGAGCCGCACCGCTGGCGGGATCGCCGTCATCACCATCGTCGCCGCGCCCCTTCTGCGGGTGGTGCTGCTGACGGGCACGTGGTGGCACCGTCGAGATCGCCGCTACGCGCTCGTTGGCGTCGGTCTGCTGGCTGTCGTGGGTGCGGGGGCGGTCCTGGCGCTGCTGCGCTGACTGCTGCTCCTGTATGGCCGCCCGCCGCCCGCCCGCCGCCGGCCGCCCGCCGCCCGTCCGGCCTCGCAACGAGGAGATGACGCGCCTGGTCGGCATAGTGCCACTGGCACGCGTCATCTCGCCGCTCGGGAGGCTTCAGCAGTGGCGTTGCGTCATCTCGGGGCTTCGCAGTCGAGGAGCAGCTACGAGCCGGGTGGGTACTGGGCGCACGTCGATACGTAGGGGCGACCGGGGAGGAACTGGTTCCATTCGGCCTGGGTCAGGTTGCGCCCCGCCAGGCGGCAAGCCGTTGCCGCCCATTCGTCCGGTCGGAGGTCCCACTTGATGAGCTGACCGTCGAGGCCTCCGGTGAACAACTGATCGGGACCGACGTAGGTGGCGGCGGTGGACGCGTCCCGATGGTCTCGCATGGCTGGGCCAAAGGTGCGGTGACTCGCCACATCCCAGAAGCGGATCGCACCGTCTCGGCTGGAGGCCACGAGCGTCGCCCCATCTGGGCTGATGGCCACACCCTGGAGCCGGGTCCCGCCCGCCACGAACGGCGCCCCAACAGCCACTCGGGTCGCCAGATCGATAAGGAAAACCTCGCCCGACTCGGAGGTGATGAACATCTGGCTACCGCCCGGGGTAGAGGTGGCATCTCGCAGGGCGGCCCCGGGAGCCAAGGGGATCTCTCCGACCATGGACCAGTTCGCGGTCTCGAAGACCCTCAGGACGCCATCCTGGCCGCCCACCACGAGTTCCCTCCCGTCCGCAGTGAAGCTGAGCGCGCCGATGCTGCGGCTGTCGATCGGCTCGAACGGGTGCAGGACAGTGCCGGTCGAGGCGTCGAAGACTCCGACCTTGCCGAACCTGGTACCGACGGCCACGATTGAGCCGTCAGGGCTGAGCGCGATGGCCCCCGGAAAGTCGAGCTCGTCGGGCACGATCTCGGCGCCCGCCGGGGACAGGTCATCGGTCGTGAGCCGACCGATCTGCATCCGGGTGATGGTTCCCTGGTCGTTGGTCAGCCCGGCCCAGGCCACGTATCGGCCATCCGCACTGACCGCGACCGATGCTACTTGGGCATCCTCAGCGTCTTCTCCGAGAGGGTGGGCGGCGGCCGTCACGCTCCCGGCGTTGTCGACGAGTTCCACGCGCGTGGAGCCGCCGACCGCGACCGGCCCCGACGAACCGGTCGGTCTGACATCCGTGATCCAGAGTGGGGAAACCGGTTCGAGGACCGTGCCGATGGCCGCGGGCTGGGCCAGGTCCCACTCGGCGGCCTCGGACCCTGACGCCGTGAAAATCCGGCCACCGCTCAGCTGCTCAAAGGTCGACTGGGAGTTGTGGCCCAACAGCACGAGGATCGGTGTACCGCTGTCGGCATCCCAGATGTTGACGGAACCATCATCAAAGGCGGCGATCACCTGAGTTCCATCGGCGGAATACCGCACGTCGCCGCTGCGACTCCCGTGGCCGTTCAGTGGCGGCCCGATTCGGGCGAGCGTCGACGCATCCCACTTGAGGTCGAACACACGCGCTCCTTGGGCAGCAGTGATTGCGAGGAGGCGCCCGTCCTGGCTCATGGACATCCCTCCGGCCACGTCGGCAGCGGGGAGCAGTGGGGGTCCATCGATCTGCCAGGTCGACGTATTCCAGAGCTGCAGCGTGCCTGTATCGGTGATCGTCGCCAGCCGCTGTCGATCGGGGGTAAGGGCGGTGTCAAAGAGGTGACGCGGCAACTCCTCGAGGTAGCGCACGAGGTGTTGCGCCCCGTTGAGCGAGGTGAGCAGCCCACCCCGGGTGTCCAGCGTCGGTGCCCGTTTCCAGCCTTCGACGGCCAGCAGCAAGCTCGTCTGGAGCGCGGTCGGGGCGAGAGCGATGGCCTGTGACGCGTTGGCGTTGGCGACGGCGACGAAGGCGCGTTGAAGGCGACGCTTCGAGCGTTGTTGGGCGGTAAGCGTTGTGTGTCGCTGGTCGATCGAGGCGGCTACGAAGTCGGCTTCGGTGGGGTTCAGCTCGGCAGCGTTCGCCGCCGCCCACGGCCCATGGGCCCTGGTCACAGCCATTCGCCGTCCAAGTCGGCACCGTCGCAGGGAGATGACGCGCCACGTCGGCACTGTGCCGCTGGAACGCGTCATCTCGCCGTTCGTGGCCCGCTCCGGACCGGCGTGGTCGCTGGAGGGCCGGCCACCCCCGACTTCCGCTAGTCGTTCGGGCGGAGCAGGACTCGGGGGCGTCGACCGTCGAGGTCGGTGAAGCCGTACTCGTCGGCCAGCGCCGCCACGGGGAATGCGTGGCCCGACTTGGCCATCCGGTTCGCGTCGGTGGCGAGTGCAACAACGCCCCGGCCGACGAAGCGGGGTGACTCGGCATCGGCCAGATCGAATGTGCCTTCCCCTGGGAGCGTGATCTCGTGGCGGCCACCGTCGGCACTCGGCCGGGCTCCCATCAACACGAGTTCGGTCCGCACCAGGCCGGGCCAGATCGACACCACGGCGACGCCGTGGGGGGCCAGCTCGTGGGCCATGTCGGCGGTCATGCGGTCGAGCGCCGCCTTACCCACGCCATAGCTGACCGTATGGGCGTACTGGATGGCGCCCGACGACGACACGTTGACGACGAGGCCGCCGCCTCGGGCGATCATCGACGGAACGGCGGCCCGGGTGGCCACGTAGTGGCTGCGAACGCCGATGTCGATCACCTCATCCCAGGCCTCAAGGGGGAGTTCCCAGAACGGCCGACCGAGCCACGGGGCGAGAGCCGGCGCCGAGAACACGTTGTTCACCAGCACGTCGATGGTGCCCTGCTCGGCGAGCACCTGAGCGAACAAGGCGGTCACCTGGGCATCGTCGTGGTGGTCGCAGGCAACGGCGATCCCGGTTCCACCGAGTTCGGAGATCTCGGCGGCGGTCTCGCCGACCGTGCCAGGCAGGCGGCCGGGCGTCACGGTACGCCCGGTGACGTACACCGTCGCGCCCGCCGCGCCCAGTTCCAACGCGATGCCCTTGCCGATCCCGCGCGACGCGCCCGTGACGACGGCGACCTGTCCTGCCAATGCTCCGGTCACGGCGCGTTCCTACCACGAGCGCAACCCGGCTGCTGCGCCATCAGGTGTCGGCTGTCGGTGGTGCGATCCGTTCGATGCGGCTGGACCGCGTGGGCGAGCCAGGCATCGAGGGCGACAGAGAAGGCGACGGGCCGGCGAGGACTCGGGCCGCCATCCACGTCGTGATCGGTACGGAGGCCACGAGCCCGATCGACCCGACGAGCGAGCGGATGATCTCGATCGCCACGATCTCCCTGGTGGCGATGGATCCGATCGTCTGATTCGCCGAGGTGAACAGCAGCAGCAGGGGCA
>JBKJJS010000176.1:0-6580 GCA_046597895.1 Ilumatobacteraceae bacterium
ATCTCCACCGTGATGGCGGTGTCGGTGGGGAACGGTTCAACGGGGCGGAACGCCACCCATCGACCGTCCGGCGCGCCCGCCACGAGGGCCCGGGTCGCGGCATCGGCCTCGATCTCGGCCGATGTCGCTTCCCGGACGGCCCACTCGCGGCTACCGGCGCGGACGGTGACGGAGCCGAGTACGGCGCCGGGTACGACGCGCTGGTCGAACGTGGCGAAGAAGACCGGCGTCAGCGGGAGGGCGTCACCGGTGGGCTGCAGCGAACCGACGGTGACCGGCGGGGTACTGAACTCCCACGACACGTCCGACTCGAGGGTGCCGCCGCTGACCGACTTCGTGCCAGCGGGGAGGTTCACTCGGTACTCAGTGGCCATCGGGAGTCGATCGATGAGATCCGAGTCGTGGTCGAACCGCAGTGTGCGAGTACCGATCCACTGCCAGCGGCCCGGAATGGCCGGCGTAATGGTGGCCGGGACGTCCTCGGCGGCAAGTTGTCCGAGCGTGGCCAACGGAACCATGGGTTGATCGAACGTGACGGTGACGAACGGGGCGATCGAGACATCGCCCTCGGGTTGGCGGCGCACGACATGCAGGGGGCCTGTTACGACCTCGGGCGGGGCGACGTTCTCGTCGGCCGGGAACGGCGTGTCGACGGTGACGCCGGGGCGGGGCGGGGCCAGCGACTGGGTCGGCCAGTTGAAGTCCTCACCGGACGAGCCGTCGTCGACCCACGCCGGCAGGCGGCCGGTGATGTCGGCCACCCGCTCATCGGTGAGCGGCGTGCCGTCGAGCACCGCGGTGAGGGATACGGGTGCCGAGAGTGAGTGGCCCTCGCTGAGCCGGAGTCCAAGCAGACTGAACGAGGCCGATCCGGGGCCGCTGCCAGGGCCGTCAGGACCCGAGCCCGGACCGGTCCCCGGCGGCGTCGTGGTGGACGACGAGGGATTGGCGCCGTCGTCGCCCGAGCATGCGCCAGCGATGAACGCGGCAGCGAGAACCGCGGCGAGGAGGCGCCGCGGCGAACTACGTCGAGGTGTTCGCAACGTCTCCATGGTCCATCCCCTCGTCACGCGTCGATGAGTCGACCCCATCACGCCTCACGGTATGACGTCGCGTCAAGGGCCAGAGTTCCCGCGACCGCATGCAGAGATAGTTTTGTGAGCGTAAACGCTTCGGTGTGGACTGATCTTGGGACGCTCGGCGGCGCATTGGCGGGCTCGATGCCAGGCGGCCGATCGACTGCGCACCTCGACCGACGCGACCCTCCGCAACGAAGACCGAGAGGAAGGCCGCGGCACGGCGCTCGTGCTCCTCTTCAGAAGATCCCGGTGCGGAGATCAACCACAATCCGTCCATCGACGACCTCAACGGGGTACGTCGCGAGGGGCACCGTTGCCGGACGCCGCAACGCCTTGCCGGTGCGAACGTCGAATCGGCCGTTGTGCTTGGGGCATTCGATCACACACCCCTCGAGGCGGCCCCCGGCGAGGTGTGTCTGGCCGTGCGTACACATCCCCGCGGTAACGGCGAACACACCCGGCTCGGGTTGGCATATGGCGAAGGTTGCGCTGCCCACATCGACGCGCACGATCCGCCCAAGCTCCACTGCGCTCGCTGGCCCAAGGTCCGTCCGCGCTGCGACGGTGCGCGGCAGGGGCTCACCGATCCCGGTGGCGACCAAAAGGTCCTTCGGGATGATCCGGCCTTCGATCTCCCACGACGGGTCGCGCCGCTGCCGCAAGAGCGTCGGCACGATCTCGCGGTACGCCGCGAGCACTGATGGCGACGCCGGCACGAGGTATCCACCGATCTCGGCGTGCAACGCAGGGAGCGCGTAGTAGGGCACCGTCGGAAACAGGTGGTGCTCGACGTGATAGTTCATGTTGAGGTACAGAAACCGGAACACTGGGTTCATGTAGACGGTGCGGGTGTTGAGGCGGTGATCGAGGACGTCCTCGCGTAGACCGGCGTGTTGGGTGGTGGCGAACAGCCACAGGAGCCACGCGCCGTAGAACGCCGGCAAGCCGATGAAGAGCAGCGGCACTATCGACTGAACGGCAATCGCCCACCCGAGAACTGCGGCATAGGCCATCACGAGGATCCGGGCCTCCCACACGACCCGCCTCAACTCGGACGGCGGCACGAAGTCAAGGGCATCGTCGTCGAGGGAGCCGAACGCGTGGCGCACCATGCGCCAGAGCATCTTGGGACCGTTCAGGAGGTGGAGATAGTTCGGGAGCGCAGTGCGCAGACGGAACGGCCTTGCGAATGCGATCTCGGGATCGCGTCCGACGACGATCGTGTCGGAGTGATGGCGGAAGTGCGACCAACGCCACATCGTCGGCTCTCGCAGCAGCATGAACGACGCAACGACATACACGATGTCATTCGCTGCTCGCGACCGGAACGCGGTGCCGTGACCGCACTCGTGCCAGCGCGCGTCGCTGGCCCCGCCGTAGAGCGCGCCGTAGACCACGAACGCCAGGATGGCCCACCATGAGTGGCGCAGCGACCATGCGACCAACGCACTCCCGGCGAGCAGGCCCAACCACAGCGCGGTGTCGGCTCCGGCCCGGGCGTTCGTTCGGGTCGTCAGTCGGCGAAGCCGTTCCGCATCGATGGGCGGCCGGTACCACTGCGCCTCGACCAGGCCGGAGTCGAGGGCACGCCGTGAGTCGGCGCCAGTGAGCCCGTAGTCCCGGGTGGTCTCGGCAGTCGTCGCCATTTGAGTAGTTGTACACCCGCTCGCGCGTCAACCTGCTGAGTCAGTCGTTCGTGTGATGCTCGCCCGCTCGGCCGGGGAGGCGACGACCGATCTCCCCGATCCGACGTCGTCGGCGTTCCTGAACGCGGTGCAGGCCCTCCCGAAGCGGCAACGGGCGGTCGGCGCCCTCCACTACTTCGATGACCTCTCGGTTGCCGACGTGGCGGAGGTGCTCGACGTCTCCGCCGGCGCGCCGCGGCGCCACGGGGTATCAGGTAACATCTTGTGATTAATGTCAGGACCGGGACGGACGCCTTGCCAGTCCGGGATCCCGTGGCCGTGATCGATCGACCGAGTAGGTTGGACAGTCATGGCGTCATCCGCGTCCGCCACCAGAGGCACGCCTGACATCGAACGCCGCACCGATGTGCGCCGTCGAATCCTCGATGCGGCCCGTGGACGCTTCGAGCGCTACGGCGTGGCTCGGACCCGCATGGAGGACGTGGCTAGCGGGGCCGGCATCAGCCGCCCGCTGCTGTACCAGTACTACGGCGACCGGGCTTCGCTCATCGAGGCGCTCATCAGCGAGGAACTCGGCCACCTGGTCGCCACGCTGCGGACCCGCATCCCGAAGAAGGCGGCTTTCGGCGAGTGCCTCGTGCAACTCTCGATCGCATCCATCGAGGTAGGACGCAATGACAAGCTGCTCGACGACCTCTTCGAGAACAGTGCCTATCGCGACCTGACGGCGCTCCTGCTGCAGCGTGGCCGGCCGCCCCACGCCATGGTGCTCGGATTGTGGGCTCCCATCTTCGAGCGGGGGCGCGCCGCCGGGGAGTTGCGCGCTGACGTCACCGACGCGGAGCTCATCGAGTGGATCATGATGTGCCACCACCTCTTCTACATCCGCACGGACATCCCGCTCGCCCGGGTCGCCGACATGATCGAGACGTTCGTCCTGCCGGGGTTGAGCGCGAGTGCACCACCTCGCCGAGAACCAATGGTCGACGATAGCGACGCCGTTTCCGCAGCCCCCACCACGCCCCGCCAAACCCGAGCGAAGCGCCGGCCGGCCAACGCGCAGACCCCTTGACGTCTGACACAAGTAGAGCTAGTGTCACACCCGCACGCGCTGGAACGAGGGAGTCGACATGACCGCATTCGATCTGTTGGTCCGTGGAAGCACCGTGGTCGACGGGACGGGTGCCCCGCCGCGCCGTGCCGACGTCGGCGTTCGCAGCGGTCGCATCGCCGAGATCGGAGACCTGTCTGGCGCCGCCGCCTCGACCGTCATCGACGGGGAGGGCTTGATGGTCGCCCCCGGGTTCATCGATCAGCACACCCACTACGACGCTCAGGTGTTCTGGGACCCGTACTGCTCGAACTCCGGGGAGCACGGCACCACCACCACGGTCATGACGAACTGCGGCTTCGGCCTGGCTCCGTGCCGGCCAGCCGACCGCGAGCGCGTGATGCTGATGCTGGAGAACACCGAGGAGATCCGGGCTGACCACATGCGCTCCGCCCTGCCGTGGGACTGGGAAACATGGGGCGACCTGCGGCGAACGATGGAGGGTGTGCCCAAGGGTCTGAACATGACCTCCTACGTGCCGATGAATCCGTTGATGGTCTACGTGATGGGGGTCGACGCCGCGAAGACCCGACGCCCGACCGCAGACGAGATCGCCGAGATGCGCCGCATCGTCGGCGAAGCGATGGACCTCGGCGCGGCCGGTGTGTCGGTGTCGCTCATGGGAACCGGCAACAGCCACCGCGACTTCGACGGCTCGCCAATGCCCTCCGACATCATGGAGATCGACGATGTCGTCGCCGTGTGCCAAGAGCTCAGCGACCGCAACCTCGGTGTGATCCAGGTGATTTGCCAGATCGGGCCGGGCGGCGACCGTACGAACTCCGAACGGCTCGCGCTCGCCACCGGCCGACCCGTGAACCACAACGTGTTCCTGGCCATCAACGACGAGGCGTACGAGGCCGACATCGAGTGGCTCGACCGCGTCGTCGCGGCCGGCGGGGACCTCTGGGTGCACGCGCTGCTGTACCCGGGGTGGACCGAGGGCTCGGTCAAGGAGCTCAACACGTCGTACGGGATGCAGCCCGAGGTCAACGAACTCGTGCTCTGCACCACGCCCGCCGCTGTCGTGGCGCTGATCGAATCACCCGGTTACCGGGACCGCTTCCGGGCCAACTACCACCCGGAGATCTTCCCGACGCCGGGCGGTTTCAACCGCATCATCGTGCTTGCCAACGACGAGCCGAGTGATGCCGACCAATACTGCGGCCGCACGCTTGGCGACATCGCCACCGAGCGCGACACGCATGTCGTGGACGCCCTGCTCGACGTGATCTTGGCGGCCGGGGGATATTTCCGCTACCGCACGGCAGCGTTCCTCAACCCCGACCCCGAACTGGCGAAGAGGTACTGGGACCACCCACGCGTCCTCGTCGGCGCCTCGGACGGTGGCGCACACGTGAAGTCGATGGCGCTCGGGTGTTGGACGACGTTCTTCCTCATCGACCGGGTGCGTGACCAGCGGATCGTGTCCATTGAGGAGATGGTCCACCAGATGACGCTCAAGCCGGCCACCGCACTCGGCCTGCTCGACCGCGGATCGATCGAGGTCGGCAAGGCAGCCGACCTTGTGCTGTTCCGTCTCGACGACCTGTACTTCGACATGTCGCAGTACGACCACGTCTACACAATGCCCAACAACGATTGGCGCAAGATGGCCCGCGCCGGTGGGTACTCATACATCGTCGTGAACGGCGAGATCACCCACGACCACGACAGGCCGACCGGTGTTACCCCCGGTCGCCTCATCGCGCCCGTCGCCGGCTGATCCCGGCGAGCACGGCGGCCGGGTTCGCGCCTCCTCCCGCCACCGACTTCATGTCAACGGCCTAGTGTCGAGCCGTGACTCGGCCGTCGGGAACCGTGACCTTCCTGTTCACGGACATCGAGGGTTCCACGCGCTTGTGGGACGAGCACCCAGAAGCCATGAAGGAGGCCCTGGCTCGCCACGACGAGATCTTGCGGGCTTGCCTCGATGCCCATGGTGGGTTCGTCTTCTCCACCGGTGGTGATGGCGTGGCCGCCGCGTTCCAGCGATCTGGCGACGGCGTCGCGGCCGCCGCCGCGGCACAGCGGCGGCTGCAGGCAGAGGCGTGGCCCGCCTCCGCACCGTTGCGGGTGCGGATGGGGCTACACACGGGCGAGACCCAGGAGCGCGATGGTGACTACTTCGGCCCGCCGGTCAATCGGGCGGCCCGGGTCATGGGGGCCGGTCACGGCGGCCACATCATCGTGTCGGACATCGTCGCCGGCCTGGTGCGGGCACGAACGGGCTCGAGCTGGTCGATCTCGGCTTCCATCGGCTGAAGGGCGTCACCGATCTCGTCCATCTGTTCGGTGTCATTGCGGACGGGGTGCCGTGGGTCGACCGGGCGCTGACCACCCTCGACGCCGGACACAAGGGCAATCTGCCTCGACCGGCGACGGCGTGGTTCGGGTCGCTGGAAGCACTGCCCCGTCTGGTCGAGGAGTTGGCCCAACGACGAGTGATCACCCTTAGCGGGACGGGCGGGGTGGGCAAGACCCGCACCGCAATCGAGGTCGGATGGCTCGCCGCTGACCAGTTCCCGGGAGGAGCCTGGTTCGTCGACCTCGCTCCGGTCGCCGACCCCGACATGGTTGCCTCGACGATCGCCTCCGCGCTCGGCGTCCCACTCCAGGCGGGTCTCACGGTGGTCGAGTCCCTCGTCGACCGGCTCCGTGATCGCCGGGTACTGCTGATCCTGGACAACTGCGAACAGGTCATCTCGCCCGTCGCAGGCTTCGTCAGAGCCATCGTCGACGGC
>JBKJJS010000368.1:0-9682 GCA_046597895.1 Ilumatobacteraceae bacterium
GTCCAACATTCACACCTGAGACGCCGCCGCTCGGCTGTCCGCGCGACAGCCGAGCGGTATTTGTCGGGAGCGTCAGGGGACGGTCGGCGTGGGAGTCCCGGAGGACGGTGTCCGCGGGCAGCCGAAGCCGCTCGCCACGTTGTCGCGACTCAGTCCGATCGGACCCTGCCCACTGCTGACGGTGCCACCGGCCGTCGCGTTCGCGTACTCCCCCACGACCCGGGGCCAGTCACCCGAGCTCGCCATCTCGTGGAAGATGGCCCAGTCGCGCGAGCTGATCAGGGCGTCGCTGGCCGTCTGAGCGGCCGCCGCGTCACCTTGCTCGGTGGCCGTGAACCATTGGTCGAACCAGCCGCAGATCACGGCGCCGGTCACCTTGGCACCGAGTTGGTAGCGGTCGTTCACGCCGGTCGAGGCGTCGAGCGCGGCCCGGTCGAAGCCCGAGGGCAACGGGATGCCGACGAGCATCTGGTCGATCGCCATCGTGCGGTCAGTGGGCTTCACGACACTTGCAGGCATGGCTTCTAGCCATGCCTGCACATCGACCGTGTGGATCGAGGCGATCACCTGGCGATACGCCGCCTCGCTCCCGACGTCGCCGCGCAGCTCCAGATAGTGATCGCCGGCCGGCTCCACGAGCGTGGTGTACTCCTCGCTGCCGGTGTAGCGGAACATCAGGCCGACTCGCCCCAGCACGGTGACCGAGCCAAGCTGGTCGGTGCCCTCCGGATCGTTGCGGTCCTTGACGTAGCTCGCGTAGTCGGCGCTGGGGCCCCACCGGAGCTCGATCTCGTCGGTGAGGTCGCTGAACGTCATCTCGCCCTGGTCGACGGAGAACTCGTCGGCCCGGATGACGGTCCAGCCGGTGATCAGGACTCGGTCGTTGGACTCCGCGATGGCGACCAGTTCGGCGGCGTACGCGGAGCCGCCGTCCCTGCTGTCGGATCCGATCGCCACGATCCCGATGACGCTGGCCGCCGCGGCAGCGAGAGCAGCAGCGGCGACGATCGCCAGCGGGCGCCGTCGACGACGGGCGCGATCAATCTCGTTCGGCGGGGCCGCCGGTGCTTCGAGGGTGGTGGACATGATGGCCTCCATGAGGTCGAGCTCACCTGAGCCGAGGTCGAACGATGCGACCTGCGAATCGCTGACCGGCGATGCCTGCCCCACAAGGAGATCGAGCTCTTCGTCCGTCATCACAGTTCTTCCTTGCTCAGGTGGAGAAGCGGGTCGCTTCCCACGTCCACATGTCCGGCCGAGGCGCAGCGTTCCATCGCGTCGCTTCGCTCGAGGATGCTCCGAAGCTCGGCCCGGGCGCGGTACAGCCGGCTGCGCACCGTTCCAGCGGGAATCTCCAAGACGACGGCGATCTCGGTCGGCGTCAGCTGCTCCCAGCTCGTGAGGCGCAACAGCTCGCGCTCGGCGTCGTCAAGCTGCGCCAGGGCCTCGGCCATCACCGCACTGCCGACAACCTCGTCATCGGACTGCTCGGCGACCGCTCGTTCGACGACCTCGGCCAATCGCGATCCGAGACGGTCACGACGCCGCTCGCTGCGGCTGCGGTTGGCCATCACTCGGCGGGCCACGCCGTAGAGCCACAGCCGGGCCTCGCCGCCGTCGGGCACCTGATCCAGACGCCGCCAGGCGATGAGCATCGTCTCGGCCACCACGTCAGCGGCATCGGACGGTGTCGACGTGCGCCGCAGGGCGTAGGCGAGCAGCGGGCGCGAATTGGCCGTGAACAGCTCCTCGAACTCGCGCTCACTCCGGCGAACCACGCGCACACCTCACCCTCTCACGCACACCCGAACGAGGTGTGCCGGCTGTTCATGTCCGGTACCGCTCGTCGCGTTGCAGCCAGGTCCAACTGGTCGGACCAGCCGACACGGGAAAGAGCGCGACACCCCCCAGGCATGATTCCGATCATGGCGCGGCGCCGACGACCGAGCTACGAGCACGATCAACGGGCACCGGTGTGAGCCTGACGGTGAAGCCCGTGATAATGGTATTGTTATCACAGGATGATCAGCGTTGACTTGGGCAGTCGAGTTCCACAAGGCCTGCGAGGCGTGGGCCAGTACGCTCGCCCAGGCAGACGCGGAGGCCTTGCTCGCCGCGATCAGGGTCCTGCACGACGAGGGTCGAACGCTCGGGCGGCCGCTCGAAGCGGGGACTGGGCGGGCCTGTATGCCCAGAGCATTCCAATCGCCGATGCCCGGTTCGACGAGCACCAAGCGAGCCTCGGCGATCCGGCCCGGTCGGGCCACAATCCAAATCGCGCGCAGCGGCGGCCGAGAAGGAAGTAGTGAGATGAGCCTCAAGAAGTGGGAGGAGAAGGTCCTCAACGCGGAGGGAGCCGCGGAGCGCGTCTCCGACATCGAAGATGAGCTGCGCCTTGCGGCGGGGCTGACGGCGCTCCGCGAGCAGGCCGGCCTGTCGCAACGGGAACTCGCCAAGCGGCTCGGCGTGTCGCAGCCGAGAGTCGCAGCCATCGAACGCGCCCGCAATGTGACGATCGAAGTGCTGGATCAGTACGTCGCGGCGCTCGGTGGCGAATTGGAGATCACGGTGCGCACGGGTGGTCGCAGGATCGCGTTGCACCACGTCGCTCGACGCGCTCCAGACGTCTCGAGGTAGCCGCTCACTCGCGCGGGCTGATCAAGCGGACGGGTCAGGGAAACCTCACTACACCCCTTGTTCATACTGTGGTGATGGATGTCTCATCTGTCACGACGGAGTATCTCGAGGCTGAACTTGTTGCTCATGCGGCGTGGGAAGCGACTGGTATGGCACACATGTTGGAGGTGTTGGCCGAGTTCGATCGCCGGCAGGTGTCGGATACGTGGGGGTGTTACTCGCCGCAGCAATGGTTGGGCTGGAAATGCGGTCTCGGGTACGTGGCAGCGTCGGAACGGTTACGGGTGGCCCGAGCGTTGGGTGAACTACCAGTGATCCGTGACGGTCTTTCCCGCGGGAAATTGTCGTTCTCGAAAGTACGCGAACTCACCAGGGTCGCCACACCCGCCACCGACCAATGCCTCGCCGAGATCGCCGAATGCGCTACCGCCGCCCAAGTCGCCAAAATTGTGCGTTCGCTCCGTCACCGCACCGCCAAAGATGTCGTGGCCCAGGTGGAGAACCGGGGGTTCTCCTGGCACAGCGACGACGACGGCTCCATCGTGTTCACGATCAAGTTGCCCACCGAGGTCGGTACCGCGGTCGTCGCCAGGATCGATGCTGCCGCTACCCCACAAAAGGGGGTACCAGCACATCAGCGACGCGCCGACGTGTTCGCCGAGTTGCTGCTCGCCGACGGTGACGGTGACGAACTGGTACGCCCCGAAGTGTTCATCCACATCGAACCGGACCGCACCGCGTTCGATAACGGCGTCGCGGTCGCCGCGGAGATCGCCGAGTGCGCGGCATGTGATGGTCCGGTGACCACCGTGGTCGGCACCGCCGATGGTCCGGTGGTCGTACGGAAAGATCCGGCACCGACCCGGGCGCAGCGTCGCTGGTTGAAGTTACGCCACGACACCTGCCAGGTACCCGGTTGTGATCATGACGGCATCTTCGACGCCCACCATGTCGTCGAACGTCACCTGGGCGGCAAAACACAACTGTGGAACCTGGTACGTCTCTGCAAGTTTCATCACCGCCTCGTCCACGTCCTCGGCCTGAGATTGACGTTGCACCCCGACCGGCGGCTCGAAGTCACATTTCCCGCGGGAAACCCGATCGATCGCACCATCGAGTTCGCCCCATTCGTCGCCCCACCACCACCCGACCCCGACTGGATCAGCAGCACCTGGACCGGTGAACGCCTCAACCTCGACTACACCCTCCTCGCCATCCAAAGCCGACAACAACTCGCGCACGTCACCGCGTGACAACTCGCAAGCCTCAGAGCGGAGCAGCCGGGAGCCTCACTGCCCGGGACGGTAAACCCCGAATACCTCTCGAAGGGCGTCGCCTCGGCTTGACGTGATCGTCACGGCTCGCGCCGATCCGAGCCCCTCGTGCACGCGCGAACGAGGCGTGCCGGGCACTCATGTCCGGCACACCTCGCGGCGTTACATCGTTGTCGTCGCTGAGACGGCGGTAACTCAGAAGCTCACGATGAGCCGATCCCACCCGGAGGACGTGCCGTAGATGACGGGCTGGCCGCCGTTGTCGAAGGTCACCTGCGGCGGGTTGTTCAGGTCGGTCACCGCCGCCCGGACGAACACGCCCGAGGTGCCGGCCACCGTCTCCACCCCGGTGCTCGTGGGCAGCTCGGTGCCCTCGTGCCAGCCGATGAGAGCCCGCTCGTCGCCCAGCACGAACATCTGGAAGATGGCGGACGGCCTCTCGCCGTCGAGCGACGACTCGCTGACCTGGCGGACGCACTGGGGCGACGCTCCGGTGACGCAGATCGCGACGGCCCCGGTGGCCGCTGTACCCCGGACGCTCACCCGGGTGCCGTCGGTCAGCGTTGCGGCGTCGATCTCTGGCAGGGCCAGCTGAGCAGCGGTGATGGCCTGTCCGGCAGCGAGGATCTGGTCCGGCGCGGCCGGGGCCAATCCGGCTGCGAGCGCCAGCACGTCATCAGCCTGTGCGCGGCCACTCACCGAGAACTGCAAACCCCCCTCGAGCCAGAAGACCGACACATTGCCACCCGCGCTCTCGAAGAGCACGCCGTCACGGGTGCCGATCTTCGTCGCCGTTCCGTCCTTCGCGAGCATTTCGCCGAGCGTCGTGCCGTCGGAGTTCGGCGTCACCGAGACGCTGATGAAGCCCGTGTCGCTCAGCAGGCCGATGCTCAGCACGATGCCGTTCTCGGTTACCGCAGTATCGACCGGCACGAGCTCGAATCCGGCCATCGGCGAGTCGGCCGGGAACGTGTTGTCGGGCGGCGTGTCGGACTGGCTCACGACGACGAACAATTCGGCCCCGGCCAGCAGGTCGGCCTCGGACAACCCGGTGCTGCCGGCCATCACCATCAGGCCCGCTTCCTTCCAGTGCACCCGCAGCCCCTCGCCGCTGTCGAACACGAGCGCCGGCTTGCCGTGCACCGTCTTGCCGGGCGTCGGGACGAATGTCTTCTCGGTCTCCTGGGGGGACTCGGACATGAAGGACACGGTGAAGGTGGCGTCGACGGCGCCCGCGGCGTTGGTCCGCAGCCACTTGCGCGTGGTGATCGTCGAATCGACCGCAGGCGCCGCGCTCAGGCTCGTGATCTCGTAGCCAGCCGGCACGAACGTCGGCAAGTACCACCCGGAGTAGGCGGCGAGGCGCTCGGCCTCGGAGGGTGCGGCGACGGTGCTGGCCGGCCCAGCCACGGTGGTCGGGGCCACGGCCGTCATCGCCGGAGCGGCCGTCGTTTCCGCACCAGCCGCCACAAGGTTGTCGCCGCGGTCGCGAGTGGCGAGCACGCCACCGACACCGGCGACGAGCACCACGGACGCCGCCACCAGCACGAACCGGGAGCGGGAACCGGAGCGCTGAGGGCGTCCCGAGTACGGCGAGGCGACGGCGTCGTCCCACTCGGCACGTTCGTCGTCGAGGTGGGTCCCGAGCGCGCGCAGGCGGTCATCGAGTTGGTGGTTCATCGTTCCTCCATGAACAGACGAAGGCGGGCAAGGCCGCGGGTGAGGTGGTTGGTGACCGCGGTGACGGACAGATCCATGATCCGCGCCGCTTCGCCGTACGTGTGGCCGTGCGCCTTGACGAGCACGATGGCCACTCGCTGCGGAGGGGTCAGCCGGCCGAGGGCCCGCTGCAGGTCAACGTCGACTGGCGAGTCCGTGGTGGACGGCTCGGCGACGAGGAGCCCCTCACGCAGCCGCTTGCGGGCGCCCCGACGGCGGGCATGGCTCTCGCCGACGCGGTACAAGTACCCCACCGGATTGCCCATCGCCCGGACGCGCTCCCAGTGCTCGCAGCCGTGGGCGATCGCCTCAGCGGCGGCCTCCATCCCGTCGTGCAGCCCAAACCGAGCGACGAGGGCCTGCTCGAGAGCAGCCCTCGCCGTCGGGACGAACTCGTCCAGTGAGTTCCGGTCGATGTCGTACGCAGTCACTGACCGTAAAGGCCGCGAGCGGGGTGATCTCATTCACCCCGTCCCGCACCTCACGGGTCGATGCCGTAGAGCAGGTTGCCCAACTCATCCTCGCTGGGGAGCGCAGTCGCCCCCGCCCGCTCGACGACCAGCATGAGTCGCCAGCCGTCGGTGGAGGCGTACTCCATGCTGATCCGATCGGCTGTGTTCTCGGTCGTGGTGATCGGCGCCCGGTTGTGGTTCTCGGGCAACAGCATCGTGCCAGGCGTCATCGTGATGGTGAGCGTGCGCGACTGGTCCCGGTCGATGGCGACGATCGTCGTGACCCCGGCGGCATCGGTGGAGGACTCGGTGTTCGGGAACCCGAGCGCCTGCAGTTGGGACGACGCGCCGTCGACCCGGTACTGCAACTGCCGCAGCGCCTCGCTGACGGCCGAGATCCGCAGCGCGCCACCGGCCTTCAGTGAGCTGGTGGGCGTTTCCCCGGTGGCCGACAGCTCGGCGACGGTCAGGCTGCTGAAGCCGAGCAGTTGTTCCACGGTGATGCCGTGGGCGGCGGCGATCAATTCGTAGGTGTCGCCGTCCTGGATGGCGTAGAGCTCGCCGGGCCGGTACGCCAGCGTGAGCTCGACGTTCGAGCCACAGTCGACGGTCGAGCCTGGGTCCGGCTTCTGGCGGACGTTTCTCGCTGCAGTCGACGATGCCGTCACCTCGATCCGTCGTTGGCCCGGCGCTGGCGCGCCGATCGATGGGCTGGAAGTCCTCGACATCCGACGCGTTCCCGTTTCGAAGTTCCCGTCGGCCGAACAGCCCGGGCAACCTATCCGGCGTCCGGTCGAGTGGGCGTGAACGACGTGCCGTCGATCTCGGTGCCGAGGGCGTCCAGCCACGTAACCGTCACGGTCTCGGCCGTGGCGATCGTGGTGGAGTAGAAGCGACCGGCGAACGCCGCGAAGGCGATGGTGTCGACCGACACGGTCGCGCCGTCGGAGGTGTCGATGCGGACCTTCACCACGGTGGCCGGTGTGCTACCCGCGACCTCCGTAACGTCCGAGGGCTCGAAGCGGTGCCGGACGATCGTGCGCTGGCCGATCTCGTCGCCACACGTTCCGTCGAGGTAGTCCAGGCCCACACACTCGGTCCCGCCTGCGCTGGCCACAATCACCCCGTCGCCGTCGTTGTTGCTCGCGTCCCACGGCGCGGCGAGCGGCGTGACCACGACGCGGCCGGGGATCGACGAGGGACCGTCGAGCCGGCGGACGTGCTCGGCGACGTCAAGGAGGTCGGCCTCGTTCTCCGGCGGGACCGCAACCCAGACGAGCACGCCGGGTCGCTCTTGCCAGACCACCGCCGGTGCACCCAGGTGCTCGAAGCGCGTCGCATCGTGGCCGCGTACCAGGGTCCCGTCGTTGGCGATGTCGGCCGACGGCCACCATTGCGCGGCGTACTCGGGCGCGGAGACCTCGGTGAAGGTGGTGCCGACGCTGATCGAGAAGGAGCTCTCGCTGCGCGCCGTGGTGTCGATGGTGACCTCACTCGAGTCGGGCTGGTACGTGACGAGGTTGACACCGCCGATGCCCTCGAGTCGGGCGCAGGCGGAGAAGTCGGCCGTAAGTTGCGCGCACCGGACGCTCAAGTCGAAGTACTCGATGGCGACCTGGGGCCGGCCGAGCTCGTCAGGACCGGCGTAGAAGTCGGACGCGCCGTTCACGACAGGCAGTCGGTCGAGCGGGACGCATCCGACCGTGTGACACGGAACGCTCGAGACAGGATTCGGCGAGGGCAGCGTCGGGGTGGCCGAGGGGGCCGAGGTCGTCTGCGGGGCGTCAGCCATACCCGCGTCGGGACGGTCGGAGCGGGTGGCGATGACAATGCCCCCGGCGGCGACGGCAGCCACCGCCAGCGCGCCGACGAGTACCGGGGCGAGGCGATGGCTCGGTTCGGGAGTGAACGGGGTCAGGTCGCGGGGCGAGAGTGGGGTGGAGGGAGCGGTGTCCAGCAGGTCACCGAGTGCCTGGCGGATGCGGGTACCAGAGTCGTACGTGTCGGTGTCGTTCATGAGAGGACCTTTCGGAGGTGGAAGCGGGCACGGGCGAGGTGACGACGAACGGTGGCCGGGCTGATGCGGAGCACATCGCCGATCTGGGTGCTGTCGAGGTCCTCCCAGAACGTGAAGTACACGACGGCCCGCTGCTGCACGCTCAGCCCGGCCACGGCACGGCGTATGTCGAGCTGACTCTCGTGCTCGGCGGCCGCCGGCGGAAGTACGGCGTGCAGGTCGCGGACCTGCCTTCGCCGCCGGCTGCGGTGCTGGCTGGCGGCGGCGTTGGTCACCGCCCGCATCAGGTACGCCCGGGGCTGCTCCAACGTCCGTCCCGAACGCACCACACGCATGAACGCCCCCGACACGAGGTCAGGGGCGTCCAGCGGGCCTACCAGTAAGGTGGCGTATCGAACGAGATCCGTCGAGTGGAGACGCCACAGCGTCGCTTCGTCCAGATTCTGCGGCTTACCGATGTCCGTCATCACACCCCTACGACGCCGCCGCTCCGGCGAGGTGTGCACACTCCATCAGCGACAGTTCATCAGGGGCAGTTCACCACGACCGTCACCGGCGGACTCGACCGCTGCTCGGTGCACGGAGCCGTGATCGGGATTCCGGCCGTGGTGGGCACCGGCGAGGAGTCACCTTTCTGCGGCTCGACCCCCACGGTGGCCAGGAGGCGACGCCAATCGATGTCGGACACGCGGCGCAGCCCGTTCGCCACTCGCTCGACATCGCTGTCACCAACGCCCGTCCCAGAGATCTGGACCACGATCCCGGGGGCCAGTTCCCATGCGAGATGGACGACGCCGTTGATGTCAGTGGACCGCCAGGCCCGCAGGCCGCCGACTTTCGTCGACTCGCCGGGCTCGGCGAGCACCAGGTACTGCTCGAAGGCGTTGGCTTGGCCGGACCACACCCCGATCGACACCATCCGCTCCAGGTCGCTGGCCTCGTAGCTGAGCTCGGTCGCCCGAGACACCGTCAGCCCGACCTCGTCGCTCACCAACGACAGCCCCGTGGGAGCCGGATCGAAGACCGGGCCGTCAGTGGGGTCGGTCGACGGCGATCCGAGTCTTCCCGCCACGGCTGCGAGCTCGGAAGACGTGAACCCGCGCCCTGCGAGAGTGATGCTGCCCGACGCCCCGTTGTCCACCGCCAACCCGGCGACGTCGGCAGAGGAGAGGTCGACCGCATCGCGGCCGGCAACGATCGTCGGCTCTCCGGCGCTTCGCCAGCTTGCGAACGTCGCGGTGGTGACGGTCACCGACAAGAGCTTGCCCGTCAGTACCCCGCCCGACATGGCATACACCGCGGTGCGGTACAGGGCGAGTTCGGGCACCGTCGTATCGCTCGCCCCGCGCAGCTCCACTCCCGAAGGAAGCCAGTCGGGCACGAGGAGGGGGACGTCGCCAAGGGCCAGCGGCTCATCAGCCGTCACCGGGGACGACGACGAATCCCGCGTGGCGATCACCAGGCCGACCGCCACCAGCGCAGCCGCGGCCACTACGAGCGTGGCGACGCGCCAGGTCCGACGGGCGGGCGCCCCGACGTCGGACAACTGCAGCAGCGGACCGGTGGCGACGAGGTCGTCGAAG
>JBKJJS010000374.1:0-3579 GCA_046597895.1 Ilumatobacteraceae bacterium
GACTGTCCTTCGGGGTGGCCCGCACACCGCTGCGCTCCTTGGCGTTCACATCCGACGTCTGAACCGGATGTTCGTTTTCGATGGAGACGCGGTCTTCGGGGTCTCGGCCTTCGTCGCGCTCGACGAGACTGGGCCGATGTCCGAGGCGGGAATCCTGCGTGGGCGGCTCAAGAGCTACGGGATGGCCCATCGCACGACCGTTGGACGCTTCGTCGACGTCGGCTTCCACTTGGTGCCTACCTTCGGGCAACCTCACTACACGGTCCTGTGCCGCCGGTCGGACGAGGTCGGTGCGTTGCACGTCGCGCTCGGCGAAATCATCCTGAACCCCTACTATGGCGGTCAGGAGGACGACCAATGACGCATGTCGACATCGTGGCGGACTTGAACTGCGAGGACGAGACGGGTCTGGTGTGGACATTCCTGGATGAGGCCGAAGATCCGAGCCTGATCCGCCGGGGCGAAGTTGTCGTCGCCGGGACCCCGCTCACGCCGGCAGTCTGCGAAGTGGTCGACGTGGTGGAGCAGGCGGGCGGAATGGTGGTCCACTTACGTGTGCTTCCCGGCACTATTGACCAGTACCGACGCCTCCTGGTGCGGTCGCAACGCTGAGGGGATGCCCCGATGAAGAGTCGACGATGGATGTGGGCGGTCGCCCCGTTCATGATCGTTGGCTGTGGAGAGGGGGACGTGCGCCGGGAATCTACGCCGACTACGTCGACGCCCGTGGAGACGACGGTCGACTCCTCGTCTTCACGCACAACCGGTCCGACTTCGCCTACTCGCTCTGGATTAACGACTTGTCGACGGGTGGGTGGAGCGCCGTCAGGACAGATATTTCGACGGACCCGGGCTACTGGCTCTGGACAGGCCACCAGCTCATCGATGCGTACGGCTACGACGTGACAAGGGAGTCCGACGGGGGGTGGTCTCTCTCTACGACGTGGACACTGATCGGTGGTCGATGTTGACCGGACCTCCGATCGACAGCGGTCGCGGTACCTTCGCCGCGCTCGGCCCCGACGGGCAGGTCTTCGTCTGGGGTGACCTGCCCTACAACCCCGAGGACGAGGAGATGACCGTCCCCTACGACCACGGGCTGGCGTTCGATCCCGCGTCGGCCCAGTGGACGGAGATCGCGATGATCGAAACGAGTTGGTGGGAGTGCAGTGCGAACTCGGCCGTGGCGGGACGTCTCGTCTATCTCGAGACATGCCTCGACAAGGTCTGGTTCGATCCCGATGCGGGGACGATGACGGAAATCGACTGGCCGCCTTCGCTCAGCTCTGAACGTGTTGGAAGCCGAAGCGACCCTTGATGCAGAGGTTGCCCGACGTGACGTCGTGGTCGTGGGGGGATGTGACCTTCACGATCGTGTTGTCCTGTACGTGCAGCGTTAGCGTGCACCCCACTCCGCAGTACGGACAGATCGTGTCGGTCTGCGCCTGCGCCGATTCGTCCCACGTGCCGTCGGCCCGCATCTTGTGTTCGCTGGAGAACATCAACGCCCCGGTGGGGCATACGGCGATGCAGTTGCCGCAGTACACGCACGACGAATCCGGCAGTTCGTTGTCGAACTCCGTCGAGATGTGGGCGCCGAAGCCCCGCCCGGCGACGGCGATAGCAAAGCTGTTCTGCCATTGCTCTCCGCAGGCATCGACGCACTGGTAGCACAGGATGCACTTGGCGTAGTCCCGCACGTAGAGTTCGTTGTCGATCTTCACGGGTTGGGCCACGGTGGCGGCATCGGCGCCGTAGCGAGTCGGGTCCGCGCCGTACGAGGACATCCAAGCGGCGACTCGCGGGGTCGTTGACAAATCAACGGTCGAGCCGAGGAACTCGAGGACCATTTTGCGGGCGTGGCGGGTGCGGTCCGAGTCGGTCTGCACCTTCATCCCCGCCTCGGCCTTGCGGGAGCACGACGGCACGAGCACTCGTGACCCCTCGACCTCGACCATGCACACTCGACACGCGTTGACTGGTTCGATGGTGTCCCCGTAGCACAGGGTCGGCACGTCGACCCCGGCGGCCCGGCAGGCCGTCAGCAGCGTGTCGCCCTCGGCGACCTTGTGGTCGACACCGTCGATCGAGATGTCCAGCAACCGACGCGGCGGATTGACCGGCACGCCGGCCGTCATCGGAGGACTCCCAGCGTGTCGATCGCCGATTCGATGGCGTTCCAGGCGGTTTGTCCCAACCCGCAGATCGACGCGTCTTTCATGACCTGTCCGATCTCCCGCAGGAGTTCCAGGTCGCCGTCGCGGCGGGGCCCGATGGTCAAGCGGGTGATCGCCTCCTCCTGGCGCACCGTCCCGACCCGGCACGGGACGCACTGCCCGCACGACTCGTCCCGGAAGAACGAGGCAATGCGCCGCAGCAGCGGCGGGATCGGCGTGGTGTCATCGATCACCATCACGACACCCGACCCGAGCGTGGCCCCACCCTCTCGAGCGCCCTCGAAAGTCAGCGGCATATCCAGATGATCCGGACCGACAAAGGCTCCGGCGGCGCCGCCCAGCAGCACCGCCTGCAGCGAGCGGCCCTCGGTGAGCCCGCCGGCCAGCGACAACAGCGAGCGCAGTGTGACCCCGAACGGAACTTCGTACACACCCGGCCGCACGACTGGCCCGGACACGCAGAACAGCTTCGTGCCGGTCGACGTCCCGCTCCCCATCGACGCGAATGCCGCCCCGACACCGAGCACGATCGGCAGCACGTTGACGAGCGTCTCGACATTGTTCACGAGCGTCGGCTTGCCGAACAGTCCGACCTCCACGGGGAACGGCGGCTTGCTGCGCGGCTCGCCGCGGTACCCCTCGATGGAGTTGAAGATGGCCGTCTCCTCGCCGCAGATGTACGCCCCGGCGCCGCGCACGATCTCGATGTCGAACCGGAACCCCTCGCCCATCACGTCATCGCCGAGGTACCCACGCCGCCGCGCCACCGCGAGCGCCGCCGACAAGTGGTGCCGGGATCGCGGATACTCGCCCCTCAGGTACACGTACCCAAGTTCGCACCCCGTGGCGTAGCCGGCGATCGTCATGGACTCGATCACGGAGAAGGGATCGCCTTCCAGCAGCACCCGGTCCTTGAACGTGCCGGGCTCGCTCTCGTCGGCGTTGCACACGAGGTAGTGCGGCCGCGCCGGCTGCGCGGCCACCGCCGCCCACTTCCGCCCGGCCGGAAACGCCGCGCCCCCGCGGCCCACCAAACCCGACAGGTTGACTTCCTCGATGACCCGGGACGGACCGATGGCCACTGCCCGGCGCAACGCCTCGTAGCCACCCTCCCGGCGATAGTCGTCGAGCGACGTCGGCTCGACCACACCAACCCGGCGCAGCAGCACGAGATCAGGAGCACCGGCCTGCGGCACCGCCAGCGGTGCTTCGGCCACGACCGCTGTGGCACCTTGCCTCACAGCCACGGCGACCGCGTCCACCGTCGCCGGCGCCAGTATGGCCACGACGGCCGGGCTTCCGCATTCGCTGACCATGGCAGCCGGCGCCCGCTCGCACACACCAAGGCACGGGCTGTGGGTGACGCGCACATCGGCACGTCCGGCCGCCGCATCCTCGGCCG
>JBKJJS010000387.1:0-10938 GCA_046597895.1 Ilumatobacteraceae bacterium
CTGTCAGAAGTCGATGTCATCACACCCTCCGTGCCCATGCTGTCACTCGAAGTAGTGTTTCACTGATCGCGCGGGGCAACCCACCCACCACGGACAGATCGAGGGCCCGATGGCCACGTATGAATACGACGACTTCCGGGTCACGTTCACTCCCCGTCCGGGGACCGAGGCAGGTGCCACGCCGGCGGCCTATGACGTCGAGGCGGCGACACCGGACGGCATGACCGCCCGGGCCACCTTCATGCAACCTCTCAGTGACGAGGACCTACGTCGGGCCGTGCAGACACTCGGCCGCACCCGCTCAGCCGCGACGCGCGACATCGGCGCCGCCGTCATCGAGCGCCGGGTGACCGCCGAACAACTCGGAGCCACGCTGGCCAATGCGCTGTTCGCCGGTGAGATCGGTGCCACGTACGAGGCCGCGCGTGCGCGGGCGGTGGCTGCCGGACGGGGGCTACGCCTCAGGCTTTCCTTGGCCGATGCCCCGGCGCTCCTGAACGTGCCGTGGGAATTCATGTACGTCAAGCCGACGTTCCTCGCAAGCCAACGCAGGACGCCGATCGTGCGGTTCCTCGAAACGAACAGCCCGGTGACGCCGAGCCACGTCTCGGGCAACGTCCGCATCCTCGGACTCATCGCCAATCCCGAGGGATCGCAGGTCCTGAACGTTGCCGACGAGCGGGCCAAAGTGGATATGGCCTTGGCCAAAGTCCGCAAGGAACGAGGGGTCGACGTCGATTGGCTCGACCCGGCGACACCCAGACGACTACGCCAGACGCTGCAAGAAGGCAACTATCACATCCTCCACTTCGTCGGTCACAGCGAATACCGGGACGGCGAGGGGGTGTTGTTCCTGGAGGACGACGACGGGAAGATGGCCCAGATCTCTACGTCGCAGTTTGTCAACCTGCTCGGCGATCAGGCCACGCTGAGACTCGTCGTGCTGAACTCCTGCGAGGCCGCTCGCACGGACGCCATGGATCCGTTCGCCGGCCTGGCCACGTCGATCGTCGCGCTCGGTATCCCGGCCGTCGTCGCCATGCAGTTCGAGATCACCGACAAGGCCGCCATCACGTTCGCTGAGGAGTTGTACCACTCGCTCATCGCCCGCCAAGACCCGATCGACGCCGCCGTGGCCGAAGCCCGCAAGGCCGTGTTCACCGAGGTGAGCGAGGTGGAATGGGCCACCCCCGTGCTCTTCCTCCGCAACGACGACGGCCTGCTCTTCACGTTCGCCGCGCCCGCAGTGCTGCCGCCGCCGGATCTGGCGCGAACGGATCAACTGCCGCTCCTGCCCGACGATCACGCCGATCCGACCGAAGGGACAAACCAACACGAGCCATCCACCGGTGGCATCGGCGCGTTCGTGCGGAAGCTCACGAACAGCAAGATCGGCCTGGCGATCGGCGGGATCGCCGCCGTGGTCGTTCTCGCCCTCGTGGCCGTCACCGTCTTCAACAGGACCGACGACTCGGCCAAGGCTCCGACGACCAGTCCCACCACGGGAGCCGCTGTCGTGTATCCGACTGTGCCTGGCACGAAACTGGCGGAGTGGGTCGGGCCGCGCCAACCGTCCAACCTGGTGACGGTGGCCGGTCTTGAGGCAGACGGTGAGACGCATATCAGCCACCTCGCCGCCTCGGGCCAAGGGGGGACGGCGACCTCCGCGTCTGACGTCGACGACACCGAACCGGTCTGGGATCCGAACCGCAACGTGCTCGGCTTCACGCGGTTCTCGTCGAACGGCTCGGACGTTCGGTATGTCGTGCCAGGCTTCGGGAAGCGACCGGACGACCAACCCGACAAGGGCATTCAGGTACGAAAGCTCACATTGTTTGCCGGACTCCCCGCCGTACCCGAAGGAACCTTCGACCACGCCCCAGTCTGGCGCCAGGATGGCAATCTGCTGTTCGCCCGATCTCGGGCCTGCCGCCCCGGCCCGGGGTGCGCAGAGGACATTCTCCTCGCCACGTTGACGCGAACCGGCGATCTCGTGACGGCGGTGACGCTGGACGTCGTGAGCCCCGACTGGGGCAACGTGACCAACTTGACCATCGACCCGGCCAACGACGCGCGCTTCGTCGTTACGGGTCAGAACCTGACCTCGCCCGCGCCAGAGAGCGGAGTGTGGATCGACGAGATCAAGGGCGGCACCCTGTTCCTCCCGGGATCGGAGAACGCCGTGGGAGCCATCTTCAACCAAGGGGGCACGGCGGTCATCGCCATCGAACAGGGAGCCGAGGAAGGGTGGGGCCCCGCCCTCCTCGTATGGACCGACACGACGAGCCCACCGCAGCGGCTGGCGGCGGCCACGGTGCTCGGAACTCTCGCAGGAACGAACGGCGTACCTTCCACCACGACCGCACTCCTATCGTCGATCGTGGCGTCGCCGGCCGAGTTGGGCCGCTACGCCGTCTTGGTGTCGGAGCGCTCGGGCAGTGCCCTGCCGGCGATCGTGATCCTCGACAGCAACCTCGTCGCGGTCGACGTACATCCGGCTGGTCCCGCTCCCACCGACGCCTGGGTCGACCTCGTGGCTCTCGCCTGGTAGGAAGCCCGGACCGTGGCAGGAACGGGGCCGTGACTAGGAGGTACCGTTGGATTCCGCCGGCGGCCCGGGGACGTTCTGAGCCGGGATCGACAGCAACTCCGGGGCAATGGATTCCATGATCAACTTGCCGCCCTTGCGGCTGGCGTGGACACCGTCCCACCGGTAGAAGAGATCACGGGCGATGGCCTCGTCGCCGCACCACTGCGGCGGGCCTGAGACGAAGAACACGTTGGTGGGGTCGGCGATGGCGGCCCTGATGAGCAACTCGTTGAGATGGGCGGTGCGGGTGTCGTCGCCGCGCTCCGGCAACGGTGGGACACCCTGGCCCTTCACGTCCTGAGGCCTCATGCACGCCACTTCGACGAGGGCGACGCTGGCGCCGGCCCGCTTGAGCGCGTCGGTTCCCAGGCGCAGTTGCGCGAGCCAATAGTCGTCGAACTCCGGCGAACCGAACGTCAAGATCTTCGACTCCAGGTCCAGATCGAAGACGTCCCAGGCGCCGAGTACGACCACGGCTACCTCCGCGTGGGCGTTGCGTGTCGCGGAGTACCACTTGTCCTCCCACCCCTTGCATCGCTCGAACCGGGTGCTCCAGCCAGCGTAGGAAGTGACCAGACCGCCCTCGTCGTAGATACCGCAGCCCTGCAGTGAGCCATCGGATGCAGCGAACGTGCCCGAGAGTCCCTTGGGAAGGTTGTTGAAGAGAGAGTCGCCTTGGGAATCCCCCACGATCACGATCCGTCTCGGGAGGGTCGGTAGCTCGGTGGGCACGGGGATAGGCGGGGCCTGGAGCGCGCGGCCGGCCTCCGGCGACGTGCCAACCGGTCCCGAGGTGACAGGCACCGTGGCGCCGATGGGTGCCGCAACTCCATTGGGGACCGTCGCTTCGGCGACCGCCTGATCGATCGTGACACTTGGCGACGTGTCCGACACTTCGATCGCGGCGAGGACTGACGCCTGGTCGAACTCCTCGACCGGGCCGGCCGCTGCGGCCGATGGGCTTGTACGTTCGACGGTGGACAGCCGTACCACCA
Source organism: Ilumatobacteraceae bacterium (assembly GCA_046597895.1). GTDB lineage: Bacteria > Actinomycetota > Acidimicrobiia > Acidimicrobiales > Ilumatobacteraceae > WLJO01. The sequence goes on from JBKJJS010000387.1 coordinate 3,586, forward strand.
ACGCCGCCGCCAGCAGACCGAACCCGGCGACACACATCACCGTTGGCAGGCCGAAGCGGATCCGCCGATGCCGCTCAACCCACGCCCGGTTGAGCGTTCGGAACCACCGACCGACGGCGCCACGACGCACGGGCGTCTCGACCAGCCGGTAGCACAGCTCCGAGATCACGACTGTCGCCAGCCCGCCAATGACGAGGCGTTCCCACAGCGACCGACCACTCATAGGCCCCACGAAGATCGGCCAATGCCACAGATACAGGCCATACGAACGCAACCCGATCGCCGCCATGACGGGATTGGCGAAGAGGGCTCGCATTACCCGCGCCCTCGGATCGACGACGGCGGCGATGGCCACCGCAGCCAGGAGCGAGACGAGGGCCAGTCCGCCGCGATAGAGAACGGGCGAGTCGCTCTTCAGCACCAGCGCGGCCATGACCACGACGACGACCGCCACGACTCCGGCGAAATCCAGTCGCCGACCACCCCGCCGAGTCTCCGCCGTCCGATTCTCCACCACCCTTTGCTCGGCCGTTTTCTTCCATGGCGCCCACAGCACGGCGAGCGAAACGCCGATGAGAATTCCGGCCATCCGGGTGAACGTGCTGAGGTACGCCCAGTTCTGCCGGGTGTCGTCGAGTTGTACGCCGTTGTCGGTCAGTCGCTCCACTGGGGGAGCCCAGACCACGACGAACAGTACGGCTGACAGCACGGCGGCCGGTACGACGACGCGAAGAAGTCGTCTCGGCGAGGTGAAGCGGTTGCGTAGGACGAGCACGAAGACCAGGGGGAAGAAGAGGTAGAAGTGCTCCTCCACCGCCAACGACCACAGGTGGCGCAACAGGTGCGCAAGCCCACCGAAGTAGCTGACCTTGCCGGCCAACTGCTGAAAGTTGGCGGCATAGAAAAGTCCGAAGAACGCGTCCGAGCGGAGGTCCGCCAGGTAGTCGCGGCCCCAGAACGTGGCCCATACGACGCAACTGGCGATCATCACCCACAGCGCCGGAAGAAGGCGGCGGAAGCGGCGGAACCAGAACTGGTGGAGCACCACCCTTCCCGTCCTGGAGCGCTCCTCGAGCATCAACGAGGTGATGAGAAACCCCGACACCACGAAGAACACCTCGACGCCGAGAAACCCGCCATCGAAGAACCACGGGTTGCGGGTACCGATGGGGGCTTCGGCGTTACGCACCACCCCGGCGTGATAGAGGATCACGAGCACCACGCTGAGCGCGCGCAACCCGTCGAGACCCGGCTGATAGCCCATTTTCGACACGACCGGGGCGGAGGTGATCGGGGCGGAGGTGATCGGGGCGGAGGGGACGGGAGCGGAGGTGGTGGCTGCGCTCGTCATGGTCTTTTCAGTCTCGCAGCCCGGCGTTGCCACCCGACGGCACCGCGACTTCTCCGGCCGCTCCGGCGCTTCCAACTGTTCCAGCCGACTGGCGCGAGGTCACGACGGCAATCGCCACCCCGCACAACGCCGCGCCGACGAGGTAGGGGGCCGGGATCGCCACGTATTGGTACAGGACGCCGGCGAGTACCGGCCCGACCACTCGGGCGAGGGCCGACACACCCTGCTGGAAGCCGAGGGCCTCACCTCGCTGGTGATCCGGCGTCCACCCCGTGACGACCAGAGTGAGACTGGGCGCCACGATCCCTTGGCCGACGGTGAGCAGGCCGAGGGCGGGCACGAGGAGCGCCCACGACTCGGCGGCGGCCAACACCAAGAGACCAGCCACGTTCAGCGCCAAGCCGACCTCGAGCGTGCGGACCTGACCGAGCATCGGAACGACACGACGGAAGAGTCCAGCCTGCACCACCACCAGTACCACGCCGATTCCCACGAATACCGCCGCCACACCTCCCTCGTTCAGGTCGAATCGCTCCTCGGACAGAAGCGCGAACGTGGCCTCGAAACCACTGAATGCACAGACCGCGGCGAATGTGGCGACCGCAATGCTCCAGAGCCGAGTGACGCGGACATCTCGCCGAGCGGGCGGTGCATCGGGGGCCCGTTGCAGCGTCTCGGGGAGGCGCCGCAGCGCCACGAGCGCATTGACCAGGGCCAGGCCGCCCGCCAGGTAAAAGGGCACGTGAGGGCCACCGAGGGAGGCGAGGCCGCCGATGGCCGGACCGAGCACGAAGCCAACGCCGAACGCCGCCCCGAGAAGACCGAGGGCCCTCGGCCGTTCCTCAGGGCTCACCACGTCCGTGACGGCGCTCTGCGCAACGGACACACTCGCCCCACTGGCACCATCGATGATCCGCCCGACGAACAGCACCCACAGCGCGCCGGCGGCGCCCGTGACGAAGCTGCCGAGAGCGGTTCCGAAAAGCGACAGCAGGAGCACCGGCCTACGACCGATGCGATCCGACAACCGTCCGAGCAGCGGAGCGCAGACGAACTGAGCGAGCGAGAACGACGCGAATAGCAGGCCCACCGCCAGGCCGCCGGCCCCGAAGCGCGTGGCATACCGGCCGAGGATCGGCACGACGATCCCGAAGCCGACGAGATCGAGGGCCACGGTGGTCCAGATCACCCAGAACCCGCGCGGGAGAGGGGTCCTGGAGGGACGGACTCGGCGAGGCACAGTCGTCGAGCCTCCTACCGGCGGTACGGCGCAGGCAAGTTCAGCGGCCGTCGAGCGGGATAGCCAGAAGAGCCGGGGTGATCGTGTCCATGATCAGCTTGGCCCCCTTACTCAACACGTGAACCCCGTCGAAGCGGTACTGCTTGTTCTCGTTGATCGACGGGTCGGTGCACCACTCGTCGGCATTCTCGATGAAGTAGACGTTCTGCGGATCGGCCTTGGCCGCCCTACGCATGAGATCGCTGATGTGCTTCGTCCGGTCGTCGTCCCGACGTTCCGGCAACGGCGGAACCCCTGCACCGGCATCATCAACCGGGCGTAGGCACGGCACCTCCAGCAATGCCACCTTCGCTCCCTTTTCTTTCATGGCGTCGATCCCCGCCTGGAGGCTGTCGAGCCAGTATTGATCGAACTCGTCCGATCCGAACGCGAGCGTCTCTGCGTTCACCTTGATGTCGAAGACATCCCAGCCGCCCGTGACGACGAGGACGATTTCGGCATCGACTTCACTGGCGGCTTTCGTCCAGGCCGTGAGCCAACCCTTGCAGTTCTTGTCGAACGTCCAAGCGAACCCCTCGACGCTCTTGATGGTCCCCTTCGGAAACACCGTGCACCCGGACTTGCCGCCTTTGCTCACCCTGAACGTTTCCTTGGCGCTCGTCGGCAAGTTTTTCCCGAGCATCACGGCCTGCGAGCTTCCCACGATGGCGAGACGGACCCTGCCGGTCTGGGGCGCCGCCGTGTCCACCACCGCCGGCTCGCTGCTCTCCGTGAGAGCAGCGGAATCCCCCGGCGCGAGCGTGTCCGTGGCCCCAGGCGTGGTCTCAAACGTAGTCTCGAGCGCTGACTCACCGTCGACGACGTCCTCGATGCCACCGTCGCTCGTGAGATCGAACTTCTCGGCCGTCGCCAACCGAACGGCCATTGCCGCCACGAGGAACAGACAGCCGGCCGAGATGATCGCCACCGGGCGGACCAGTGCACGACGATCGAAGGCCGAGGCGGCGCGGACCTTGTCGCGCCACTTGCCAACGGCCCGCTCGCGGAACGGCGTCTCGATGAAACGGTACGACATCTCGGCGAACAGCGCCGTGAGCGGAATGCCCACCAACATCTTGGTGCCGAACGACTTCGTGGCCAAGGGCCCGGCGAAGATCGGCCAGTGCCAAAGGTAGATGCCGAACGCCCGCTGACCGATTCCGGCGATGACCTTGTTACCGAAAAAAGCCCGTGTGTACAGCGCACCCGGATGCACGACCATGGCCACGACGCAGGCCGCGAGCAGCGAAACGATCGGCAGAAGGCCCCGGTACACGTACCACGCTTCGCTATGCGCGGTGAATCCGATGACCAGAATCATGGCGAACGAGCCGAGCCCGACCACATCGAGCCAAGGGAGATGTCCCCGACTGGCGTGCGGCCACCGCCAAGGTCGCCACAGGCACGCCAGTGCGACTCCGATCAGGATCCCCGGCATTCTGGTGATGGTGCTGAGGTAGACGAAGTTCACGGCGAAGTTGTCGTCGCCGAGAGGTGCCTCGAACTTCCACGCCATCACGAACCAACCGAGCGCGATGAATGGCACGATGGCCCACAACAGCTTGCGCAGATCGAAATGGCGTCCGCGCCCGAACAACGCCAGGAGCACGAGCGGGAAGACGATGTAGAACTGTTCGTCGATCGAGAGTGTCCAGATGTGGCGGAACAGGTCCGGGAAACCGCCGAAGTAGCCGTTGCGGGAGAAGATCATCCACCAGTTCTGCACCATGAAGAACGACGCAATGGTGCTCCCCTCCATCGAGCCGAGGTGGTACCGCGCGCCCACCGTCCGACCGGGGGCCGTGATATACCCGAAGAACGTGGCCCACACGACGGCGGTTCCCATCATCACCCACAGCGCGGGGAGCAGGCGCCTCACCCGTCTCGCGTAGAAGCCCTTCAGTGAGAACCGCCCCGTGCCTTCCCGCTCCTGCAGCATGATCGTGGTGATCAAGAAGCCGGACATGACGAAGAACATCTCCGGGTACACGAACCCGCCGGTGATCACTTCGTGATGGCTGCCCTCTCCGAAGATCTGGATCTGGACGATCTCGGCGTGGTGAAGGGCGACCATTCCGACGCTGAAGGTGCGGATGCCGTCGAGGCCGGGCTGGCGCCCCATCTTTGGTGGCTTCACCGCGCCGCTGTTCCCCGAGGGTCGTGACCGCGTCGAGCGCGACGCCGCTCGGGCGGCGGTCGAGGCGGCAGCGGACGCGCCGGGTGTCTCGGCGGTCAGCACAATTGCGCCTCCGGGCGATCGTCCACCAATCGATCCATCGAGTCCATGGTACTTGTCCGCCCCCGGCCGCCCCTGGCACTGACGGGGTCAAGGGTCAGCGACGGATGGTGGTGCCGAGCTTGGTGGTCTCGACCGTCCAGCCCGCGATCTGCAACTCAGCCCGGATGGCGTCGGCCGCGAGGAAGTCCTTGGCTGCCCGGGCCGCGTCGAGATCCGCAGCCTTGGCGAGGACGGCGACCGGCACGTCGCCACCGGCGTTCAGCACGAGGCCTACCGCCGTGCAGATCTCCGTCGCGGCGGCGGCAAGTGATCCCGCCTTTGCGTCATCGCCCGCGTCGAGCGCGGTGTTCGCTTGGCGAACGGTGTCGAACAGGAGGGCCGTGGCGCCGGGCGTGTCCAGATCTGCGTCCATCCGCTCACGGAACCGGAGGAGAACCTCGGGATCCGCCACCACCGTCGCAACCGCCCCCGCGACCGAGGTGACCCCAGCCGTGCGAGCAGCAAAGGAATCCAGACCGGCGAGCGCCTTCACGGCCGCATCGATGTTGTCCTGGTTGACGCGAACCGGCGATCGGTAGTGCGTCTGGAGGAGCACCATGCGGTACGCCCGAGGGTCGTAGTGCTCCGTGAGGTCGAGCAGGTTCTGGACGTTGCCGATGCTCTTCGACATCTTCTCGCCCTCGCCGTCCACGACGAAGCCGTTGTGCATCCAGTGATTGGCGAACCGCTTGCCCAGCGCTACGGCCTGCGCCCGTTCGTTCTCATGGTGGGGGAACTTCAAGTCCTGGCCCCCACAGTGCAGGTCGAAGCCCTCGCCCAACAACTCCAGCGACATCACGACGCACTCGCTGTGCCAGCCCGGCCGACCATCACCCCACGGCGACGACCAGCTCGGCTCACCAGGCTTGGCGAACTTCCACAGCACGAAGTCAGCGGGGTGGCGCTTCTGCCCGGCACCGAGGATTTCACGCTCGCCCCCACCGGCTTGCATGGCGGCGAGGGATTGGTGGGCGAGTAACCCGTAGTCCTCCACCTGCTCGACGGAGAGGTACACCCCGTCGTCGGTCTGGTACGCCCGGTGGCAGTCGACGAGTTCGCCGATCATGGCGACCACCTGGTCCACGTACTCCGTGGCATGAGGAACATCGTCCGGGCGCCTCACGTTGAGCCGCTCCATCGCCTCGAACCAGACGGCCTCGCACCTGGCCGTGATTTGGTTCCAGGGTCGGCCCTCCTTGGCGGCACGCTCGATGATGCGGTCGTCGATATCGGTGATGTTCGATGCCAGGCGCACCTTCAGGCCGGACCACTCCAGGTATCGGCACAAAACGTCGTAGACGAGGGTGGCCCGTCCGTGACCAAGGTGAGGTGGGGCGTACACCGTTGGCCCACACAGGTAGATGCTCACCTGGCCCGGCTGGCGGAGCCGAAGTTCGCGAACCTCTTGGGTGGCGCTGTCGTACAGGTTGAGCACGCCAGGAAGGCTACGCGTCGCAGAATCACACGGGCGATCGAGTTGTCTGCCAGTTACCGTTGAGCCCCTATGACGAACGTCCCGGAGAAGCCGTCGCTCGATGGCATCGAGGCCCGCTGGAGCGAGAAATGGGAGGCCGATGGCGCCTACCGATTCGACCGCACAATGGGCCGTGACCAGGTATTCGCCATCGACACGCCGCCCCCCACGGTGTCGGGCAGCCTCCACATCGGCCACGTATTCAGCTACACCCACACGGATACGGTGGCCCGGTTCCAGCGCATGCGGGGCAAGGCGGTGTTCTACCCGATGGGCATGGACGACAACGGCCTGGCCACCGAGCGCCGGGTCCAGAACTACACCGGCGTGCGTTGCGATCCGTCGCTGCCGTACGACCCGGACTTTGTCGCTCCCTTCCACGGCGACGTTCCGAAGGGCCACCGGGCAGTGCCGGTGAGCCGGCCCAACTTCGTCGAGTTGTGCAGGGAGATCACCCAACTCGACGAGCAGGTCTTCGAGGAGTTGTTCCGCCGCTTAGGTCTCTCGGTGGATTGGTCGCAGCTGTACACGACCATCGGCGACCGCTCACGTCGAGTCAGTCAGCGAGCGTTCCTGCGCAACCTGGCCAGGGGTGAGGCGTACCAACAGGACGCCCCCACGTTGTACGACATCGACGAACGCACTGCGGTGGCCCAGGCCGAGATGGAGGACCGTGAGATCGCCGGGTCGTACCACAAGCTGACGTTCCACCGGGCCGATGAAGGCGGAGACCTGTTCATCGACACCACCCGCCCCGAACTCGTGGCCAGTTGCGTCGCCCTCGTCGCACACCCGGACGATCCGCGCTACCAGCCCCTCTTCGGCACCACCGTCACCACGCCGCTCTACGGCGTGGCGGTGCCCATCCTCGCCCACCGTCTGGCCGACCCCGAGAAGGGCACCGGCATCGCCATGATCTGCACCTTCGGCGACCTCACCGACGTCATCTGGTGGCGAGAGCTCGAACTCGA
>JBKJJS010000003.1:0-5700 GCA_046597895.1 Ilumatobacteraceae bacterium
GATTCCCTGTCCTCGTACCCGGATCACGGGCTGTTCTTCCGCACGACTCCGGCGGACTCGTTGGAGGCCAGCGTCATCGCCGACTTCGTCGTCGAGGACGCGAATCGCAGCTATGCGATCGTGGCCAGAGACGACGAACAGGGCGCAGCGCTTGCGGAGGCCCTGAAGGTGTACCTGGACACGTACGGCGTCCCGTTGTTCGACGACATCCGGTTCATTCCGGCCACGGACAAGGCGAATTTCGCCGATCGCGCCGCGGCGCTGGCGCTCATCGGCCCGGACGCCGTGATCTTCATCGGTTTCGAGGAGGATGTCGGCGTCCTGCAGGCACTGGATGCTGCCAACCTCGGGCCAACGCGCAAGAACGTCTACGTCTGGGACGGTGTCCTCACGGATTCGTTCGGCGAGGCGTTCAGCCGCTCCTGAGAACCTCGTCGTCCGGGTGGGCGTGGCCCCTTCGATGGCCGCTCCCGTCATGGCCCGTCCACCATTGTCGCCACGGTGATCACCACGTCAAGCCTCGCGATGGGGTTGGCGCGGTGCGGCGACGCGTACGGCGCGATCCACCAACTGCGGCGCATCGAGTCGCTCCGCCACTGCGGCGAAGTCGTCGGTTGGGCCGCGCCACCGCCAGTCGTCCACGGCACCGACCGCGACATTCGTCTCGATAGTGGCGATGCGTCGGAACAGCAGTGCCTGAGTGAACTGCTCCTGCAACGTTCGGGCCAGCTTCTCGGCGCCGCGCATGCCACCCGGAATGTCCCAGTCACTCGACGATGCTGGGATCGCCTCGAGGTTGCCGTACCGGGCAAGAACCGTACTGGCCGACTTGGCACCCCAGCCCGGCAGGCCCGGGAAGCCGTCGGCCGTATCGCCGACGAGCGCGAGGTAGTCGGCGATCGAGCCCGGTGGTACACCGAACTTGGCAATGACACCCGCCTCGTCGATGGTCTCGCCCTTGCGCCGGTCGAGTTGCACGACCCGGGTCCCTCGAACGCACTGCCCGAGATCCTTGTCCGCAGTGAGAATGATCACCTGGGTCACCCGCTCGTCGTTCGCGGCGATCGCTGCCGCCGCACCCAGCGCATCGTCGGCCTCGAACTCCACCATCGGCCACGTCGTGACGCCCATCGCGATGAGCGCCTCTTCCAGCACCGGGAACTGGGCGAGCAGTTGAGGCGGCATCCCCTCGCTCGTCTTGTAGCCGGGCCACAGATCGTTGCGGAAGCTCTCGACGACGTGATCGGTGGCGACGCCGACATGGGTGGCCCCTTCCGCGAACAACTGCAGCGTCGAGGACAGCACCCCGATGGTTCCGGCAAACGGACCCGGGTCTCCGTGGCGAACCGCCTGGCCGAAGTGCTGGCGGAAGAGCTCGTACGTGCCGTCGACGAGGTGGACGGTGAACCCCTCAGAATCGGGTGAACCACTCATCGGCGGCACCGTAGCTCGGGCCACTGCGTGCCGATTGAGGTCAGACGGCGAACGCCGCGGCGTACGTGGTGGCCATCTCGGCCGAGTACGGCTGAACCCGGCCGCAGGCGCCCGGGCGTACGGCGTCGCTGTACAGCTCGGCGGCCACCAGGTAACGCTGACCGACCTCGGCAGGTGGGCCACCAATCAACGTCGTATTGTCGTCCGACATGTAGATGCCATCGGTAACCAGGATGTCGCCGCTGCCGCCACGGAACCACGTGGTGACTTCGAACGTCACATCGGTGCCTTCGACCGCGGTGACGACACCGTCGAAGGCCACGAGCGCCCCCGAGATGCTCTCAGCGGAGAACGGCAGGCAGCTCATCATGGCGATTCCCTCCACGACCGGAGCAGGCTCGAGGCCCGCCGGGCGATCGACGGTGGCGACCACCTTGCCGATCGTGGTCGGCGGGGCGGTCGTCGAGGCAGGCGTGGTTGGCGGCGCTTCGGATGCGGCCGGGACCGTGTCGTCACCGGTGACGGCCAGGCCGGCACCAATGCCCAGGGCAACCACGGCAGCCGCTCCCGCGGCGATTGCGTAGGGGAACCACTTCGGGCGGGTAGGGGTGTTCATGGTCATGGGGGATTTCTCCTGGATTCGGGCTCGGATGCGAGCGAGGAAGTACGGATCGAGCGGCGCGTTGGAGGGCGACGGGTTCGCCGCTTCTAGTTGATTTTTCAACTGATCGTCAGACCGCATCGCCCCTCCTCGTGGTAGCTCGCCCATCCATGTCCTCCAGTGGCTCGAACCTGTCATCCAGGATCCCTGCCAGTTTGCGTCGAGCTCGCGACGCCCGCAGCGCCACGGCGTTCTCAGAGGTGCCGAGCACGGCGGCGGCCTCGGCATGCGTCAATTGCTCCCACGTGAGTAAGCGCAGCAGCTCGGCATCGGCACCCGGCAGGCGGCGCAAAGCGTCGAGCACCGGCTGGCGCTCGACGATGCCGTCAGGCTCAGCGGCGGCCCCGGAGGGCGTCGGCGGACGCTGACCCGCCACCTTCGACCGCAGGCGATCCCAGCGGCGCGTACCTCGCCGCGAGTTGGCGAGCACCCGACGAGCCACGCCGTACAACCATGGGAGGGCGTCGGGCCCTGCGGGAAGTTCGTGGCGGCGGCGCCAGGCGATGGCGTACGTCTCGGCCACGACGTCCTCGGCATCGGCTGCGTTGGCAGCCCTCCGGAGCGCGTAGCGCGAGATATCGGGCAGGGTGAGGTCCACCATCTGGGTGAAGTCGTCGTTCGGGCGCACCATCTCGCAGTCTTATGTCCGGTCCGCAGGATGACCTGTCATGCTCTGGCGATGATCGCTCAGCCGGCCACGCTGCGCCTGCGCACCGGAAAGGAGCGCTCGCTGCGGCGCCGCCACCCGTGGGTGTTCAGCGGAGCGGTCGACCGACTTCAGGGTGCGGCTGGGCCGGGCGACACCGTGCGGCTTGAGGCGGCCGGCGGGGCGTTCCTGGCCTGGGCGGCGTATAGCCCGGCATCCCAGATCGTCGGGCGAGTGTGGTCATTCGCCGAAGACGACGTGATCGACTCGGCGTTCATCGCGGCGCGCGTGGCGGCCTCGGTCGAGGCCCGTTTCTCCCTGCGGGCGCGAACCGACGCAGTCCGGCTCGTGTTCGCCGAGAGCGACGGCCTACCCGGCGTCATCATCGACCGCTACGGCCCGGTTGCGGTCGCCGAGCTGACGACCGTTGGGGCCGATCGCTGGCGCGACGCGATCGCCGATGCCTGTCTTTCCCTCAACGGCGTGGAATCCGTGTACGAACGCAGTGACGTCGAGGTGCGGGCCCGCGAAGGCCTGGCCGAACGGACGGGGCTCCTACGCGGCGTCGAGCCAGCCGATCTCGTCGAGATGCACGAGGACGGGATGACGTTCGCCGTTGACGTGCGCCGCGGCCACAAGACCGGCTTCTACCTCGACCAGCGCGAGAGCCGGGCCGCCGTCCGTTCGCTTGCCGTCGGGCGCCGAGTACTGAACGTGTTCGGGTACACCGGGGCGTTCAGCGTGGCGGCGTGGAAGGGCGGGGCGACCGAGGTGGTCACGGTCGATTCGTCCGGGCCCTCACTGCGGCTGGCCGCGGAGAACCTCGCTCGAAATGACTGCCCGGTGACCGGACTCGTCGAGGCCGATGCGTTCACCGAATTACGGCGCCTACGCGACGCCGGTCGCCGCTTCGACCTCGTCGTGGTCGACCCGCCCAAGCTCATCCACCGACAGCACCAGGTGGACAAAGGGGCAAGGGCCTACAAGGACCTCAACTGGCTGGCCTGCCGGCTGCTGGCGCCGGGCGGGATGCTCGTGACGTTCTCGTGCAGCGGGCTGCTCAGCCCCGACCTGCACCAAAAGATCGTGGCCGACGCCGCGCTGGATGCCGGGCGCGATGCCCAGATCGTCGGCCGCCTCCATCAGGCGAGCGACCACCCAGTCCTACTCAGCGTTCCTGAGAGCCAGTACCTGAAAGGCCTGATCTGCCGAGTCGCCTGATCGTAGGGACGGGGGGCTACTCCTGAACGAGCTCGATCAGGGTGCCGAAGCTGCCTTTCGGATGGATGAAGGCCACGGTGGTGCCGCGGCTACCCGGCCGGGGGACATGGTCGATGGGCGTGGCGCCGGCGGCGATCATGGCGGCGAGAGCCTCAGCGCAGTCAGCGACCCGATAGCCGATGTGGTGCAGGCCCTCGCCCCGCTTCTCGATGGCCTTCGCCACGGGCGAGTCGTCCCGCGTCGGCGTGAGCAGTTGCACGTAGCTCTCGGCGACCTTCAACAGGGCTTCCTCGACACCGTCGCGCTCGACCACCTCGCGATGATCGACCTCGGCGCCGAATGCCCGCCGGTAGTAGTCGATGGCGGCCTCGAGGTCCCGGACGGCGATGGCCACATGGTCGATCTCAGTGAGGATCATGGTCGTCATAGTGGTGCATCGTGCCCTGCAAACCGTTCTGGCGCGCAATCCACAACGGTCACTCTGTGGATTGCGCGCCAGAACCGTGCCAGGAGTCGGGTTCCATCACGACGCCAGCACGTGCGGCGCCCACGCGGTAAGGATCCCTCGGATCCGGGCGGCCACCCACGCTGGTCGCCTACGGACCTGGCGCCACGTCAACCGCTGAACGAAGTAGCCCGCTTCGCCCAACAGCGCGTCCTTCTCCCGGTCCCACTCGAACTGATCACGGTCGAGGCCGTGGTACTCCCAGCCATCGGTCTCGATCACGACCCTGGTGTCCACGACCAGGAAGTCCACCTCGAGTCCCGCGACGATGGCGTGGAACTCGAAGGGCGGGAGATGGTGGCGCAAGAACAGGCCAGCCATGACCTCCTCGAGCAGCGAGTCCGGGGGCTTCGACCCGAGGGCCAGCCCGAGCAGCGCCTCCTCGAGTGCGACCACCCCTGACCGCCCGCGCGCACGGTGGCGTTGGAGCGAGTTCCACACCGCTTCTGGCTTGAACGTGCCGGCGGCGACGAAGTGCTGGAGCACGGGTAACACCGAGGCAGGATCAACGGCGCCGATGTCACACAGCGTTCGAAGCGGTCGAGTGGTGGGAATCTGCCGGCGCAGGATCGGCTCCAGATCCTTTACGTCCCTTGGGCGATGAAGCGCAATGCCGTCGACCCGTGTGAACCGATGGCGGGAGGCGAGCATCACGTGGACCGGGTCGATGCCCCGACACGGTGCTCCCCACACGACCGCCGACGATACGTGCGACGCCATCGCCCCTTCACCGACGGCCAAGGTGGCAGCCTTGATCGTGGCCAGGGCAGTGGCTGGGGCGCCGGCGAGGCGGGCGACGTCGGAGAAGACCTCAATGAGGACTCCGTCACGGCACAGGGCGCGCCACTCAGTTCGGCCGATCCCGAGTGTGGATGCTTGGACGAGCGAGACCACGCCGTGCTGGTGGTTCGCGATGCGGTGGAGCTTGGTGATGTTCATCACCGGTACTGATGTGCGCCAGATCGGCCGAACGGAAATCCGGTCCGTCCGGGTCGGTCTCGGACGCAATCCACGGGGCCAGGCCTGTGGACAGCGTCCGAGAGTTTTCGCGTCAGGAGCCGGGGAGTGTCGACGAGGTAGCCGTGGCGGTGGCGCTCGAAGTAGGGGTCGACGTGGCGACGACCGTGACGCCATCAGGATCGAGATCGGGTCGTACCGACGCGACGAGGGCGCGCCACTCAGTTCGGCCGATCCCGAGTGTGGATGCTTGGACGAGCGAGACCACGCCGTGCT
>JBKJJS010000083.1:0-5300 GCA_046597895.1 Ilumatobacteraceae bacterium
CCCCGGCGCCGTGACGAACCGTGACTTCACGAAGACCCTCGCATCCAGGCTGCACCGGCCGGCGTTCCTGCCGGTCCCCCGGTTTGCTCCAGGTTTGCTCCTCGGTCGTGATCGTGCCGAGAACCTGCTCTTCCACGGCCAGCGAGTACTCCCAGGAGTGCTGCAAACTTCACGCTACGAGTTCGTCCACCCGAAGTTGGACATTGCCCTTGCGGCGCTCTTGAGCCGGTAGCCCCTTTGATGAAAACCAAATGGTCAGCGACTTTACCCCGCCGGTGCCGGCGGGGTAAAGTGAACTTCTCAGTTCGCGCTGTCCACCCGGCGTCGAGCGAGGTGATCTCGTCGCTCGCCACCCATTCGACGAGGTCGGGCGGCGAGGGGTCTCCAACGAGGCCCCTCGTGCCTTTCCCGGCCACATGTCTCCGATGCAAGCAACGTCTCCGATGCAAGAATGGAGCGCAGTGCCCACCCCCCTTCCGCTCGGTTTCCGCTGCCACGTCGCCAACGTCGGTATCAAGGACGACACGCTGGACTTCGTCGTCGTCGCCGCCGATGTCCCGTGCGCGGCAGCCGGACTGTTTACCCGCTCGCACTTCGCCGGTCCGAGCGTCCGGGTCTCGCGGCGCCACGTGGCAAACGGCTCGGCCCGTGCAGTGGTGGTGACCTCCAAGAACGCCAACGTCGCCACCGGCAACCAAGGACTGGCGGACGCCGAGGCGATCGTTTCTGGGGTCGCCGTCCGCCTCGGTTGTGACACGGCGGAGGTGCTTCTCGCCCAGACCGGCGTGATCGGTCGGTTGCTCCCGATGGACAACGTGAGGGCGGGAATCGCACGGCTTGCGGTGCCGCTGACGGACAACGATGCCGCACTCGTCGCCGCCGGGATCATGACGACGGACACCGTCCCCAAGATCGCCACGGCGATGGCGGGATCCTGCCGGGTAGTGGGCGTCGCGAAGGGCGTCGGCATGATCGAGCCAGACATGGCGACCCTCATCACGCTGCTGTTCACCGATGCTGCGATCGATGCCGTAGATCTCACTCCGATGTTCCAGCGCGTGGTGGGTCGCACGTTCAATTCGGTGTCCATCGACACCGACACCTCCACGAGCGATACCGCCATCGTGCTGGCGAACGGCGCCGCCGGACCGGTCGACCATGCGACCTTGGAGCAGGCGCTCTACGACGTCGCGCTGTCGCTCACCAAGCAGGTAGCCCGCGACGGCGAAGGGGCGACCAAGCTCATTGAGGTCTGCGTCGACACCGCCCTGGACGACGCCCAGGCAAAGCGGGTGGCGAAGGCCGTCGTCAACTCCCCTCTCGTGAAGACGGCCGTCCACGGCGCCGACCCCAACTGGGGGCGGGTCGCCATGGCCGTCGGAAAGTGCTCCGACGAGGCCGGCATCGACGAGCGCCTGGTGGTGATCCGCTTCGGCGACCAGGAAGTGTTCCCGGTTCAGGTCGACGGGGCGGGTCTCGAGCGATTGGCGGCCTACATGGCAGGCTCCGAAGTTCGCATCCACGTCTCGCTCTGTATCGGCACCGGCCAGGCCACTGTGTGGGGCTGCGACCTGTCCGACGGCTACGTCCGCATCAACGCCGACTACACGACCTGACGTACTCCGGCCCCGATCTCGAGGCCCACGATCAGCCGCCTTCGACCCAATCGGCGAGCAGGTCGGACACCCGAAGGTGCTCTGGGATGCGGTCCGGGCCGATCACTTTGTCGATCCAGCTGTGGACGTGCCAGATCCGCCGCTCCTGGTAATTGATGACCTGGGCGCCGTGGGCCGCATGCTCCATCGATCGTTGGATCGGTTCGAGGTTCTGGTAGTCCTCGTCCATGACGACGTCGAATCCGGCGAGGCGGCGATCCCAGATCTCCTGATACGGGTTCGGGCCGTCGCCCCACTCGGCGGCGAACCACACGATGTCGAGCCTGGTCTGATCGAGAGCGGTCGGCCAGAACACGAGAAACGGGAAGCCTCTGGCGTCAAGCGGGCTGATGATGTGGGGGAAGATGCCGTGTGCCGGGTTCGTCGTGAAGAACAGCTCGGTCGCCCCGGCGAACGACGGGATGGTCTCGCGGCCATCGCCGCGCCCCTCGGTGAGCGCCTTCTCGCTGAGCGGCGTGATCATGCTCTGGTGGCCGTGATCGAACAGTTGGATGACGGTGCCCCGACCGTCGAGCCGGTTGCCGACGGTCTGCGGGTGGATCGTGCGGGCGTGGTACACCTCGAGAAAGCCTTCGGCCAGCACCTTCCAGTTGCACCGGATCGTGACGCTCTTGCGGTCGATCATCCGGAAGGGTGCGGCACCCACCTCGTCCAGCACCGTCGGCAGCGGGTGCAGCCACTCCAGCAACGGCATGGCGTCGTGGTCGAAGTTGACGAAGTGCCACCCACCCCACTGCTCGCAGCGCACGGTCGGGAGGCCGAGTTCGTCGCGCTGGAGTCCCACGAAGTCACGCTCCTCCGGTACCCGCTGCAGGCACCCCTGAAGGTCGTAACCCCACGAGTGGTATTGGCACACCAACATCCGTGTCGAGCCAGACTCCCCGCGAACGACGGGGGCGCCTCGGTGCCGGCACGTGTTGAAGAACGCTCGCACGACACCGTCATCACCCCGCACGAGCAGGATTGGAGCGCCGGCGATGTCGCGCAACTCGTAGCAGCCGTTGGCGGGCAACTCCGAGTCGTGGACGGCGAAGAGCCACATTTTCTTCCAGAGGTGCTCACGCTCGAGCGCAAAGAACGCAGGGTCCGTGTACCGGCCAAGGGGCAGGCCAGGGAACTTCGGAAAGCCATCGGGCGGCTCGGTCCGCGAGGCCTCGAACGCCGACCGCTCCTTGATGTTGGCGACGTAGTTCTCGTCCACGATGGGGCTCCCTATTTATCACAACTGTTGTGTTATCTAGTACCCTAGCGCACATGCCGCGCGTTGTCGACCCCGAAGCCCGCCGTTCACAGCTCACCGAGGCGACCGCCCGAACCATCGCCAGCCGGGGTCTGGATGGGCTCACGATGCGCGACGTGGCGCGTTCCGCCGGCTGGACCACTGGGGCGCTGAGCCACTACTTCGTCGACAAGAACGATCTCCTCGTCGCCACGTTCCGGTCCCGTGCCGACCTCGCCCGCATGCGACTCGCGGAGGCGCGGGAGTCGGGCAAGTCACTGATGGAGGCGGTCATCGAGAGCGCGCTGCCGCTCGACGAGGAACGGGAGATGAACTGGAGGGTCTTCCTGGCGTTCTGGGGCTCCGCCATCGGGGACGAGGCACTCACGACCGCGCAACGTGAACGACACCGGGCCTTCAATCGCACCGTAGTGAGCGCCATACGGGCGGAGCAGGCCGCCGGGCGCATCCGAGCCGATGTCGACGCGACCATCGCCGGACGGCGCCTCGTCGCGCTCCTCAACGGGATCTCGGTGCAGTCCATGTTCGAACCGAGCCAGTGGACGGCCGACGAACAGGTGCGTTGTGTCACCGACCACCTGGCCGGTCTGGCATGAACACTGACGCTCAGAGTGCACCCGGGGTGCTGAGCGAAGCGGAGCAAATGCAGCGCAGATTGCCGACCCCACACAACCCCTTTGCGCAACTCTCGCGGGATTGTGCAGTGGCTGCGACACAATTGCGCAACTCCCGCGGGATTGTGCGGTCGCCGAGCGCCGACTGGCAGGGGCTCGGCTCGGGTCGTTAGGCGAGGGCGAGGATCCGTTGCACGTTCTCGTCGGTGAACACTTCCGGTGCCGGTACCTCAGGCCCGACGAGGGTCGCGAGCAGGACGCCCATCACGAGGGGATCAGTGAAGGCGTGCTCGCGGAATGCCACCCGCCGCGCCGCACCGGCCGGTGTGAACGTGCAGCGAATCTGGGTGTCGACGTAGGCCGCCACCCGTAGGCGGCGCATCCGCTCCGCCCGTTCCTGGACGTACGGAGCGAACGCCCCAGGGGACCAGTCGTCGCTGGAGACGAGGACATCAGACACGAGGCGGACATCGCGCATCGCCACGCTCAGGCCTTGGCCGATGACGGGATCGGACCACCCCGCGGCGTCGGCGACGAGCACGACCCCGTCCGCAGCGGGCTCTTCGATCCAGGAGTCCGTGCCGCGGTAGTAGGCACACGGCCCGGCCACCCGGGCCGTGGAGAGCCGTTCGCTCCCCGGCACGCAGTTGAGACGGAAGGCGTCGAGCATGGCCTGCTCCCGGCCTTCCCCGGCGGTGTCCGCGTTCGGTTGCTTCGCAACATAGAGCCGAACGAAACCATCCGGCCGGGGAAAGACGAGGAAGTGACGCGTGCCCTCGGTGCCTATGGCACCAACGTCGGATGGCCACTCCGAGTCGGCAATCAACATGCCGCCGAGCGACATTGTCGACTCGATCTGCTCGAGGACGATCCCGAGTCCCCGACGGACCGAGGACTGGCGGCCGTCGGCGCCGATGACGATGCGGCATGCGACTTCGTGAAGGTCACCATCGAGTTCGTAGCGCACCATCGGGGCCGTCCCGGCGACCACCTCGACGTCGCCCACCCCGCGCACGACCACGGCGCCGCGCTCTCCAGCGAATCGGTTCAGCGCCTCCGATGCCTGCGGATGGCCGACGTTCAGGGCCCCTGGCACGCCGGGCATCATCATCGACAGCGGTAGCGCGGCCGCCTCCGCGACGGCCGGATCGACAGTTTCGTCGTAGGGGACGAACGACCCGCAGTAGCCGCCCCCCGCTCCGAGCAACGTCTCGTCCAACCCCAGGCGCTGTGCTTCAGCCACACCCCACGGGAGCATCGTCTCGCCGCGGACGCGGTCGCGGTACTCGATCTGCCGTTCGAGCACGAGCACCGAGAGACCCTTCGGCGCCAGCACGGCGCCCAGCGCAGAGCCGGCGATGCCGCCACCGACGATGACGACATCGAATCCACCCATCAGAGTCCTTCCTCCACACCGTTCTCGCCGACGCCACGACCGTACCAGCGACCGGACTCGGTGGTGAGCGGGCTCGTGCGGGCGAGAACCAGGCGCGCGTTGCCGACGTGCTGACGCTGGCCCCGACGAACAACTGTCGATCAGACGACGGAGATCGGCTCCGACGCCAGGGATTCGGACCGCCGCCTGGAGGGACCAGCACACGCTAGGAACACTCCGACGAGGACGACCATGGCCACTGCGCACCACGTGTACGCCGCCGACGGACCCAAGGAGAATCAACGGCAACGCGAAGAAAGTGATCCCGAGGTTGGCAAGCCAGTCGCCGGCGCCAAGATCGCTCAACACCAGCACCCAGAGCGCGTCGAACGTGC
>JBKJJS010000128.1:0-4810 GCA_046597895.1 Ilumatobacteraceae bacterium
CTCGTCGAAGATGAGCAGGGCGCCGGCGCGATCACATGCGGCGCGAAGTCCTTCGAGGAACCCGGGGGCCGGGGCGACGAGGCCCATGTTGGCGGCGACCGGCTCGACGATGACGCAGGCGACGTCGTCGCCGAGCTCCGGCACGACGTTGTAGGGCACGACGACGGTGTCTGCGACCGACGACTTCGGGACACCGGCCGACGCGGGCAGACCCAAGGTCGCCATGCCGCTGCCGCCGGCCGCCAGCAGCCCGTCGCTGTGGCCGTGGTAGCAGCCCTCGAACATGACGATGCGGTCGCGTCCGGTGAAGCCGCGGGCGACGCGCACGGCGCTCATCGTCGCTTCGGTACCGCTCGAGACGAGACGGACGAGGTCGCATCCCGCGCCGATGCGCTCGCTGATGACCTCGGCCAGAAGCACCTCGCGCTCGGTCGGCGCGCCGTACGTCGTGCCGTCGTCGGCCGCAGCCTTGATGGCCTCGATCACCTTGGGGTGGGCGTGCCCGAGGATGGAGGCGCCATACGACTGGACGTAGTCGAGATACTTGCGACCCTCGACGTCCCACACGTGGGCGCCACGAGCGCGGGCGACGAAATACGGCGTGCCACCGACCGACCGGAAGGCGCGCACCGGCGAGTTGACGCCGCCGGGGATGGCTTCGCCGGCCCGCTTGAACAGTTCTTCGTTCGTCGTGCGCAGTGCGTCGGCGTCAGCCATTGAGGGTGCGTCGGCGTCAGCCATTGAGGGTCTCGGCCATCTCTCGGGCGAGGTAGGTGAGGATGATGTCCGCCCCGGCTCGCTTGATCGCCGTGAGGTGCTCGAGTGAGACCGCCGGCCCGTCGATCCATCCGCGCTCGGCGGCCGCTTTGATCATCGAGTACTCCCCACTCACGTGATAGGCCGCGACCGGCACGTCGACTTCGGCCCGCACCTCGGCGATGACGTCGAGGTAGGCCATCGCCGGCTTCACCATCACTATGTCCGCTCCTTCGGCGATGTCGGCCAACACTTCGGAGATGGCTTCGCGTCCGTTGCGGTAGTCCTGTTGGTATCCCTTGCGGTCGCCGCCACCTGCGATCTCGACCTGCACGGCGTCGCGGAACGGTCCGTACAACGCAGACGCGTATTTGGCGGCGTAGGCCAGGATGCTTGTGTCCGCGTGCCCGCCATCGTCGAGGGCGCCGCGGATGGCCGCGACCTGACCGTCCATCATTCCGCTGGGAGCGACCACGTGGGCGCCCGCTTCGGCCTGCGCGATCGCGACCTGACCGTACAACTCGATGGTGGCGTCGTTGTCGACCTCTCCCGATGACGTCAGCACTCCGCAGTGCCCGTGGTCGGTGTACTCGTCGAGGCAGAGATCGGCCATCAGCACCACCGAGTCGCCGAGCTCGTCACGGAGGTCGGACAGCGCCACCTGCACGATGCCGTCGCGGTCCCAGGCCTGGCTGCCCGACGCATCCTTGGTCTCGGGAATCCCGAACAACACGATGCCGGGTACGCCGAGGTAGCTCAGCGCCCGCACCTCTTTCACCAACGACTCGCGTGTGTGTTGGACGACCCCCGGCAGCGACCCGATGGGCTGCGGTTCGTCGATGCCCTCGCGCACGAACAGCGGTGCGATCAGATCGTCGGTCGACAGTCGGGTCTCGGCCACGAGTCGCCGCAGCGCGGGCGTCCGGCGGAGTCGGCGAAGACGGCGTTCGGGGAAACTCATCGAGGACGGAGCCTACGGGCGAAGACCCCTCTACGACGAGGCCGGCGTCGGGAGCGCCAGCGAGCAGGCGGCACGTGAGCGGAGCATGCTTCTGCGTAGCGAACCGAGGATCAGGCCGGGGCCCAACGCTGCGCCCAGGCGAACTGCTCGGCCAGGACGTGCAACACCGACTCTCGGGCGACGTAGCCGTGGCTCTCGTGGGGCAACAGCACCAGGCGGGCCGTGCCGCCGGTTCCCTGCAGCGCCTGGAAGAGTCGTTCGGACTGCACCGTGAAGGTGCCCGGATTGTTGTCGGCGGCCCCGTGGATCAACAGCAGGGGCGTACGGATCTTGTCGGCATGACGGAACGGCGAGACGGCGTCGTAGATGTGGGGGGCCTCCCAGAACGTGCGGCGCTCACTCTGGAACCCGAAGGGCGTGAGCGAGCGGTTGTACGCCCCGCTCCTGGCGATGCCGGCGGCGAAGAGATCGGTGTGGGCGAGCAGGTTGGCCGTCATGAAGCCGCCATAGCTGTGGCCACCGACGATGACCCGACTCGGATCGATGATGCCGTCGGCATCGAGCGCCTCGATGTGGGCGCGGGCGGCATCGGTGACCTGGTCGATGTACGTGTCGTTCATCGTCTCGGGGTCGCCGATGACGGGCATGGTGGCGTCGAGCAGCACGGCGTACCCCCGAAGCACGAACCAGATCGGACCGAGGGCGCCGAGGCGCGTGAACCCCTGGTCGCTCCCCCGCATCTGTCCGGCCGTTCCGGCATCGCTGTACTCGAGGGGGTAGGCCCACACCACCAAAGGCAGACGGCCGTCGCGCGCGGCGTCGTGGGTCGGGGGCAGGAGCAGCAACCCGGTCAGGGCCACACCGTCGGATCGGTGGTGGGTGCGCAACTGCTTGGACATGGTGGTGAGTTGCGGGTGGGGATCGGCGAAGTGAGTGAGGACGCGGCGCTCGCCCACACCCCCGTCGTCCGAACCCCCGTTGATCGGCACGACCACCAGGTTCGGCGGTTCGCTTCGGGTCTCACGACGGACGAGCACCGCCGTCCCGTCATCCACCAGGCCGAGCACGGGTTCGAGCCCGCCAGGAGGGCTGGCGTGGAGGCGCGCCCTCGATCCGTCCGTCAGATCGAAGCGGTCGAGAAACGGCCGATCTCCCTCGGGGGTTGCGCCCTGCCCACGAAGGAATATCGTCGACCCCACCTGCAACACCGTTTCCGTGCCGTCGGGATGGGTGACGAACAGCGGCGTCCCGGGGTCGCCGTACGCGTCGTTCATCGACAGGTCGAAGAGCACCCGCGAACTCGCGGGCTCGTCGAGTTCGAGGAGGCGCGTGATGCGCCAACGTCGGTCGCGATCGTGCTCGACCGCCAGCAGCGCGCCCGGCTGATCGAGCTCGTACCAACCGAGGCAGCGGTGCTCGATGCGGATCGCCTCCGACGGATCCGTGAACGGCGCCTCGCAACGGACGATGCGATCGCGATGGGTGGCTGCGATCATCGGATCGCCGTCGTCGAGCGCCTCGATCCACATCAGCGAAGCCGGCATGCGCTCTTCCCATGACACGTGACGAGGGCCCGTCGGGACACCTTGTCGGGGAATCTCATCCGACACGGGCAAGTCGGCGATCACCGCCTCGACGTCTCCGGCGGACGACCAGACCTCGACGGTGCGGGCGAAGTATGCGAAAGGCACGCGAAACGAAAAGGGTCGCTGCACGCGGTGCACGAGGAGGTGACGTCGGTCCGGCGACTCTCCGAAGGAGAAGAGCAAGCCCGGTTCTCCGAGCAGCTGCGCGTCTCCGGTTTCCGGGTCGACCCTCCCCAGCTGCGTGGTGGCCAGCGCTTCGAACGTGTCTTCGTCGGACCGCGACGTCAGGAGATCCTGGAACGTCGCCATCTGCGTCGTCTTGCCCTCGGTCTCCTCGATGTGGGGCTCGATGATCACGGGTGCCATGACGGGTTCGTCGACGCCATCCCCGAGGGCCGTGAGGGCCAGCAGCGACCGGCCGTCGCGACTCCACCGAACCGGGCCCTCCCCTCCGGTCTGTCCGCCGGTGAGGACGTCGGAAACAACGAGTCCGGAGATGGGCTTCGCCGTCGCCGTCGCGACATTCCCCAGCCAGACCCCGATGTGATCGGCACCGTCGACAAGGAAGACGAAACGACGGCTGTCGGGTGACCACGACGGGATGCCGATGCCGGTGTCGGGCGGCAACGAAATCGCCCGGTGGGCGCTGTCGGCGACCGAGACGAGGGTCAGACCCGAGAGTCGGAGGAGGCGTTGGCGCCCGCCGAGCACGGGATCGATACGTACGCCACCGAGCTTCAGGAAGGGCCGGGCCACCAGCGCGATCGGGGGATGGGCTTCGTAGTGCACCAACAGCACGTGACGGCCGTCAGGGCTCAGAGACATTGCCGGAGTCGGGGGTGCGTCGACGATGGCGGTGATGTCGTCGTCCGGCAGCAGGTAGGGCACCCCCGGATGCTACGAGCGCTCAGAAGACGAGCCAGCTCCGCTCGTCGAGTGACCGGAGGTCACCGGCGCGCAGGCCCGTTTCCGACAGCGTCAGCAGTTGGTCGCCGACGACCAGCGAGCGGCGTACCGGTGAGAGGTCGCGGTGGCGGATCCGGGCGGTCTCGGTGATCTTGTCGTCGGTCACGGCGAAGCCGATGGCTCCGGTGTTGCCGTCCTGATACGACTGCACCGGCAACACCAGCAGTCCGGTTTTGGCCCAGTAGAGGAAGGCGTGGTGGTCGAACTCGGCCTCGGACCTGGCCTGAGGCACGACGGCATTGGCGAGGCGCTTCGGGTCGGCCGGATCGGAGACGTCGAACAGCGAGACCTGCGTGCCCTGCACCCGTCCCTGGTCGTTGGCGTCCTGGCCGACGCCGATGAGCCGGTTGTCGCCCAGAGGGTGGAGGTAGGCGGAGTACCCGGGGATCTTGAGTTCGCCGGTGACGGCCGGCGCCGTGGGATCGCCGAGGTCGACCACGTAGAGCGGATCGGTCTGGCGGAAGGTGACGACGTAGCCACGCGCCCCGATGAAGCGCACCGCGTAGA
The DNA here is from genome assembly GCA_046597895.1 of Ilumatobacteraceae bacterium. Lineage (GTDB taxonomy): Bacteria > Actinomycetota > Acidimicrobiia > Acidimicrobiales > Ilumatobacteraceae > WLJO01. Next base: position 4,777 of record JBKJJS010000128.1, read on the forward strand.
TACGTTCGTTCTTGCCGAGTCCCCCGACGCTCCC
>JBKJJS010000358.1:0-10836 GCA_046597895.1 Ilumatobacteraceae bacterium
TCCAGCTGTTCGACTCGTGGGCGGGCGCGCTGTCGCGGGTGGACTACGAACGGTTCGTCCTGCCCCACAGCCGCAAGGTGTTCAACGAGTTGGCCGACCGACATCCCGGGGTGCCGGGTATCCACTTCGGGATCGGCTGCGGGCACCTCTTGGAATCCATGTACTCCGCCGGGCCACGGGTGATGGGTCTCGATTGGCGTACCCCGATCGACGAGGCCCGGCGCCGCCTCGGGCCGGACACCGTCGTCCAAGGCAACCTCGACCCCGCCCTCGTCCTCACGGGATGGCCGGCCACGCGCCAAGCCGCTGTCGACATCCTCGCGAGCAACGGCGGCCACCCTGGGCATGTGTTCAACCTCGGCCATGGGGTGATGCCGACGACGGATCCCGGCGTTCTGGCCGAGCTCGTGTCGTTCGTCCACGAGAAGACCGCAAGATCGTGACCGAACGGGAGGCCGACACGGCGGTCGTGCTCATGGCCTACGGCACGCCGACGTCCCGGGACGAGATCGAGCCGTACTACACCGACATCCGTAGGGGTCGCCCCCCGACCACGGAGCAACTGGCCGACCTCGTCAGGCGCTACGACGCCATCGGTGGCCTCTCGCCTCTTGCGGCGCGAACCGAGGCGCAGCGGGTGGCCCTGGCGACCGCGCTGGACACACGGTCCTCCGGCCGATTCGAGGTCGTCCTCGGGCTCAAGCACGCCAGCCCCCTCATCGAGCAAGCCGCCGCCGATGTGCTCGCACGCGGCATTCGTCGGATCGTCGGGCTCGTCCTCGCCCCGCACTACTCGGCGTTCTCGGTCGGCCAGTACCTGGACCGACTGCGGACGGCGGCCGAGCCGGGGGGCGCCGACGTACGGGGAATCGAGAGTTGGGCCACGACACCCGCCTACGTCTCGTTCCTCGCGGTCGAGATACGCCAGCACCTCGACGCAATGCCGCCTGGTACCCAGGTGCTGTTCACGGCCCACTCGCTACCCGAGCGCATCCTCACCACGGGCGACCCCTATCCCTCCGAGTTGCGCTCGACCGCCGAGTTGGTGGCGGCCGCACTCGGCCTCCCATCGTCGGTGTGGTCGATTGCGTGGCAGTCGGCAGGCCGTACGCCGGAGCCATGGCTCGGCCCGGACATCCTGGCCGCCATGACCGACCTCGCCGGCGAAGGCGCGCCCGGGGTGCTGGTGTGCCCATGCGGCTTCGTCTCGGACCACTTGGAGGTCCTGTACGACCTCGACATCGAAGCCGCCCGGCATGCGACGACGCTCGGGATCGCGTTCGCCCGGACAGCCTCCGTGAACGACGACGCCACCGTGATGGGAGCATTGGCCGACCGGGTCGTCGGAGCGGCCGCGTGATCCACCAAGGCGAGGCTCGCCACATCACCGTGGTGGGGGCCGGGATCACGGGACTGGCGGCGGCGTGGGAGCTGTCGCGATCGGCGGACCCACCGCGCGTCACGATTCTCGAGGCGGGCGACGCCGTCGGCGGCAAGCTGAAGGCCTCGCCCTTCGCCGGTCTCCCGAGTGTCGATGAAGGCGCCGACGCCTTCCTCGCCCGAGTGCCCTGGGGTCGCCAACTCTGCGACGAACTCGGCCTCACCGATCTTGTATCGCCGGCCTCGAGCACGGCGTATGTCTGGAGCGGAGGTCGCCTCCACGCCATTCCCGATGGCCTGGTCCTGGGCGTCCCCGCCGGCCTCGGTGGGTTGATCCGCTCGCGACTGCTCTCGCCCCGCGGCGTCGCCCGAGCCGGACTCGACCTCGTGCGACCCCGCACCCCCACCGGGCACGACAACCTCGGCCGGGCTATCCGGGATCGGTTCGGGGCACAGGTTCTCGAACGGCTCGTCGATCCGCTCGTCGGGTCCATCAACGCCGGCAACGCCGACGATCTCAGCCTGGCGGCGGCCACGCCGCAGATCGCCGAGCCGGCGGCACGGTCGCGAAGCCTTCTGCTCGCCCTGCGCACGGGTCGCCGTGCGGCCCTGGCCGCGGCCAGCACCTCCGGACCGGTCTTTCTCGCCCCCCGCGACGGGATGGCCTCTCTCGCCGCCACCCTCGCTGAGCGGCTCGCCGCACTCCCGACGACGACGATCCGCACCGGAACTACGGTGACCGAGATCGCCCGCGACGGCCACCGCTGGCGGGTGAACGGCGAGCCGACGGACGGCGTGATCGTCACCGTGCCGGCGTACCAAGCCGCTCCGCTGCTCGCCGCGCTGTGTCCGAACGCCTCTGCTCTCCTTGCCGCCATCCCGTACGCCGGAGTCGTGATGGTGAGCCTCCACGTGAGCGGTGACGCCGCCCCTCCTGGCAGCGGCTACCTCGTGCCGAAACCGGTCCAACACCACGTGACCGCCGCTTCGTTTGCCTCCCACAAATGGGCGCACTGGCAACCGGCCGCTGGCGGCTCCGTGCTGCGCGTGTCCCTCGGGCGCCACGACCGGGAGGCCCCCATGGACTTCACGGACGACATCGCCATCCGGACCGCGCTCGACGAGGTCGGTCGCCACATCGGCACCACGCTGGACCTGATCTCCGCCCGCGTCGGCCGGTGGCCCCGCTCGTTCCCGCAGTACCTCCCGCACCACCTGCAGCGGGTGCAGGCGGTCGACGATGTCCTTGGGATCGAGTGCCCGAACCTGCTCGTCGTCGGTGCCGCCCATCGTGGGCTCGGCGTTCCCGCCTGCATCCGTCAAGGTCGCGAGGCTGCCTTGCGACTCTTGTCCGTCGCGCCGTCCGAATAGGCCCTCGAGGGTGCCAGACTCTCGCCCGTGAATCGCTCCGGTCGAGCCCTCGTTGTCGCCATGGCTCTGCTCGGTGTCGTGGCATGCGGAAGTGGAGATGGCCAGACGGTTGCCCGGCCGACGGCTGACGTCGCAACGACGAGGCCCCAGGCAACGCTCGGGCTCACACCCCTCGAGCAGAGCACCGTCGCAACCGATGCGACGGACTCACCCGACTCGCTCGACCCGGTCGACACGCTCGGTACAGTGCCCGGCCTCGAGACGGACACGACCACCACGGCGGCCGGGCCGACCTCACTCGACCCGTGGGCACTCCCGAAACCGGATCCCGCCCCGATCCCGGCCGCCTTCGAGGCGCGGAACCAGATCGGCTCCCTGGAGATCCCCGCGATCTCCGTCGCCCAGAACCTCTTCGAAGGGGTCACCCTGAAGACGCTCGACAACGGCCCTGGTCACTGGCCGGGAAGCGCCTTGCCCGGCCAGACCGGCAACGTCGTCATCGCCGGCCATCGGGTGAGCCAGACCCATCCGTTCCGCGATCTCGACAAGCTGTCAGTAGGCGATGAGGTCATTTTTTCGACCGCTCAGGGTCGCAATGTGTACCTGGTGACGAAGACCCAGATCGTCAACCCTGACGCACTGTGGATTGTGGACCAGACGCCCGAGAAAACCGCCACACTGTTCGCCTGCCATCCCAAGGGCAGCACGGACCAGCGCATCGTGGTGTTCCTGGCGTACGCGCCGGAACGCTCCGAGCCAGCGGCCTGACACGTCACGGGATGCGACGGCCCACCCGAGCACAACTTCTGCCAGGAACGGCCGCCGTCGGGGCGGGCGTGTTGGTGGCGTTGTCGATGCCGCCGTGGGGATGGTGGCCGTTGGCGTTCGTGGGTCTGGCCATCTGGGAAGGGCTCCTTGCCGGCCAGTCGAGGGCCACGCGTTGGCGCCGCACGTGGCTGTTCTCCGTCGGCTGGTTCGGCCCTTCGATGGCCTGGATGTGGTTCCTCACCGCCCCCGGCTTTCCCGTCGCCGTGGCCCTTTTCGGCTGCTACCACGCCACCGCGATGCTCGCCATGCCCCAACGCGTCGGCGGCCAGGACCCGTGGCGGTGGCTCGCCCTGCCCTGCGCGCTGACCGCTGCCGAGGCACTGCGGTTCAGCTTCCCGTTCGGTGGAGTGCCGCTGGCCTCGCTCGGCATCAGCCAGGTCGCGGGGCCGCTGGCGGGGTTGGCCAGGATCGGCGGGGTCGTGCTCCTCACGTTCGTCACGGCGTTCATCGGCACGAACCTGCGATCCGTCATCCGCTTCCTCCAGGTGCGGCCCATCCCTGCTCTTCGTGATGTGAGCGGCCGCATCGCCGCCATCGCCCTCGTTCCCGCGCTCGTCGTGCTGGCGGCGATGGCCCCCCACGGCACCGGATCGGGCGACTTCATCGACGTCACGTACGTGCAGGGGGGCGGCGAGCAGGGAACTCGGGCCATCAACACGGACTCCCGCCTCGTCGTGGAGCGCCACCTGGGGGCCACGCGGATGTTCGACGGCCCGGCCGACCTCGTGGTGTGGCCGGAGAACGTGATCGACGTGCTCGACTTCGCCACCAGTGTCGAGCACGACGAGGTCGCCGCCGAAGCGGCCCGGCTCGGGGTGCCGATCCTCGTCGGCATCACCGAGGACACCGGTGACCGCGAGCACTTCCTGAACGCCCAGGTGGTCGTGATGCCGGACGGCAGCATCACGAGCCGCTACGACAAGGTCAAGCGGGTCCCGTTCGGCGAGTACATGCCGATGCGCGGGCTGCTCGACGCACTCGGCGCGCCTACCGATGCCGTGCCCCGCGATGCCCTCGCCGGCACGGGACCCGCGGTGCTCACGACGCCGAACGGTGAGGTCGGCGTGATGATCTCGTGGGAGGTGTTTTTCGGGAGTCGGGGGCGCGATGCGGTGAACCACGATGCCGTGCTGCTCATCAACCCCACCAACGGCTCGAGCTACACCGGAACGATCCTGCAGGCACAGCAGGTCGCGTCCTCACGGCTGCGCGCCATCGAGACAGGTCGCTGGGTCGTGCAGGTGTCGCCGACGGGATTCTCAGCCTTCATCTCTCCCGACGGGGATGTCTACGACCGCACCGCGCAACGTGAACAGGCCGTGAGGACGATGGGTGTCGAACTGCGCACGGGCCTCACGTGGTACGCCCGGCTCGGGGACCTGCCGTTCATCGTCGTGGTGCTCGTGCTGTGGGCGCTGCCGGTGATGGTCCCGCTGACGCGTCGTCTGCGTCGTCTGCGTCGCGTGGTCCGGCGCGCTACACCTCCAGCACCAGCGTGACCGGGCCGTCGTTGACGAGTTCCACCTGCATGTCGGTACGAAATCGACCGGTGGCGACGGTCGCGCCGAGTGCACCCAGCCGGGCTACCACGGCGTCCACGAGCGGCTCGGCGTGCTCCGGGCGGGCGGCGGCGATCCAGCTCGGACGACGACCCTTGGCCGTGTCGCCGTAGAGCGTGAATTGGCTGACGATCAGGATCTCGCGCGTGGTCTCGGAGACCGAGCGATTCATCACGCCGGCCTCGTCATCCATCACCCGTAGGTTCCACAGTGTGTCGGCCAACTTGTCGGCGTGCGCCGGGGTGTCGTCGTGGGTCACGCCAACGAGCACGCACAGGCCCGGCCCGATCTCGCCGACGATCTCATCGGCGACAGTGACCTTTGCCCGCAGGACTCGCTGGACGACGGCACGCACCGCGCCATGATGGCACCATGATCGAACTCATCGGTGCGACGCTCGGGGTCTCGGTGGACGAGAAGGTCGGGGGCCGGCTTGCCTCCCTGATGGTCGGAGGGGTCGAACGGTTGCTGACGCGTGAACGAACGGACGGCGACGTGTTGCAGTGGGGGGCGTATCCCATGGTTCCCTGGGCGGGCCGGGTCCGTCGGGGCCGGTTCGCGTTTGGGGGGCGGGCGTTCGAGTTGCCGTTGCGCATGGCGCCCCACGCCATCCATGGCACCGTGCTCGACCGACCGTGGACCGTGGAATCCGTGTCGCCCGTCTCCGTGACGTTGCGGATCGACCTCGGCCCGGACTGGCCGTGGCCCGGTCACGTCGAGCACGAGGTGTCGTTGGTAGGCGACGATGCGGTGTCGTGCCGCCTGGCCGTGCACGCACACGACACACCATTCCCGGCCCAGGTCGGTTGGCACCCCTGGTTCGCCGACGGAGACCAGCCCCCGACCCTCGTGTTCTCGGCGGCGACGATGTACGAACGAGACGCCGACTACATCGCCTCCGGTCGGCTCGTCGAACCGTCGCCCCACCCTTGGGACGACTGCTTCACGGGTGTGGCGGCTCCTCCAAGGGTGCGCTACCGGGATGGCGTCGAGCTCGAGCTGACGTCGGACTGCGACCACTGGGTGGTCTTCGAGCCGGCCCACGCGCTCTGTGTCGAGCCCCAGTCCGGCCCCCCCGACGCCTTCACGTTGGCCCCGGTGACCGTCCGACCAGGCCAACCCCTCGAGCGCCGACTCACGCTCCGATCGCTACGACCCAGGCTGGTGACCTGATCGAACGGTTCAAGCGGCTCCCTGCCATTGATCCAGCAGCATTCCGAGCGGACGTCGACGCCCTCATCGACCAGTCGATGTGATCGGACACGACACCGGCCCCCCTGCGCGGTAGACTCTTTGTATGACAGCTGCGTCTACCACCATTCGGGTGAGCATCGGGCAGCGAGAACTATTGCGTCAACTGGCCGAACAGCGTGCGAGTTCGATGACCGAGACGCTTGACGCGGCGCTCGAATCCCTGCGGCGGGATCAGTTCTATCGAGAGATGGCCGACACTACGGCCGCACTGCGGTCCGATCCCGATGCGTGGTCGTCCTACATTGCGGATCGCGATGTATGGCTCGGCGCCGACCTGGGCTGACCCTTGCACTTCGGGGACGTCGTTCATGTCGACTTCGGAACGCCGATCGGTTCCGAGGCTGGCTTCGCACGGCCAGCGATCGTCGCAACCGCCGACGCCTTCCTCCGCCATCGCCCGACCACCGTCTTCGTCATTCCGCTCACGTCGACGCTGCGACGACTTCCGAGCCACATCGAGATCGCACCGGACACGTTCAACGGCATTGATGTTGCGAGTTGCGCCCAAGTCGAGCAACTGCGAGCGGTCGCCGTCGAACGCTGCGGACCACCACTCGGCAACGTCGGTCCTGTGGTCGCTCATCAACTGATCGACGTCCTGGCCATGATCGTCGGCATGCCGTGACATCGCCCGGCCCCGGCGCGGGTGCGAACGGTGTGTCAGACCCTGACCACGGCGACTGAACGCCGATCGCTCTCGGCGAGCAGCGCGGTGAGATCATCGATATCGCTCGTCAACAGGACGTCGTTCGGCTCGCACAGCAAAGCGAGGGCGACGGCGTGGTGTCACGCGCAATTCATCACCCCAGCCCTCCCGCCACTCCGTGACGCCTTTTGCTCTACAAAACCTGACAACCAGCGTTGCGCGCCACGCAACCTGAGTTGTCAGGTTTTCAAATGTGCATAGTCCCTCCCACACAGCACCCGGAACAGGGACGCCGCCAACTCGACACCAGCAACCTCCCCAACCTGCAGGATGCCGGACACGCTGAGACGGGGGTCTTGCAAATTGATCTTGTCGTACAACTGGTCAGGCAGGTACACCCTGGTCATCGCCATATTCCGTCAGTCCGGTTTTCCGAATCTAGGATCAAGTGATGCCGCGGACGACGCTTCGATCCAAGGGCCAACTCACGCTGCCCGAGGCAGAGATCACCTCAGATGGCATCTTTCTTCGCCCTCAGAAGGTCATCGATTCGACTCAGGCCTGGTTCACGTTCGCCGGCATGGCAAGCCGGCGAACGTGAAGCCGACGAGGACCTGCGCCCCGGACGGACGGGCAACATTCGACTTCGGCGCGGGAAACTGAAAGGGCGGCCGAACTTCTCACTCTGGACAGGTGAGGAGGAGGACCATGACCCATGACGGCAACCAGCGCAGACGCCACCCTCGTCACCAGGTACCTGGCGGGCGACCGGAATGCCCTGGCCGCGCTGTACGACCGCTTTGCCCCGAGCCTGTACGACACGGCGGCCGCCATGTTGTCGGATCGGGACGAAGCGGCGGATGTCGTGCAGGACACGTTCCTCGTCGCCGCCGAGCGCATGGGTCAGTTGCGGGATCCGGAACGCATCAAGGCGTGGCTCTTCGCCATCGCCCGTCACGAGATCTACCGGCGCACGAAGCGGCGCCGCCGGGTCACACCGTCCGAGTGGGTGCCTGAAATGGCGGCGCCTGTCGATGTGCACGCCGAGGCCGAACTTGCTTCGTATGAGGAACTTGCCGCGCTCGTGCGCGATGCCACTGCTGGTCTGGACGAACGAGACCGACTCGTGCTCGAGCTCAGCGTGCGTCAGGGTTTGCAGGGCGCCGACCTCGCCGCCGCGCTCGGGGTCACGCCCGAGCAGAGCTACACGCTCGTGCACCGGATGCGCGAACGGGTGGAGCGGACCATCGGCGCGCTCGTCGTGGCTCGCCTCGGCCGCAAAGACTGTCCCGAGTTGAGCGAGGTGTTGACCGGCTGGGACGGCACGTTCTCGGTGCTCGTACGCAAGCGGGTCGCTCGCCATGTCGACAGCTGTGAGACGTGCGAGCGGAGTCGTCGCAAGCTGGCGCCGCTCGCGCTCATCGGCTCCGCGCCGGCATTCGCGCTGCCACCTTCCCTGAGGGAGCAGGTGCTCACCAAGGTGGCGGCGTCGGGTGGAGGGCGTTCTCGCCGCTACCGGTTCGACGCCGATGGCGGCTTCCCCGGCGCCGCCCGAATGGCCCGGCGCACGTTGTTGCTGCTCGGCGGTGCCGCCATTCTCCTCATCGCGCTGATCGGCGGACTGGCCGCCGCCGACAAGCTCGGCGACTCCAGCGTTCAGGTCAACGCCGGTGCTCCTTCGACAGACGCGCCGACCACGACCGCCGCGCCGGTCACGGTGGTGACAGCCGCCGAGACGGCGCCGGCGACGTTGGCACCCACTGCCCCCGTCACGCTCGCCCCCACCGCCACCCCGACGACCGCCAGTCCTCCGACGACCACGACCGCGCCCACCACCACCGTTCCACCAACGACGACGATTCCTGCCGCGCCGGGCGAACTGACGTTGTCCAGTGCGCTCATCGACCTCGGTCGCTCGACGACGTCGGCCCAGGTCTCGCTGAAGAACACCGGTGGCCGGTCCTTCCAGTGGACGAGGAGCGGCGCCTCCCCGTTCACGATCTCCGGCCCCGCCAGCGGCACGCTGACTCCCGGCCAAGAGGCGAACCTTTCCGTCGCCGTCAACCGCTCGAACCTCGCCGAAGGTTCGTACTCGAAGGTGCTGTCCATCGGCGGTGACTTCCCGGCCCAGGTCACCGTGAAGGCCAGGGTGGAACGCCGGCCGGTCGTCGACATCGTGGCGATCGACGACACGATCTCGTCCACCTGCACGACATCGATCATCTCGGTAGAGGCGTCGATCACCGACGAGAGCGGCATCGACTCCGTCAAGGGCACGTGGTCCGGACCAGCCGGCACCGGCTCATTTGCGATGGTCTTCAACGGCAACTGGTACGGCTCGATCCCCATGTCCGGTGGCTTCGGCCAGGGCAACGGCGGCACCTACTCGCTCACGGTCACCGCCACCGACACCCGCGGCAACACCGGCTCCGACACCGGCAAGTTCTTCGTCTCAACCTGCCCCGGATAGCGATTGCCGCGGCCAGACGGCCAGGACGTCGCTCCTGCGTGCTCAGGACCGGGGTCAAGCCACCTGAACCGAGTGCCATTGGGTCCTGGTCGGCGGGTTGATGGTCATGATCCTTGGGCGTGAACACCAGGCCCGATCACCCCGCGCGGAAGGGACCAAGGACGCGGACATCGTCGTCGACCTGATCACCCACCCATCGATGCTCCGGGAGGTCGCCCATTTCCGCTGTGATGGGACGCTCAGCCGTCCGACGCGGTGCTTGGAGCGGCTGCGAACTCGATCAATAGCGCATAGTCGCCGGCGTCGGCAGCGCGTAGGGCTTCGATGTATCGGGCGCGAGACTCGGTTGCGGCGCTCAGGTCGAGGCCGCCCCACCCGAACGGCGGCTGGCCGCACCGGCGCAGGTAGGCGTCAGCCATGAGGCGAGAGTGGCGGCCGTTGCCGTTCGGATATGGGTGCACTGCGACGAGGCGGTGATGGAGGCGGGCGGCGACCTCGACAGGCGTGAAACCGGCATCGGCGTGCGTGTGCCAGTACGCGGCGTCGTCGAATACGTCGCGCAGCTTCGTTGTGATCTGGTACGGCTCGACGCCGATGTTGGTGACCCGGTGGCGGCGCTTGCCAGCCCACCGCCACACGTTGCCGAACATGCGGACGTGTAGCCGGTCCGCGAACGCGGCGGTCAGCAGGTCCTCGACCTCGTACCGCACCCGAGGGCTGAACACCCAGAGCACGGCGCGCTGGATCCCTTCGTTCTCGACCGCGTCGAGGTCAGCGCGGGTTGTCACCCAGGTCGGGATCAGGCCCGCGAGATCGCGAGTGGACCGAGCAATGCTGGGCAGCATCTGCGGAAATGGTAGTGCTATGACTACGTGATCAGGAGCGTAGATGCATCGTAAATGGTAGTGTAGTGCTGGTGCAACGATCGATCGGTTTCAGGGGTGGCTACCAGCGACGGGTCGTGGACGACGAACTGGACGAACTCTTCCCACACCTTCCGGCGCTCTTGCTCGACGGTCCCAAGGGCGTCGGGAAAACATCGACCGCCGAGCAGAGGTGTGTGTCAGCCCGTCGGCTGGACCATGACGCAACGCGAGCCGTCGTCACCGCAGATCCATCGATCGTCGCCTCCGACCCCAGGCCGCTCCTCCTGGACGAGTGGCACCTGGTGCGTCCCACCTGGGACGTCGTCCGGCGCCTCGTCGACGCCGACCCGAGCGGGGGGCAGTTTCTGCTCACCGGCTCGCTCCCGGACCGCCAGACCCATTCCGGGGCCGGACGCATCGCCTCGATCCGGATGCGGCCGCTGACCCTGTCAGAGCGCGGCG
>JBKJJS010000375.1:0-2977 GCA_046597895.1 Ilumatobacteraceae bacterium
ACCGAGCGCCGAATCTCGGGAAGGGCGGCGTACAGAGTCCCTCCCGGGCAAAGCGTGGCCAGCCAGTCGCGATGGCCGCTGAGGCGCGGAATCGTCTTTCGACTTCCGCTCGTCGGGTTGACGAACTCATACGTCAGGTCGGTGACATCGATGGTGTGCCGCCTGGCCAGATCGGCCAGCAACTGTTCGGCCGACGAGCGTTGTGTCGCCGGGGGAGTTGCCGATTCGAAATTGCCGAGCAGTGCCACGCCGAGGTTGCCGGAGTTCTGGCTGGCGACGTGAGCCCCGACGACGGCTCTGTCGGTTGGGGCCTCCTCGTGACCGAAGTCGAAGCCCGTGCCGCCCGCAGACACACAGGACGCGGAAGCTGCTCCGCTGGCCCGGCCTTCGTAGACGATGCCGCTCGCATCAACGACGTACTGGTAGCCGATGTCATCGAAGCCCCGATCCAGCACGTGGAAGGCATAGATGGCGCGCATGCGCTCGGCCGGGTCACGAGGCACCGTGGGGTCGCCGCCATCGTCGGCGGTGTGATGCAGGGTCAACACCTGGGGTGTGAAATAGACGGGAGGCGTCGTTTTCTTGATCGATTCGTCTGCGCCCCAATCGGCCCGCGAGCGGCACGCCGTTGCTGCCGATGCTGTCTCGCGGTGGCGGCGTCCGACCTCGACGAGGGGGCCGTCACTGGTGTTGAGCGCCGTGACGACGGCGGTGGTCGGCAAGCCGCGCACCTCGAATGCGTCGGCGCCGTGGCCATCGACGAGCGCCGTGGCCGCTTGCCCGACGACCTCGGCCCCGTCCTCGTGGAGCGACTGCCACGTCGACCAGGTCGACCCCGAGCGGAACCTGACCTCCGCGGTGTCGTGGTGCTCGCCGCGCCAAACAGCACCGACGAAGTCGACGGGAAAGGTGGGCCGGACCTCGCCCGTTCGCACGACACCGACGGCTCGGAGCGTGCGTGGCGCGAAGACGGGAACGGCTCCGGCCGCAACGTCCACGACGAGCAGCGCGACGGTGAGCACCGAGACGCTGATGGCGAGCAGGCGGATCTTCATCTTCTGTCCTTGCTGATGGGGCGGCACGACTGGAAGTCGGGGCCGTACTCGTAACCAGGGCCGTAGTTCTCGACGCAGGGGTTCGAGCCCTCGAGAAACCCGTAGCGATCGTCCTGCCAGACGATCCAGGCCAGCGATCCTCCGAGAATGGTCATCCCGAGCGCCAGGAGGATCAGAAACGCGCCGAAGAGCTGATCGAGGAGGTCGGTCATTGGCGCCGGTAGATGCCGAGCTCCTTTTCGATGGTCTCGATGATGGTGTGGGCCTGGCTGGCGGCGTCACGGTTCGAGTTCTTCTGCGCTTCGCGGAGGTGGCCGATGGTGTCGCGAAGCCGGGTGTCGAACTCGGGTCGCTGCCCGAGCAGTCCCTCGACGATGTCGTCGGCCCCGACGAGCGCCCCGTAGTTCTTCTGTTCGTAACCAATGGCGTCGTTGAGCTGGATGTGCACTTGGCGAATGTCCCGCTCGTACGCCGTACCGTCGATGAGTTCCCGATGACCGGAAGAGACCGGAGCCGTCGTCGTCGTAGTCGTAGTCGGCGGCGTGGTCGGTGGTGGCGGCGACGGCGGCGGAGGGGCCGAAGTCGTCGTTGGGGCCGCCATCGTCCCCGGAACCGTCGTCGGTGCGACGGTGGTCGGTGCCTCTGACCGGAGCGTGGTCGTGGTCTCGATGCCGACCACTTCCCGCACGTAGTCGTAGGTGGCCAGCGTCCCCGAGACGACCACGGGCCGGGCGGCCAGCAGCAGGACGGCGGCGGCGGCGGCGATCAGCAAGAGGCGGGGGATGGCGCGTTGGCGGGGCGAGTCGGTGAGTTCGAGCTGGCCGACTAGGCGGTTCCATCCGTCGTCGACATCGACGGGGATGCGTTCGGACGCCTGGAAGATCATCTCGGCGGTCTCGTCGTCGTAGACCGAGTCGGGTCTGGTCATGCGCGTTCCTCCTCGAGGTCGGCCTGCAGTCGTCGTCGAGCTGTGCGGAGGTGCGAACGGACGGTGGCCTCGCTGATACCCAGGTGCTCGGCGACGACGTCGGTTGGCTGGTCGAGCAAGTAGTAGAGAGCGACGGCGGCCCGCTGCTGCGGCGGGAGCGAGGCGATCAACGGCAACGCGTCGCGCACCCCGGTGATCGAGCCGGTTGCCGGAAGATCGACGGGGACGAGTCGGGGAAGGGCGTCGGCCTGTCGTTGCTGCCCGCGATGCTGATTGCGGATGCGGTTGAGCGCGACGTGACGCAACCAGCCGGCCGGGCTGTCGAGCGACAACACTCGCTCTCGATGCCGATGTGCCTGGACGAACGCATCCTGCACGGCGTCAGCGGCGGCCTCCCGGTCTCCGGCCACGAGCGTGAGTGCCCGCACCAATGGTGCGAATTCGCGACGGAACAATGCTTCGAAGGCATCAATGCCTCTGGTTTCGTTCGGCCGCCCCAACACCCGCATACCTGACTTACACCCCGCTCCGCCCGGACGTGTGCAGCCCCGCAGAAGATTTGGCGGAGGTGGACGGGAATCGAACCCGCCGGACAGGGAACGCCTGTCCCACCCGCTTTGAAGGCGGGGGGTGCCACCAGGTCACCGGACACCTCCGCTCGGCAACGTAGCCCTTCGTGCGCCCGACCCACTCAGTCGGGCGGTGGTGGTCGTCGGTGGCGGAGGCGGTTGTGGTAGCCGCAGGCGACTCTTCCGTTGTCTTGGCTGGTTCTGCCGCCGCTGATCCAGGGTTGGATGTGGTCGATCTGGCATTTGTGGCTGGGGATGTCGCAGTAGTGGTGGTAGCAGAGTTGGTCGCGGACTTCGATGAGGCGGCGAAGGGCGCCGGTGAAGCTTCGTTTGTAGGACACGTCGATGACCCGGCTGGGGGTCCCGTCGAACAGGACCCGTTCGAGGTCGGCATCGGCGATCCACGGCAACAGAGCCGTTGGGGG
>JBKJJS010000087.1:0-7169 GCA_046597895.1 Ilumatobacteraceae bacterium
AATCCATACATCGGGTGAGCCCACGAGGCTGCCGATGACCGCGATTGCGGCCGCCACGATCATGATGCTCGGTACGAGGGGGCGGGCAATCCGCTCCGCGAGGCGCTGGCTGTGGCCCTTTCGTTCTTGGGCTTCCTCGACGATGTGGACCACCCTTGCCAGGGAACTGTCGGTGGTACGGGCCGTCACCTCGATCTCGAGCAGGCCGCCGCCGTTGATCGATGCCGCGAACACCTCGCCGCTCGGCCCGACCTCGACTGGTAGCGACTCGCCCGTGATGGCCGAGAGGTCCAGCGTGGAGCGGCCCAGGCGCACGATGCCGTCGGTGGCGAGGCGATTCCCCGCTCCGACGATCATGATGTCTCCCAATCGCAGTGCCGACGGGTCGATCTCGGCCTCCGCTCCATCGCGCCGGACGGTGACCCGCTCGGGAACGAGCGCGAGGAGCGCCCGTAGTCCGCGCCGGGTGCGGGCGAGCGCGTAGCCCTCCAGCGCCTCGGAGATCGAGAAGAGAAACGCCAGCGATGCCGCTTCGCCGAGTTCGCCGAGGGCAACTGCGCCAATCGCGGCGATCGTCATCAGCGTTCCCACACCGAGTCGGCCCCGCCCCAGGGAGCGAAGGGCCTGGGGCACGAACGTCGAACCACCGGCGGCGAGCGCGCACAGGAACAGTCCGTCGGCCACCGCTTCGTTGTTCGCGGCGCCGGCGATCAACCCGGCGACCAGTAACCCGCCTGCAAGGGCCGCGGCTCGAACCGCCCGGGTGTGCCAGAAGCGGGTGGCCTCGTCGCCGACACGGTCGGGCGCTTCATCATGGGCGCAGCATGCGTCAGCCACGGACCGGCTCGTGGTCCAGGAGCGGGTTCTCACAGCGCTCGATCGCCGTGCCGGTCGCGTCCAAGAGTCGCTCCGCGGCGCGCAGCAACTCGATCACCTCGGGCCGAGCCACGCGGTAGAAGACTTGGCGCCGCTTGCCTGGTCGGTCGACGACCAACCCGCACTCCTTGAGGCACGCGAGGTGACCAGACACGTTGGGTTGAGAGCCACCGACGACATCGACGAGATCCGAGACGCACCGCTCGCCGTCGAGGAGGGCGAGCAGGATCGCAACGCGAGTGGGCTCACCGAACGCACGGAACAAGTGGGCAGTCCGGCGGGTCGACTCGAGCGGTGACGTAGTCATCGACCGATGTTATCGCCACAGGCTGATGTTGATCTGAGTCGAGTAGTGGTATCGTAACTACGTGAATACGCAGATACAAGACAATCCGACACCTGACGAACTGGAGGCGGCGGTGGCGACACTGAAGTTGCTCGCCGACCGGACCAGGCTGCACATCGTGTGGGCCTTACTGCACGGCGAGCATTCGGTGGGGGACTTGGCGACTCACGTCGATGTCGCGGCGGCCGCGGTGTCGCAGCATCTCGCCAAGCTTCGTCTTGCGCATCTGGTGACGACGCGCCGGGATGGCAACCGGATCTATTACCGCGCCATCGACGAGCATGTGTTGCGTCTGGTCACCGAGGCGTTGTACCACGCCGACCACGTGGGGAATGCCGGCGTCAAGGTCCGTAACCACCCGGCCACACGGGTGCTGGCGTCATGAGCGGTCAGCATCCGCATCTTGACCACCACCACGACGAGCGCGTGCACCGGCGAGGACTGCGGGGGGCCCTCCTGGAGATCTTTCGTCCGCACAGTCATGACTCGGCGGACAGCGTGGACACGGCGTCGGAGGCGGACGAGCGCGGCGTACGAGCCCTGAAGATCTCCTTTGCGGTGCTGATGGTGACGGCGTTGGCGCAAGCGGTACTGATCTGGGTGACGGGATCGGTGGCGTTGCTGGCCGACACGATTCACAACTTCTCAGATGCGCTGACTGCGGTGCCGTTGCTCATCGCGTTCCGTATGAGCCGGCGACCGCCGACCCGCCGGTACACCTATGGCTACCGGCGCAGCGAGGATCTCGCGGGGATTTTCATCATTGCGATGATCGCACTCTCGGCCGTGATCGCCGGTTACCAGGCAATCGACCGACTCATCAACCCTCGCCCGATCGACAACGTCGGATTGTTGTTCGCCGCTGGTCTGGTCGGCTTCGTGGGCAACGAACTCGTCGCGTTGTACCGCATCCGGGTCGGCCGTCAGATTGCGTCGGCAGCGCTGGAAGCCGATGGCTACCACGCCCGCACCGATGGGTTCACGTCGTTGGCGGTCGCACTCGGCGCGGTGGGTACGTGGCTCGGATTCGAACGCGCTGACCCGATCGTCGGACTCCTGATCTCGGTAGCGATCTTCGCGGTGTTGCGCCGGGCAGCCGTCCAGGTGATCCGTCGGTTGATGGATGCCGTAGAACCGGAGGTCATCGACGAGATCGAGCACATCGCGGGCCACGTCGAGGGTGTGCAGAACGTCGGGTCGGTCCAGGCCCGCTGGGTCGGACACCGGCTCGCCGCACGGGTTGCGGTGGTGGTCGACGAGGACCTTTCGGTGCGCCAGGGCCACGACGTCTCGGAAGCCGTCCGCCACGAGTTGATGCACACCGTCCGCCACCTGGACGATGTCGACGTGCACGTCGACCCTTGTGGCCATCACGGCGGCGATCCCCACGCCAGCGCGGCGCACCATTAATATCAAAGAATCGACTGACGAAAATGTCGTTCGCTGACAAGCAACGAAGAGCGCCCCGACCGTATCCTCGGGCCCGTGTCGAGGCCGCTCGTCGTCGCTCGTCGGTTGGCGTGTGCGGCGTTTCTGGTCACGGTGTTTCTGACTCTGGTCGCGTCCGTACATTGAGGAAACCTGTTGGATGCGCGACGATCGCTTCAGGCGCGGCCCTTGGCGTGCTCTTCGCCGGTGTCGTCCCCGCGTCGGCGCACGCCTCCCTGAGTTCGACGACGCCGGTCGCCGACTCAGTGGTCGATGTCGTGCCCGAGGAGGTGGTGCTTACCTTTGACGCCCCCGTCAGCCTCGACCTCGGCGGCGGAGTCCAGGTAGTGGGCCCGGGTGGTACACGTGTGGACATCGACGACAGCCATCTCGGCGATGGCAACACGACCGTCGGAGTCCGGATCGACGATGGCGGAATCGGGACGTACACCGTGGCGTGGAAGACCGTCTCTGAGGACTCTCATGTGCTGTCGGGATCGTTCGTCTTCCACGTGCAGCAACAGACGGGCGCGGCGAGCCTTGATGACGACGCCCGGCCGACCCTGACGGTGTTGGCCTGGTTCGCCCGCTGGCTGATCGTCGGATCCGCCGCCCTCATGGGGGGTATCGCGGTGTTCCGGCTGGCGTGGCTGTCCCGCGGCGACGCTCGCGACGCTCGGACTCGGTTCGTCATCATGCTCGTTGCCGCGGCTGGTGTGGTCGGTGCCGTGCTGCGAATGCTCGTTCAGGTCGCCGAAGCTTCTGGCCGCTCGCTGATCGGTGCATTCGGCCTGCTCGGCGATGCCGTCGCGACGACTCGGGTCGGGCGACTCGATGCGTGGCGAGTCGGGGTGTTCGTCGTCCTACTCGGGGCGGCGATCATGTGGCGTCAGCTCGTCTCCGCCCTGGCTGTCGTCGCTGGGGTGTTTTTCGTCGCGACGGTCAACGCACTCTCGGGGCACGCGTGGACGGCGGACGACCGAGTTCTTGCCGTTGCCGCTGACGTCGTCCATCAGGTGGCCAGCGCGATCTGGCTCGGAGGGCTCGTGGCCGTAGTGCTCACGTTGCGGCGGCGGCCGGAGGAGCCGAACTGGTTCGTCCGTCGGTTCTCCTCGATCGCCCTCGCCGCGGTGGCTGCCATCGTCGTGACGGGGAGCGTGGCCGCTTGGCAGCAGGTGGGCTCGCTGTCGGCGATCGCCCGATCGACCTATGGTCGAACGCTGGTCGTCAAGACGCTCTTCGTCGCCGTGATGATCGCATTCGGCTGGTGGAATCGGGGCAGATTGCGGCGTTCGGTCGATCGGGCGGTGGAAGTTGCCACGAAGGTGCGAGTCGAGGCATTCGTGGGACTCGGTGTGCTTGCATTCACGGCCGCGCTGGTCGGCATGGTTCCCGCTCGGGAAGTGGCGACGACGGTCGCCGGTCCTTACTCGGGTGTGTTCACGCATTCCGATGGAACAGTCACTGTGACGTTGGACCCGGCGAGGGTCGGAGGGAACACGTTGCATCTCTACTTCTTCGACGCCGACGGGACCGTTCACACCGTGGACGCCGCAGAGGCGACGGTTGCCACCGGGGACGTGCCTCCGCGACGCATTGATCTCATCCCCATCGTCCCCGGTCACTTCTCCGCGACGTCATTCTCGTTGCCGTCCCCGGGCGTCTGGTCGTTCACGGTCACCACCCTTGCCAGCGGCAGACCAGCCGAAGTCCAATTCGAGGTCACCATCACATGACTGCCCGATCCACCCTTGTCGCAGTTCTACTCGGTGCCGCAGTGATCCTGCCTGCTGCCGGGACGGCGTCCGCCCACGACGACAAGGGCACCATCGAGGTCATCTCCGCCGAACCGCAGGGTCTGTCGATCCGCTACGAGGTGTCCATCACGTACGACAACGACGGACACGGCGCAGCCGATGCCACGGCAACGGTGGTTGCCGAAGCCGACGGGCTCACGGTCGGTCCGGATCTCCTCGAAGCCACGGCGATCGAGGGCGTGTACGCCGCCACGGTGACCTTCCCGAAGAGTGGATCGTGGACCGTGCGGTTCAGTTCCCTCACTCCGACGGCGACACTCGAACTCGACGAGACGATCGACATCGCGCCGACCACGACCGTTGTCCCCTCGACCACACCACCGCCCCGGACCCCTGCAGTGGCTCCGACCGTCGTCGGATTATCTGTTGAGGATGACGAAGGTGGCACTGGCACGGTGGTGTTCCTCGTGGTGATCGCGGTAGTCGCCATTGGTGGAGCGGCCCTGGTGTGGTCCGCCAAGCGAAAGCAGTCGCGATGAGCCAGGCCCCTCCTCCCTCCACGTCTTCAGACGGCGATGTCGCCTCCGACATCTCCGACGCCACCGTGGCTCGGCTACTGCGAGTCGTCGCGAGCGTGCTCGTGCTGTGCGTGGTGATCATCGTCGGCGTCGCCGGCACGCGGTGGATCCTCGCCCCATCACGCGAGGAACCGCTCGAGGCGGTCGACGTCGGGTTCCTGCAGGACATGATCGATCATCACGAGCAGGCAATCGTCATCGCCAACACGTATCTCGCGAACAACGCTGACGGGGGCGCGGCCCCGTACGCACGCGAGGTTCCCATTTTCCAAGGTTTCGAGCTCGAGCGCATGGACAAGTGGCTGAGCGAGGCCCTGCTCTCCCGTGGTGCCCCGAACCGGGTGGCTATGACCTGGATGAGCATGGGCACCCCGGTGTCGGAGATGCCCGGCATGCAGACCCCTGAACGGATCGCCGAACTGGGAGCGGCGACCGGCCGCGAAGCCGATCGGCTCTTCTTCGAGATCATGAGCGAACACCACAGCGGCGGCGCCCACATGGCCGACTTCGCCGGCGCGTACGCCAACAAGGGCCACATCAGGGAGTTCGCCGAGAAGATGGCGTACAACCAGAGAATCGAGGTCGTCGAGTACGACCTCGCCGTGAAGCGGCTCGGACTCTGACCGATGGCCCCGACAGATGGCATGAGTGGTCACGATCTCCAGATCGACCTCGACGTGCTACTGCCGAGTCGTCACGGGCCGGACGACCGATGTGTCGCCAACCTCGTAGCAGCCCTGGAGGCGACGCCCGGTGTGACGGCCGTACACCTCGCCACGGGACCACGCGGTGGTCCTCAGGTCTGTGTCCATGTGGCGCCGGGCGCGGTCTCGATGACGAGATTACGCGAGAAGGCGGAGGCGGTGGGTGCCGAGATCGAGTCTCGGTACGGTCATGCCCTGCTCGCCACGGCCCAGACAGCCGGTCACGTGACCCGCGCCGACGCGTTGGGTGCGCTGCTGCGGCGCGAGCCAGGCATCGTCGATGCGGCGGTGACGGTTGACGGGCTCGTCCGGGTCGAGTACGAAAATTTCGTGACGGATCTCGAACGGGTCCGGGTCGCCGTCGGTCGTGCGGGCCTCGACGTCATCGAGTCGCCCACGCTTGGTGCTGGCCGTCACGTCCATGCTGCGGATGACGGAACGGACCATGGGCACGGCTCAGGCGGGCACGATCACGCTGGGGGCCACCGGGGCGAGCTCGTCGCGGCGATCGGAGCGGCGGTGGTGTACGCCGTCGCTCGGATCCTGGATTGGACCATCGAGTCCGATCGCCTACCCACGATCTTGTACATCGTTGCAGCCGTTGTGACTGGGGCACTGGTGCTGCGCGACACCATCACCTCGGTTCGCGCCCGAACGTTCGAGATCGATCTCCTGATGTTCGTGGCGGCGATCGGCGCTGCGTCGCTCGGGCACTGGTCCGACGCCGCGCTCCTCCTCGTGTTGTTCTGCCTCGGGCATGCGCTGGAGGGCTACGCCATGGGTCGCGCACGCCGAGCGATCGAGGCACTGGCCGAACTCGCCCCGGCGATTGCCCACAAGGTGCAACCCGCGGGGGTCGCAGATGTGCCGCTCGAAGACGTGTTGGTCGACGACATCCTCGTCATCCGGCCGAACGAGCGGGTACCCGCCGATGGTCTCGTGGTCGTCGGGATGTCGGCCGTCGACGAGTCGTCGGTCACGGGGGAGAGCATCCCCGTGGAGAAGGGGGCCTCCGCAGATTCCCGTTCGGGCGACGGACCCTTCACCGCCGTACCCGCCGCACACCGGGTCTTCGCCGGCACGCTGAACGGGTCCGGCGTGCTCCAGATCAGGGTGATGCGCACGGCAGGCGATTCGACGCTCGCCAACGTCGTGCGCCTTGTCGCCGAAGCGGAGACGCAAGTGTCACCAACCCAGCAACTCACCCGCCGCATCGTGAGGGTGTTCGTTCCCTGCGTGCTCGCGCTCGTTGTAATGCTGGTCGTCGTACCGCCCTTGCTCGGCGAACCACTCGAGGAGAGCTTCCTGCGCGCGATGGCGGTCCTCGTGGCGGCGAGTCCTTGTGCGCTGGCCATCGCCACCCCGAGTGCAGTGCTCGCGGCGATCAGCCGGGCCGCCCGAGACGGCGTGCTGGTGAAAGGCGGTGGACCGCTGGAAACGCTCGGCCGAGTCACCACCCTCGCGTTCGACAAGACGGGCA
>JBKJJS010000086.1:0-2962 GCA_046597895.1 Ilumatobacteraceae bacterium
CCGGACGGCATCGACGTGTGGAAGCCGCTTTTCTGGGTGCTCTCGGCGCTCACGATGACGGTGGGCAACGTGCTGGCGCTCAAGCAGACGAACATCGTCCGGATGCTCGCCTACTCCTCGGTGAGTCAGGGCGGTTTCATCCTCATGCCCCTCGCTGTGGCGTGGCGACACGAGGACGGTGCGCTCGTCGCCAACCGGGACTCGGTCACCGCCATCGTGACGTACCTCCTCGTGTACGCCGCCATGAACCTCGGGGCGTTCGCCGTGGTGCTCGCCGTATCGCGCAAGACCCGCAGCGGCGAGATCTCCAGCTTCGGTGGCTTGTTCTCGTACGCCCCTGGCCTCGGCATCGCCATGACGATCTTCATCGGCTCGCTCGCCGGAATCCCGCCACTCGGCGGCTGGATCGCCAAGTTCTCCGTCATCCGTGCGCTGGCGTCAGACGGGTCCGGCTGGGCCATCACGCTGGCTGTCATCGGCATGGTCAACGCCGTGATCGCCGTTGGCTACTACGGCAACGTGCTGCGCGAAGTCTGGATGAAGCCCGTACCGGACGGCGACGAGCGGCCCATCGCCGTGCCGAGTTCGCTCGGCGCCGCGCTGCTCATCTGCGGCGCCGCCACGATCCTGCTCGGCGTCCTCCCGAACCTCATCCTGCGCTTCGGTGATCAGCTCGACCTCGCCGGTGTCTTCGGCGGCTGAGCCGGCGGAACCGGTCCGGTTCGACCACTGGATGCACGAGGCCCTCTACGGGTCTCATGGTTTCTATACAGCCGCCGGCGGGCAGGCCGGACGGCGGGGGGACTTCCTGACGTCGCCCGAGGTTGGTCCCTTGTTCGGTGCCGTGCTGGCCCGGATGATCGACGTCGAGTGGGAGCGGCTGGGGCGACCTGCGGAGTTCGTGGTTGTCGACGTCGGCGCCGGCCCCGGCACGCTCGCCCGAGCGGTGTTGGCTGCCCGGCCGGAGACGCCATACGTCTGCGTCGAGGTGAGTGACGCCCAGCGGGCCCTTCACCCGACGAGCGCCATGTCGCAGGCCGAAGTGCCCGATGGGCCGCTCATCGGGGTGGTCATCGCCAACGAACTTCTGGACAACCTGCCATTTCGCTTGGCAGTGTGGGACGGCGGTTGGCGCGAGGCGTGGGTAGCCCAGTCCGACGGTCGCGCGGTCGAGGTACTGAAACCGTTCGACCCGATGCCGACGGGTCTGCCGTCGGCAGGGGTGCCGCACGGCGCCCGTGCGCCGGTCCAGGATCGGGCCGCCGCCTGGGTTGCCGACCAACTCCGGCGCCTGACGGCCGGTCGCCTCGTGGTGGTCGACTACTGCTCACCGACGACCGGTGGCCTTGCGCTGCGCCCGTGGCGGGAGTGGCTGCGGACGTACAGGGCCCACGAACGCGGTGGGCACTACCTCGCCGCCGCGGGCTCTCAAGACATCACCACCGAAGTCTGTATCGACCAACTCGTCGGCGCCGCCGGTGAGCCGGATGCCGTGCGCAGCCAGGCGCAGTTCCTCGCCTACTGGGGTATCGACGACCTCGTCGACGAAGGCCGCCGCATCTGGACCGCGAAGGCGCACGCCCCGGACCTGGATGCGATGAAGGCCCGTAGCCGGGTGCGGGAGGCTGAAGCGCTGACCGATCCCGCCGGTCTCGGTGCCTTCACCGTGTTGGAGTGGGCGGTCTGAGCAGCTGGTCCGTCTGAGAACTTCGAACCCACGGAGTGGATTTCCGCCTTCTCCGTTCGAACTTCGTGGACCGGCACCGCTGAGGCAGGGGTGCGCAGGCTGGTCCGATCGGTGACGGGCGATCGCGCAGCACATCAGATACCGTGGAACAGGTGCGGAAACCCCTCCTCGTAGCTGTCGCGTCCGTTGTCCTCCTCGCTGCGTGCGGTGACGATTCAGGCACCGCCGATTCGACCACGACCTCGGTACAGGCCACCGTTGCAGGCGAGACCACCGTGCCGGCGCCGACGGTTGCGCCCACCACGCCCCGCCCGACGCTGCCGAAGCCGGCCGCAGCGATCCCGGCCGCTGCTCCCACGGAGTTGGTCATCACCGATCTGAAGGTGGGGACGGGCGAAGGCGCCGCTGACGGTGATCAGGTCGTGGTCCACTACGTCGGAGTACGCACTCGCGACGGCGTCGAGTTCGACAGCAACTACGACGGAAACCCGTATCCCGTGAAGCTCGGTGTCGGCGAGGTCATCAAGGGCTGGGACCAGGGTCTCGTCGGCGTCAAGACCGGCGGTCAGCGTCAACTGGACATTCCTTCGGCGCTCGCCTACGGCGCCGATGCCAAAGGTGATGTCATCGGGGCGAACGAGAACCTGACGTTCGTGGTCGACGTGGTCGCGGTGATCAAGAAGGTGGACCCGAC
This sequence comes from Ilumatobacteraceae bacterium, assembly GCA_046597895.1. Taxonomy (GTDB): domain Bacteria; phylum Actinomycetota; class Acidimicrobiia; order Acidimicrobiales; family Ilumatobacteraceae; genus WLJO01. The sequence goes on from JBKJJS010000086.1 coordinate 2,382, forward strand.
GAAGGAGCCGACGCTCATCATCTCGCCGTCGATCACTCCGGCGACCGCCGTCTCATTCGTCGATCTCGTCGAAGGAGATGGCCCCACCGCTGAGGTGGGCGCCAACGTGACCTTCAGCTACATCTTCTATCGCGGCGACACCGGCCAAAAGGTGTTCTCGTCCTGGGCGGAGTCACCAGCCGGAATCCCGCTCGTCAAAGACGGCAACATCGACGGCATCATCGAGGGGCTGACCGGCATGAAGGTGGGTGGACGCCGCCAGATCACCATTCCGAGCGCCAGCGTTTTCGCCGGCGCAGGCAACGAGAGCCTCGGTCTTCCGGCAGCCGTGGACCTGATCATGGTCGCGGATCTGCTCGCCACATACTGACCGGAACAGCCCGAGGGGCGTAGATTCCGACCCATGTCAGACAAGGCGATCGACGATCTACTCCTCGAGAACCGCAAGTTCCCCCCGCCCGAGTCGTTCAAGAAGAACGCCCTGGTGACGGGGACGTTCCTCTACGAGGAGGCAGCCGAGGACTATCAGAGCTTCTGGGCCCGCCAAGCGGCCGACCTCGTGTCATGGTCCACGACCTGGC
>JBKJJS010000248.1:0-9148 GCA_046597895.1 Ilumatobacteraceae bacterium
GCCGTCCGGCGAGAACCCGATCCCGTTCGTGAGGGCGATGTCCCCATAGAGCTCGGTCGCCTCGCCGTTGGCATCGATCCGCCAGCACTCGCCGGCCGTACGCGGTCCGTCGGTGGAGAACGGATCGGAGCGCATCGTGCCGCAGATCACCCGCCCCCTGGCATCGACGAACAGATCGTTGAGCCCTGGCGCGTCGGGTGCGAACACCACCCGCGTCGCGCCGTCGAGTACATGGCAGATGTTGCGGCCCGAGATCACCAGCCCACCGTCGGCATGCAACGCGATACCGCCGACACCGCGGCGCTTCGGCACGACCGTCTCGATGGTGCCGTCAGGGCCACGGCGGTGCACGCCACCGTTGTGCACATCGGAGAAGTACAGGTTGCCCTGGTTGTCGACCCGGGGGCCTTCCACCAGCCCGTACCCCCACGCCAGCGTCTCGAGGTCGTTCATCGCCCAAGTCTGCCCCGCGTTTGCTGCTTCACGTCACCTGCTCCCCCGATGTCGCCCGGCCGCCCACGTCGTGTGTGGTCGGCATCCCGCACGAGCGTCATCGGCAGTCTGGCGGAGTACGCCGAGGAAATGCGCAACGCTCGTGACGACGAAGAGCGGTACCTCCTCGTGTTGTCATTCGTCACGGACTTCGAAGCGGTCGATGACCGTGTCGCCCGGACGGATGCGCTTGAGCCAGAACCTGCGCTGATCGGCGACCGACGTTGCCCGCTGATGGACGAGGTTCGGGCGCTGGCCCTCGAACGCGGTCTGCCGTCCACGTGGTTGAACGAGCGGGCCCCATCACGGTCACCCCATCACGGTCACCCCATGCGGACCATGATCTTGGCCGAGCTGGGCTCCCGCGCACGGCGGATCGCCGCCTCGAAGTCGGTGAGCGCGAACTCGTCGCTGATGTAGTCCCGCATCTGCTCGGCGTGGTTGCCGAGGAACTCCACGACCTCGCCGAGTTCGTCCGGATACGCGACGGATGTCGTCAGCACCATCTCCTTGTGGAGCATGGCCGACAGGTCCATGAGCACGGGCTTCTTGTAGACGGCGACGATGGTCAGCCGGGCTCGGAACTTGGCGATCTCGATGACCTCGGCGAGCGCGGCGGGTGCGCCGGCGGCGTCGATGAAGAGGTCGGTGTCCGGGGCCCCTCGCCGGCCGACGCCGTGTAACGCCCTGAGCTGTTCGGCAAGGTCGCCGGCCCCGGCGAGGATCGTGGCATCGGCGCCAAACCGACCGGCCCGCGCCAAGCGTTCGGGAGAGAGGTCGACCGCGACGACGTGGCGAACTCCCTTGTGCTTCAACCAGATCACGGCGCCTAGCCCGATCGGGCCGACGCCGAGGACGACGACGCGGGTGTCGGAGGTGACACCGGATCGGTTCACCGCGTGGAGCGCCACGCCCATCGGCTCGGCCAGCGCGGCCACGCCGAAGTCAAGCCCGTCGGCGAGGGGGATCAACCGGCCCGGCCGGGTGGCGTTACGGACGAGGAGCAGTTCGGCGAAGGCCCCCTCTGGTCCGCCGTTGCCGATGGTTTGCCCCGCCACGTAGTCGACGGGATTGATGGCGACGCGTTCCCCGACGGCCAGGTGCGACACGTTGCGTCCGATCGCCACGATCTCACCGGCCGACTCGTGCCCGAGTGCCGATGGCCCGAGCTTGGGCTTGTTGAATCCGGTGACCCCGGAATCGATGTACGCCAGGTCGCTCCCGCAGACCCCGCAGGCCCTCACCCGGACGAGCGCATCGTCGTCACCGAACTCGGGATCGGCGACCTCGTCGACACTGAACGACTGCGGTGAATGGACGAACACTGCTCTCATGGTCCCCACCCTTTCGCCACGGGACTCGGCGTGTCAACCGACGGCAATGCACCGAATCCTTACACCCGCTCGACCAGTTCGATGACGTTGCCTTCCGGGTCGTCGAAGAACGCCAGCTTCACCCCGATGGCGCCACTCAGCAACGATCGATCGGAGCGAAGCACGGCCCCATGTGCCTCGGCGGCGGCGAGCACCTGCTCGAGGTCGCGGCAGTAAAACGTGATGAACGCGATCCCGGTGCGGTCGGCCAGCATTACCCTTGCTTCTTCTCGCGGCGGCGAGGCGGCCGGGCGGAAGAACTTGATGACCTCACCGCCGGGCGTGGTGAGCCAGACGGCGAGGTATCCATCGGCGCTACTCGTCAGGGCGTGTGTGAGTCCGGCCGGGATGTCCGCCCGCCGAAGTTCCTCGCACGACAACACACGACGGTAGAAGTCGAGCATGCCGTCGACGTCGATCACGGTGATCCCTACTTCGAGGGGTGCCGTTTGATCCATTGGGTTACCTCGCCTTCCGGAGTGGTGAACTGTCTATAGCCCGCCAACAGCCCGCCCCCAACTTCCCGCTCCTGCCGCCTCTCCCGCCCGGCCGGTACACCAGCCAAGAGTTCTTCGACCGGGAGGCCTCCGTGACTCACCCACCGTTCGTTCTCGGCGCGGACCTACCCGGAATCCGGGTACATCCGCGCCGAGACCCCTTCGCCCGGTGGGCCATGTGGTGTCTGTCGGGCTGGCTGATCGCGAGGGGTGTCCGCGCTGGAGATCACCAGTGACCGGACCGCCAGGTCCGCGACGGCACCGGCGTCGACGGCGCCTGTTTGGTGGCGGAGTTGGAGTGCGCCGTACACGAGGCCAGAGACGGCGGCCACCGCGAGATCGATGTCGATCGGGCGGAACTCGCCTGCCTCGATGCCCTCGCCGATGAGGCGGGCGACGGCGCGCCGCCACTGCGCCGCCTTGCGGCCGACGGAGACCCAGCGACGACGATCTGACTCGGACAGGCCAGCGACGAACCAGAGGTCGTACGGACCAGACGTCAGGCGCTCGACGTGTTGGGTGACCAGAGAGCGGAGCCGTTCCGCGCTGCTGCCCGGACGGCCAGCTGCCGCAGTGGCGAACGCCGCCGATTCCTCGACGACGTACTCGAGGAGGGCCTCGACGATGGCGTCGAGGTTCTCGAAGTAGTGGTAGATCGCCGGAGCGGACATCCCCACCGATGCTGCGATGTCGGCGACGCGGGTGGCGCCGACGCCGCCGGTACAGAAGAGGGCGGCGGCATGCCGCAGGATCTCCTCGCGGGGCTCGAGGTCCGAGGTGCGCTCCACCGCGCGCGGCCGGCCCGGTCGGCGCGGAGTGGTTGTGGTGTCGCTCACGGCCCAGCGTTGAAGCGGTCCACGATGGCCAGGATCTCCATGAGAGCTCGCACCTCGAAGTCGGCGTCGACCGCCTCGAGACCGTGCCCTAGGGGGGCAGTCGTCCCCGGCTCACCGATGAGTACCGTGCGCATCCCGGCGCGATGTGCCCCGGCCACGTCGTGCTGCGGCGAGTCTCCGACGAACAGCGTCTCGGCCGCCGGGCGGCCCGCCTTCGCCAGTGAGTACTCGTAGATCCGCTGGTCGGGCTTGCATGAGTCGGCCTCCTCCGAACTCGTCCAGTCGTCGACCAGCGCGTCGATGCCGTGGCGGGCAAGTACGGCACCGAGGTAATCGTCGTCGGCGTTCGAGACCACGCCGACGTAAAGGCCGCGCGCCCGCAGGCCCCTCAGGGTCTCGTGGGCATCGGGCATCGGGATGAGGTGGTCGAGGACCGCCTGGCGCTGCTCGACGTCGAACTGGTCGAGGACCTCGGGCGGCGCCGTCACCCCCAGCACTTGGGCGGTGCGGGCGATGCGGTCTCGGAACAGGTCACGGTGAAGGAACGAACGACGCAAGGCGTAGGCCCGTTCGATCTCCTCGGAGGCCTGTCGTCGGGCGTCGCGCACCACGGGGTCGTCGGGGGACAGGCCGAGCCGTTGGAGTGCGGCGACGTTCGCCCGCCCCATCTGCTCGCGCGCCGCGTAACTGAACAACGTGCCTCCCATGTCGAAGAGCACCGCTGTCACCTGCACATTAATTATGCTACCGTAAATACTATACTAAGGAAGGGATCGTCATGGAGCCACTCATCCGCACACTCGACCAGGTCGATGCGGACAGCCTCGCCCTCGTGGGAGGCAAGGGTGCCAACCTCGGCGAGTTGGTCGGCGCCGGGGTGCCCGTGCCCGAGGCGTTCTGTGTGACCACCGCGGCGTACCGGCGCTTCCTCGCCGAGAACCGGTTGCTCGGATCCGTCGCTGAGATCCTCGACACCATTGACTACGAGAACCCGACTGGTATCGAGCACAGCGCATCGTCCATCCGTGCACTCCTCATGGCGGCCCCGATCCCCACGGATATCGAGCGCGAGATCATCTCGGCGTACGCCGCCCTCGAGTCCCGGCTGGGCGCCTCGGTGTCGGTGTCGGTCCGCTCCTCAGCCACCGCCGAGGACCTTCCGGGCACGTCGTTCGCCGGCCAGCAGGACACGTACCTGCACATCTCCGGCTCCGCCGCCGTCGTCGATGCGGTCAAGCGGTGCTGGGCCTCGCTGTGGACCGGCCGCGCCGTGGCGTATCGCCAAAAGCAGGGCTTCGCCCACGAGTCCGTTTTGCTTGCGGTCGTGGTGCAGGAGATGTTCCCGTCCGAGGTGTCGGGTGTCCTGTTCACGGCGAACCCCGTCACGTCCAACCCGTCGGAGTTCTTCCTCAACGCCAGCTGGGGTCTCGGCGAGGCCGTGGTGTCGGGCCACGTGAACCCGGACCAGATCCTCGTCGCCAAGTCGTCGCTTGCCATCCTCGACAAGCAGATCAACGACAAGCTCGTGATGACCGCGCCCCACGATTCCGGCCAGGGGTCGGTGACGGTGCCCGTACCCGAAGACCGCCGCGCCGTCCAGGCGCTCGACGACGATCTCGTCCGTGAGCTCTGCACGATCGCCCAGCGGATCGAGGACCACTATGGGTTCCCGCAGGACATCGAGTGGGGCTACGCCAACGGGCGCTTCGCCATCCTCCAGGCTCGCGAGATCACCGGGGCCAACCTCGACTTCAGTGACGGTCTCGAGCTGTGGAAGACCCCGGCGGCCTTCGCCGAGATGTACGACGAGAAGCACGTCTGGTCACGGGCCTATTCCGACGAGGTTCAGACCGGGCCGTCGACGCCGTCGTTCTATACGTACCTCCAGCTCGGCATGACGAACCTCAAGGCCGCCGCGCTGCGGATGACGTGGACACAGGAGTGGCGGGGGCTGACCACCGGCACGTTCCTCGACTTCCCGTACTTCCGTTGGTACGGGGCTCGCGCCTACTACAACCTCACCTTCGAACGCGAGCGCGTCCGCCGGTTCATCCCACCGTTCGCCCGTGACGAGGCCGCCCTGTGGCCGTTCCCGGACAGCGAGCGTGACGAGATCAGGAACATGCCGTTCGACTGGACCGAATTCATGTCGCTGCTGCGGCGGCTCCACGACGAAACCTTTGACGTGTCGCTCGTCGGCTCGACGCGCATCGTCTACGAAAATCTCGAGCGTTGGACGGACGACGAGGACGCGTACTGGCGAGCCTTCGACTTCGACGACGTATCAGTAGAGGAGATCTTCGCCGCCCAGATTGCCTCGCGGGTCGGGTCACGGTTCGGCGAGAACGTCATCTTGCCGTTCACCGTGTACCTGTTCGTGCTGCCGGCGGCCCTGCAGACGCTGTGCGCGTCATGGTTCGACGACACCGATGGGAGCATCTACACCCGGCTGGTCGGTGGCCTGCAGACCAAGACCGGCGAGGAGAACATCGCGGTCTGGAAGCTGTCCCGGTCCATCCGGGCATCAGCGCGTCTCTCTGATCTGGTGGCGACGAAGGGCGGCGACGAAGTTCTCGCCGTGCTCGACGACGAGGAGGACGGGCGACGGTTCCGCGTCGAGCTCGACGCTTTTCTGGCCAAGTACGGCCACCGGGGTGGTGCCGAGCGCGACGCTTACCACCCTCGCTGGCACCACCGTCCTGGGCTCGTGTTCCAGGCCATGCGCCCGATGCTCGGCCTCGAGGACCACGAGTCACCGGAGCACCACGAGACCCGCCTGCGCCAGCGCATGCTCGCCACCAAGGCCGACTGCATCGCCCGCCTGCGTGCCGACACCGTTGGCGTCGGCGATCTCGGCGAGTTCTGGTGGCTCGGCGAGCTCAATGCCATGGCGCCACGACGCGCCGCCGACCGCGGGGAGCTCTTCGGTTGGTTCGTCGAACTCGTGCAGGACTGGTTCTATTACCGCGACTTCGAGCGCTTCTACAACGACAAGACCATGTCGCGCTCGCGGAACCTCTACCACGCCATCGCCCGTCGCTTCATCGCGGCCGGGCTCCTGACCGAGATCGACGACGTCTTCTTCCTCGGTCGTCAGGAGATGCTGGCGGCCGACAAGGGCGAGCTGACGGCCCGTCAGATCGCCATCCGGGTGCGGTCGAGGCGGCGCGTCTACGAGAAGTACTCCCGTCAGGAGCCGCCCAAGTACCTCCGTGGGTGGAAGACCTTCGACGACAACCAACTGGCCGAGGACGGCAGCTTGCACGGGATCGGAGCGAGCAGTGGCGTGATCACCGGCCGGGCCCGCGTGTGCCGGGAGCTGTCGGAAATCGCCAAGGTGCAACGCGGTGACATTCTCGTCACCGTCGCCACGGACCCTGGGTGGACCACCGTGTTCTCGATCATCGGGGGCGTGGTCGTGGAGACCGGCGGCGTGGTCGCGCACGCCGTGATGATCTCGCGTGAGTACGGCTTGCCCTGCGTCGCCAACCTCAGCAGGGCCTGCGACCTGATCCCCGACGGTGCCATCATCACTGTCGACGGCGCCGCCGGCCGAGTGATGATCCACGATCCCGAGCTGCAGGAGTGAGCGTGACCGTCCAGTACGACCCTTTCGATCCCGAGACCCGTCGGGACCCGCACCCGGTGTACGCCCGCCTGCGCGAGGAAGCGCCGGTGCAGGGTTGCCCCGCACACGGGTTCTTCGTGGTGAGCCGCGACGAGGACATCCGGCGAATGCTGCGAGACACGACGACGTGGTCCAGCCGCTTCGGACCGGGACTCGGCTTCGCCCCGGAGAACTCGGGCGCGCTCGTCGGTGTCGACCCGCCCGAGCACGACTTCCAGCGCGCGCTCATCGGCGCCGTATTTGGCCCCCGGGCCATCGCGGGGTACGAGGAGGAGATCCGCCAACTGGCCGTGTCGCTGCTGGAAGATCTCGCACCGTTGGGCTCGGCCGACCTCATCCCGACGTACGCCGAACGGATACCCCTCGTGGTGATCTGCCGCCTGCTCGGCTTCGAGGACGCCCCGCTGGACGTGTTCCGCCGGTACACGCACGTCGCCACCCTCGGGGTGATGGGGGAGGCCGACCCGGATGTGCTGATGCCGCTGTACACCGCGGTGCGGGCCTACTTCCAGAGCGAGATCGACCGCCGCAAGCAGGCCATCGCGGTCGGCGATGAACCGCCCGACGACCTGACCACCCGGCTGATCGTCACCGAGGTCGACGGTCGCCGGCTCACCGAAGAGGTCCTGATGGGCTTCATGTCGTTCCTACTCATCGGGGGCAGTGGCACCACCACGATGCTGATCGGGAACGTGATCCACTACCTCCTCACCCATCGCGACCTGTGGGAGCGGGTGAGGGCCGACCGCAGCCTCGTGGAGGTGGCGATCGAGGAGAGCCTCCGGTACGACGCCCCGGTGCACGGGCTCTTTCGCACCCCCAAGGAAGATGTCGAGCTCCGCGGCGTGACGATCCCCAAGGACACCAAAACGCTCGTGTTGTACGCCTCCGCCAACCGGGATCCGGCCGTGTGGGACGACCCGGACGAGTTCCGCCTGGATCGGGATCGCAAGAAGCTGAACCACCACTTGGCGTTCGGGTACGGCACCCACATCTGTCTCGGGATGCACCTGTCCCGCATGGAGACGCGGATCGCGCTCAACACGCTGCTGGACCGCCTGCCGGACATGCGCCTCGACGGCGAACCCGTCGCCACCGAGCCTTCCGTGTTGAAGGGGTTCGACCAACTGCCCGTCGCCTGGTCGTGAGCGTGGAGTGGAATTCGTGGGTGCCGATGGCCCGGGTCGTGATGAAGAAGGCCATGGCCTTGTCGGACGACGACATCGAATATTGGCTGTCCATCCCGCCGGCCGATCGCGTTGCCGCCGTCGAGGAGATGCGCCGTGAGTTCCATGGGTGGTCCGATGAAGATCAACCGAGACTTCCGCGACTTCGACGAGTGCTGGGAAGAACGCCTCGTCGTCGATCTCGACGGACTCGTCGTTCCGTTCATCGGTCCCCGGGGCCTGATTGATGTGCTTTGCGCCCTGCCCGCGACATCGGCTCGGCCACCGTCGCGGCCGCGGTGCGAGCGGTGTCAAGCGCCCTCCACGTCGACACAGCGCGGGCCACCAGTTGCTCGGCTCCTTCTCGCAGGTCTGCAGAGCGGCGTACGAACCGGACGTTGTTCTGCATGTCCTCGGCGCTCCAGCCCCGTGAGTGCCCGATGTACGGGAACGGTGGGAACACGAACCCCAACTCGGCCCAGAACCCGAGTAGGTCGCCGGCCACACTCTGGACGTTGTCCTGTCCACCCGTGATGATGAACGCCGCCACCTTGGTGTCGATGAGTAGCCGGTTGGCGATCGTGATCTGGTTCTGCACGCAGTTCAGGCGCTCGGCCATCTTGAAGTAGAGCGAACTGGCCTTTCCCCACCGGATTGGGGTGGCCAGCACGATCACATCGGCCCAGTGGACGAGCCCCTCGTAGACCACCGCCATCTGGTCGAGCGGGTCTCGCTCAGTGATCGCACACGGCCAGGTGCACGCCGCTGCCGCCTTGGAGTAGTTGCCCTCGCATTCATGGAACGCCAGTTGACGCAAGTGGATGAGTTGGGTGTCGGCCCCCAGTTCGGTGGCGGCGTAGGCGAGGGCCGCTTCGAGGAGCGCGTCGGAGGTGGAATACCGGGGTAGGTCGTCGTCCATCCCGGTGGTCGAAAGGCACAGCACCCGTGGCGGTGAGCCCGGCGGCTTCGGGTGCTCGTGCAACAGGTGGGAAGGCTTGTGTTTCTTCAGGTGCTTGGGCTCGGCGGCGGGGGTGCGGACGTAGACGCCGTCGGGCCGGGTCCGCACGGCGTAGACGGCCACCTGCTCCTCGTCAAAGCCGGCCGGGCCCTTGCCGGTGACGACGCTGTACTCCCATCCGTGCCACGGACACTTCAC
>JBKJJS010000317.1:0-5401 GCA_046597895.1 Ilumatobacteraceae bacterium
GTGGCGCACCGCAAGGCGGCGACGTCGTTGCGGTGATGGCGGCCCTAGCCGGCCCTCGACCCACACCACCTGCTGAGCCGACCGACGTTCCAACCGCCTACCAGGTGACCCGGCCGCCCACACGTCATAGCGCTTTCCCTCCACCTTGATGATCGCGTGCACCACAGGCCCGCGTCGGATTGGGTCGCCCACCAGCGTGGCGGGGCCGGCGTAGGCCCTCGCTGGCCCGGCGACCACCCCGTCCCACGCCTTCGCCGCCATGGCGGACGTTCCCAGCAGGACGGCGATCACGAGCAACGACGGCAGGCGCCCGACGAGCGCGGCAAGCCCGAGCAGGACGGCCAACACGACCGGCACGGGCTTGGCCACGAGCGAGCCCGCCACTGCGGCGGCCGCCATCAGCGCCGCTCCGATCTCCCCCATGGGGCGCCCCACGGCTACACCACGACCAGATCGCGAAATTGCTCGAGCTTGGCCGGACCGATACCCCGCACATCGAGCAAGTCGTCCACGGTGCGGAACGGACCGTTGGCCTCGCGATGCGCCACGATCGCCGCGGCCGTGCTCGGGCCGACGCCTGGCAACGTGTCGAACTGTTCGGCGGTCGCCCCGTTGATGTTCAGTGGTCCGGTAGCGGCACCACCCGGCGATGCAGGTCCGGGGTCGGCCAGGGCCGGCACGACCTCGCCCGCCCGCGGCACGTAGATGCGCGACCCGTCGGCGAGCGGGGCCGCCAGGTTCAGCGCGTCGAGATCGGCGGCGGCGGTCGGCCCACCCGCGGCGGTGATGGCGTCGGCCACCCGATTCTCGGCGGGGAGGCGGACGAGCCCCGGTTGGCGCACTGCCCCTGCGACGTGAACGATGACGATCGAGGTGTCCGCCCCCGTGGCGACCGACGCGCCGGGTGCCGGTGCCTGCGTCCCACCGGGGAGCGCGGTCGCCGATGTCGTCGAGGCGCTCGGCAAGCCGCGCTCCACCGGTGGCGGGGGCGCATGCAGCAACCACCACCCGCCGACGCCCGTCGCCACGGCCAACACTCCCGATGCAGCAATTCGGCGGGGCCCGATCCAGACCACGGTGCGTCTGACCCACTCGCCCACGGTCGGGCGGGGCAACGGGCGCGGAATCTCCTCGCCGTCCTGACCGTCCATCGCGACTTCCTCCCTGGTCCGCAGCGCGCCAAGGCGCCGAATGGCCGGGGAAGTCGGGTACTGGCGAGGCTACCCGCTGTACACGGAGTCGGGCTCGGCCTGGGGCACCGCTGTAGCGATCGTGCGCCGGGCCACCCACTCGGCCTCGATTTCCAGCGGAATCCGCAGGTAGGCACCCCGATGGCCCTTGCGCAGCAGTCGCCACCGGACGTAGGCCGTGACGTATCGGGCCAGGAATCCGACTACGCCGTGGCGGCGCCACTGGCGTACGTGGACGAGTTCGTGGCGAATGAGATGGGGGGAATGCTCGTGGCCCTTACGGACGATCACCACACTGCCGAGCGTGATGCCGGCGGCCCCTCTCGGAACCGGCCCCCCGATCCACAATCGGTACCCATCACGTCGTTCGAACGGCACAGTGAAACGCTAGCGCGCGGCCGTCAGTACAGGCGGGCGGTGAGCAGCTTGCGGTACTTGGCGGTGCGGGGGTCCTCCGGACCCATGACCGACAGGATGTCGACGTACTCCTGGCGGGCGACCTCGTCGGCCTTGACCAGGTCCAGCAACGACACGAGCTTGTCGTCGAAATCGTCGGTCGGGTTCTGGGACAGGCGGGCTGCAGCGGCAATGCGGGCGCTGCGCTCGGTCTCCGGAATGCGGGCCAGCAACGCCAACGCCTCATCGGCGCGGCCAGCGGCCACCAACAATTCGGCGAGCAGGCACACCGCCTCGTCATTGCCCGGCTCGAGTTCGAGCGCCTGGCGAAGGCTGGCCTCGTCGCCGGCGGCGATCAACGATGCGATGGTCTGCTGGGTGAGCGACGGGCGCAGCGCATCCACGAACTGCTGCACGACAGTTTCGGGCACCGCCCCCGTGAACCCATCGACGACCTGACCGTCCCTGAAGGCGTACACGGCCGGGATCGACTGCACCTGGAATGCCTGAGAGACGCCCGGGTTGCTGTCGACGTCGACCTTGGCCAAGACCACCTGGCCGTTCGTCGCCCCGCAGACCCGCTCGAGGATCGGACCGAGGGTCTTGCACGGCCCACACCATTCCGCCCACAGGTCGACCACGACAGTCGACGTATGCGAGCGCTGGATGACCTCGGTTTCAAAAGTCGCGTCAGTGACATCGATCGCCATGACGGGCACGCTATCCGCGGCCCACCGGCCGACGGACGATCAGGCGCCTCCGATCAGTCCTCTGCGGGACGCCGCCGGCCGGGCAGCGGCAACCCGACCACGTCGTCGGTGCCGTTGATGACCTGGTCGGCCATGGCCATCTTCTTGGCGAGATCCGCCTGGCCGAGCATCACGATGCGTTGCGCCTGCGGCGAGCCAGCGCCGTGCATGGCCTCGACCAGGGTGGTGACCGAGGTCATGTTCTCGATGTAGCGGCCGAGCTTGATCCGCTCGTCGACGTCGTACTCGGGGTTGGCGGTGTGGTACTTGCGCACGAGGTGGCCGATCTCGGGGTTCTCGAGCGCCTTCTGGTCGGGCATGGTGGCGAGGAAGCCGCCGGAAAGGTCATGGGACAGCCGGCCGATCTGGTACACGTTGCGGGTGATGTTCAGCTTCACCGTGTTCGCCATCATCGCGTCGACCATGTAGGAGCCGCACGGCAGCGGGTAGCCCATCGCCGATGCGCCGATGGCCGACGCGTACGTGGTCTCGTTCATGTGGATCATTTCGATGAGCTTGTCCTTGACGACGGCGTTCTTATCCGTGCCGAGCACCTTGGTCATCTTGGCGGTGGCCCCGATCAGGACGTCGGCGTTGCCACCCTTGCAGCCGCCGTAGTTGGCCCGATGCCAGGTGGCGAAGTAGTTGACCAACTGGCCGACGTGCCCGGTCTCGCCGTTGAGGAAGATCCGCTCGTTGGGCACGAAGACGTCCTCGAAGACGACCATCGCCTCGCCGCCGACGACGCCGAACCGGGGGTTGCCGATATCGCAGCCGCCTTCGAGCTTGCGGCTGTCGTTGGACTGGCGGCCGAAGATGAAGGTGACGCCATCAGCGTCCGCCGGCACCGCACAGGCGATCGCCCAGTCCTCCTCGCCCGGGATCAGGCCCGTGCCCGGCAGGACGAGGACCTCGTGGGAGTTGATGCCGCCGGTGTTGTGCAGCTTGGCCCCGCGGATCACGACGCCGTCCGGGCGCCGCTCGACGACCCGCACGAACGCGTCCGGATCCTCCTGCTCGGAGGGTCGCTTGGCCCGGTGGCCCTTGGGGTCGGTCATGGCCCCGGCCAGCATCAGGTCCTGACTCTGTACGTCGAGCAGGTACTTCTTGAATCGCTCGTGGTAGTCCGTGCCCTGCGCGGCATCCACCTCGTAGGTGACTGCGTAGGTCGCGTTCAATGCGTCAAGGCCGACACAACGCTGGAAGCAGGTACCGGTCACCTGTCCGAGCAGGCGCAGCATCTGGATCTTCTTCACGAGATCGTCGGCCGACTGGAACATGTGCGTGTAGCGATGGATCCGCTCGCCCGTCAGGTGCGACACCGCCGTCATGAGGTCCCGATGCTCGGGCATGTGCGCCAATTCGTAGGTCTTCGCGACCGTGTTGATGTGCGGGGCGATCATCGGGCTATCCACGACCGACTTCACCAGCTCACCACCGATGTAGGCACGCAGATCAAGTGCCCGCAGGCTCTCGACGTACTCCTCCGGCGTCTTCAGCGGCATCACTGACTCCTTCCCACGGGCGGAGATGTGATCGTACCTGCGCCAACGCCCCGGGGACCAGTGCCGGGAGCCGTGGGCGGCGATAGGTTCCGGGAGATGGCCGATCCCGAAGGTGTCACCGTCATCGAGCGGCCGGACCTCGACGCTCCCGCACTCCTCGTGATGCTCAACGGCTGGATCGATGCCAGTGGAGCGGGGGCAGCGGCAATCGGGCTCATCGAGAACGAGAGCGGGGCCAGGACGATCGCCACGTTCGACCCGGATCTCTTCATCGACTATCGGGCCCGCCGTCCCATCATGGAGCTGCGCGACGGCGTTGCTACTCGACTCGTCTGGCCGAGCATCGAGCTGAAGGCGGGCAGGGACATCGCCGGCCGCGACATCCTGGTGTTGAGCGGGTACGAGCCGGACTCCAACTGGAAGCGCTTCGCCGACCTCGCCACGGGTCTGGCGGCGGAGTTCGGTGCCCGGATCATGATCGGCCTCGGCGCGTACCCGTTTGCCACGCCCCACACGCGTCCCTCTCGGTTGTCGTGCACAACCCCATCGGCGGAACTGGCGCGCTCGGTCAGCTACCTGCGCAACTCGGTTGATGTGCCCGCCGGGGTAGCGGCCGTACTGGAGCAGTCGTTTCACGACAAGGGAGTGCCAGCTATCGGGCTGTGGGTCCAAGTGCCTCACTACATCGCCACGATGGCGTATCCGGCGGCGTCTGCTGCGCTCATCGACGGGGTCAACGAGACCGCTGGGGTCACGTTCGAAGCTCACGGCCCGCGTCAGGAAGCGATCATCCAGCGTCAACGGCTCGATCAACTCGTGGCGGCCAACCCGGAGCACGTCACCATGGTCGAACAGTTGGAGCGGGCGTATGACTCCCTGGACGATCAGACCATCCAGGCCACGCCGGCGCTGCGACCGTTCGAGGTGGGCGACCTTCCAAGTGGCGACGAGTTGGCCGCCGAACTCGAGCAGTTCCTGCGCGATCAAGGCAGTTGAATCACGCGGACGTCGAGCGACTACCGTCGCCGCCATGAAGGTAGACGGTGGCATCGGGTTCGACCTGCGCACAGCGGCGGCGCAGGCTCAGGAAGCAGAGAAGGCCGGATACTCCGGCGCGTGGACGGCGGAGACCTCGCACGATCCGTTCTTCCCGCTGTTGTTGGCGGCCGAGCACACGGAACGGATCGAACTCGGCACGTCCATCGCCGTGGCCTTCGCGAGGAACCCGATGACGCTGGCCAACGTCGGTTGGGACCTCCAGTACTACTCGAAGGGCCGATTCGTGCTGGGCCTCGGGAGCCAGATCAAGCCTCACATCACGAAGCGCTTCTCGATGGAGTGGAGCCATCCGGCTGCCCGTATGCGCGAGATGGTGCTTGCGATGCGAGCCATCTGGGACACGTGGCTGAACGGCACGAAGCTCGACTTCCGAGGCGACTTCTACACCCACACGCTGATGACGCCGTTCTTCAACCCGGGTCCGAACCCGCACGGCAACGCCAAGATCACCTTGGCCGGCGTCGGCGAGCTCATGACCGAGGTGGCCGGCGAGGTGTGCGAC
>JBKJJS010000396.1:0-9314 GCA_046597895.1 Ilumatobacteraceae bacterium
CTGCTCCAACGCGCCCAACATCGGCTCGCACCCGCCACAACGACAGCCCACAAGCACTCAAACCAACAGAAGCCGCCAACGATCAAAACCCCACACAGAACGGTGGATTCAGGCTTAGAGCACGACATCCTCGGCGCGATGGTCGATGAACCGCTCGACCGGTGACTTACCGCTGTCGCGCACATCCGAGGTCCAGTCGGGCTGCTTGGCGATGAACGAGGTGTCGGTGATAGCGCCCTCGTCGCCGAGATCGACGAGGGCGGCCACCAGGTGAATCTCGACGGGCGTGGCACCGGGCTCTAGATGGGCACGTACCTCGGCCTCGAAGCCGTACAACAGGCTGCTGACCACCGTGTGGTGTTGGGTGGCGAGGCTGCAGCGGGCACCTTCTGCGACTGTGTCGAGTCGAACTTGCACGGTGGCGAGATCCTCCGGCCCGCCGCTGCCGGCCGCGATGGTTCCGAGTAGCTGAGCGATCTCCATGCCGTCCTGCTTGCAGTGAGTGCACTGGCCGCATGATTCGATCGCCAGGAAACGCGCCACACCCGCCGCAACGCCCAGCGCGTCGGTGTCGTCGCCGATCACGATGAACCCCGCCGATCCGAGCCCACGGCCGATCGACTTCATCGCTTCGTAACTGAGTTCCGTGTCGAGTTGGTCCGCCATGATCACCGCGCCGGAGACGCCGACGAGCACGGCCTTGAGACGCCGACCGGATGCCACACCGCCGCCACCGACGTCGATCACCCTTCTCAGGGATGTGCCCATCGCCACCTCGGCAACGCCCGGGCGCTGGACCGCCCCTGTGACGGTGCACACGATGGTTCCCGGTGACTCGGTGGTGCCGACGGACCGGAACCAGTCGGCCCCCCGGGCAATGATGGCCGGGATGTTCGCCATCGTTTCGACGTTGTTGACGAGCACAGGTGGAGCGGCATTCGCCGCTTCGGTCCCGGCCATCCGTACGTTCGCCGGGAGCCCGCTCCCCGAAATGGCGTCGCGTTCGCAGGCCACCACCTCGACCACCCCGTGGCGGAATGGCGGAGCGATTCTGGGAAACGGGGGCCGACCATCGATTACTTCCAGCAGAGCCGTCTCTTCGCCGAAGAGGTACTCGCCGGGGCCCTCGACGATCCGGATCTCGATGTCCCCGGCCCACTCGGCAGCCACGATCTCGGCGACGGAGGCGCGAAGGCGGGCCAACTCCGGCGCGAAGGACGCCTTGGTGGCAATCACGATCGTTCTGGAGTCCATCGCCAACGCGGCAATCAAGGCTCCTTCGATGACGGCGTACGGGTTCGATCGAAGGATGGCGCGGTCCTTGAAGGTCCCCGGCTCGCCCTCGGCGGCGTTGACGACGACCGACGTCCGAAGCAGCGACGATGCGAAGGACTTGATGGTGCGCCACTTCACACCTGTCGGGAACCCAGCTCCACCGCGGCCGCGTAGCCCCGATGCCATGAGTTCGTCGATGACGGTGTCGGACGAGACGGCCCGAGCGGCGGCGAGTCCGGCGCCGCCACCCGCCGCCACATAGTCATCGAGCGACACGTAGGGCCGGGGAGGCAGCACCCTGATGGTGGTGCGCTCCGTAAGCCGGGACTCGGGCGCGAGAACCTCGACGAATTTGGCCATCAGGAACCTCTCCTCAGTCGTTGTCGAGCTTGTCGAGGATCCGGTGGGCGCCCTCGGCGAGCTTGCCCTTCAGTCCGTGCTCTTCGGCGAGTTCCTCCATCCGGGCGTCGACCAGGCCGATTTCGGCTCGGATGTCCTCGACCAGCGAGATCTTCCCATCGTGGTCGAGATCAAAGGCGTCGAGCGCAGCGGCAGTCTCCTCGGCGGTGGCTTCCTGTTCGCCGGACGAGGGCGAGGCGTTGTCGTTGTGCTGTGTCATGCCGCTCAGTATGGACCCGGGTGGGCGGTCCGACGGTGGTGGACAATGCCGAGCACCACGAGGATCGCCATCACTGCCGCGGCGACGAATGCACCCAACGCGGCCCATCCCGCGATCTGGCCGACGGTCGACCAGGCGTATGCCGACAGGAGCAGGCCCCTGAGTGTCTCCCCCTTGAACAGAGTGTTTCGCTGCTCGGAGATCACATCGGCTTTCGCCTGGAGAGCATCAATGTCCGCCTGCGGCGCCGCCGCATCCAGGGTGGCCTTCGTGGCAGCTTTCGCCGCTCGTTCCGGGCCCCCGAGGTCGGCGAACGTGGCGCCGCCGGCGACCTTCGCGAGATGACCGTTGATGTAACTCGCGTAGGCCTGAGCCTCGTTGCCGGTGTCGAGTCGGTCTCCCGCGTGCGACAGCAGGTCGGTGCGGCCCTCAGCCGTGAGACCCTCCGCAGTCGGGAAGGTGATGTTCTGCGACGACAACTCGTCGCTCACATAGTCGCTTGCGAACCGATTGCCCCACGTGAGCAGACCGCCAGCGGTGACGAGCACGACCGTGGCAACGATGCCGATGCCGATCAGCACACTGTCAATCGTCCGGCGCTTCAACGCGATGACCGAGTCGCCACCCTCGCCCTCCAGCGATGTCGTCCGTACTCGGCCTTCTTCGATCGCGATGGTGTCCATTGTGGTGCAGTGCCCTCGCAGCCGTAGTCACGACGAGACGGTTCTCGACGAGACACGGGTACCCGCAACGGACAGATTCCAAACTGAGGAGTGGCGACCTCAGGGGGCGAAGCCGGTTTCGTAGGCGTAGATCACGGCCTGGACGCGATCGCGTACGCCGAGCTTGCTCACCACGATGGCGACCCGGGGGCTCATGATGGCCCTCTTGGCAGGTACACCGCGACGGTGTATCCGCCCTCGGGCGTCGATCCGATTCTGGCCGTTCCGCCGAAAATTGTCGCCCGTTCGAGTATGCCGAGGTGACCCCGGCCCCCCGAGCGCGTGTACGTCGGTTGTCGTCCCCCATTTGGGGGATGGGCTCAGGACTCGAGTTGGTGGCCGAGTGCCTGCACCGCATCGATGAACTCATCGATCATGTCGAACACGACTTGGGCCGCAGGCTTGGTCGTGTTCATCGTGCCGACGATCTGGCCGACGAAGTAGTTCGCCAACTGCTCGGCGCCCGAGCCGGGGCGGTACGCCGCCCGGTCGATGCGAGTGATCGCTTCGCCGACCAGGATCGGCTGCATGGGCATACCCAACGGGGCCGGGTGGGCGGGGTTGTCCCACTCGTCGGTCCACGCCGTGCGTAACTGGCGGGCAGGTTTACCGGTGCGGGACCTCGACCGAACGGTGTCCGATGACGTGGCCGCCAGGAACTTCTGCTTCACCACGGGGTGGGTCTCGGCTTCCTCCGTGGTGAGCCACACCGATCCGCACCACACTCCCTGGGCGCCGAGGACCATGGCGGCGGCCATCTGGCGGCCCCGGCCGATGCCGCCCGCTCCGAGTACCGGCACCGGGGCCACGGCATCGACGATCTCGGGTATGAGCACCATCGAGCCGACTTCGCCAGTGTGGCCACCCGCCTCGGCCCCCTGGGCGATGACGACGTCGACCCCGACGTTCACATGCCGCTCGGCGTGCTGTACCTTGCCCGCCAACGCCCCGAGCAGGCGTCCCTCCTCCTTCACTCGATCGATCATGTGGGCGGGCGGCGGCCCGAGGGCATTCACGATCAGCGCCGGCCGGTGGGCGAGCGCGATCTCGAGTTGCGGGTCGGCCTGCCCGGCGGAGAACGGCACGGACCCGTCACCGGCCCCCGAACTGCCGAGAGCCCCTCTGGATCCTTGCCCGTCAGGGAGCACGGGCACGTCGTAGCGCCGCAGGATGTCGTCGACGAACGCGATGTGCTCGGCCGGGATCAAACGGCGGATGTCGTCGAGCGTGTACCCGCCGGCGTCGGACCCGGCGTACTTGGCGGGCACGATGAGGTCGACCCCGTACGGCCGGTCGCCGATCTCGTTCTCGATCCAGGCGAGGTCGATCTCGAGCCCCGCTGGTGTATGGGCGACGGCACCGAGGACGCCCATCCCGCCCGCCTTGGTGACGGCGACGACCACATCGCGACAATGGGTGAAGGCGAGGATCGGCACATCGATGCCAAACATCTCGGTGACGGCGGTCTTCATCGGGCGGTGGCCTCCTGTGCGGACTTCCGCCCCGTCGTCGGCTTTGGCCGAAACGGTAAGATTGACGGTTGTCAATTACCGTATCTAGGATCAGCCGATGGATCAAGCCCTGCTCGCTCCGCCGCTTCGTTCGAAGGTCGACACGGCCTCGGAACAGTTTCGGAAGAACCGGGCCGACATCCTCGAGCAACTCGGAGTGATCGATTCGTTGCTCGACGAGGCCGAGGCGGGCGGCGGCCCCAAGGCCATGGATCGCCTGCGGAGTCGAGGAAAGCTTCCGGTGCGCGAACGCATCGCTCATGTCCTTGACCCCGACACGCCGTTCTTCGAGGTCAGCGCACTCGCGGGCTACGACTCGGATTACGCCATGGGCGGGGGCATGATCGTCGGCCTCGGTGTGATCGCCGGCACCGAGTGTGTGATCATCGCCAACGACCCGTCGGTGCTCGGCGGTGCGCTCACGCCCTACGCCGCGAAGAAGTGGGCGCGGGCACTCGAGATCGCCCGTGACAATCGCATTCCGTACGTGAGCTTCGTCGAGTCGGCTGGCGCCGATCTTCGGGTGGAGACCGACAGTGGTGGCGGCCGTCGCGTGCAGACGGACCACTTCGCCGAGAGCGGCCGGTTCTTCTACGAGCTGATCGAACTGTCCAAGCTGCGTATCCCGACGGTCTGCGTGACGTTCGGATCGTCGACGGCGGGTGGCGCGTATCAACCCGGCCTGTCTGATTACAACATCGTCGTGAAGGGCCAGTCGAAGATCTTCCTGGCCGGCCCGCCGCTCGTGAGAATGGCCACCGGCGAAGAGTCCGACGACGAGACCCTCGGGGGCGCGGCGATGCACGCCGAGGTGTCCGGCCTCGGTGACTACTTTGCCGAGGACGAGGTGGACGCCATCCGGATGTGCAGGGAGGTGGTGTCGCACCTCAACTGGCGCAAGGCCGGGCCCGACCCTGCGTTTCGTCCGGACGAACCGGTTCACGACCCGGAAGACCTGCTGGGCCTCGTCAGCCGGGATCTGCGTCAGCCGGTCGATGTACGTGACGTGATCGCCCGGGTCGTCGACGGCTCCCGCTTCGAGGAGTTCAAGCCGCGCTATGGCAGCACGATCGTGTGCGGCTGGGCCAGTGTCCACGGCTACCCCGTTGGCGTCCTCGGTAACAACGGCGTCATCTATCCGAGGTCGGCCGAGAAGGCGGCCCACTTCATCCAACTGTGTAACCAGATCGATCTGCCACTGGTGTTCCTGCAGAACATCACGGGCTACATGGTGGGCCGCGATTTCGAGGCAGAGGGCATCGTCAAGAAGGGCTCGCAGATGCTCAACGCCGTGACCAACTCCACGGTGCCGCACCTCACGGTGACGATCGGCTCCTCGTATGGCGCCGGCACGTACGGCATGTCGGGTCGGGCGTTCGGCAACCGGTTCACGTTTCTGTGGCCCACCGCCAAGATTGCCGTGATGGGTCCCAAGCAAATCGCCGGGGTGATGTCGATGGTCCGTCGCGGTCAGGCCGCCCGGCAGGGTCTCGAGTTCGATGAGGACGAGGATCGCAAGATCGTCGAGATGGTAGAAGCGATTCAGGAGAAAGGTTCACTCGCCCTGGTGGCGTCGGGCGCCATCAGCGACGACGGCATCATCGATCCGCGCGATACCCGCACGGTGCTCGGGATGTGCCTGTCGGTCGTGCGCAACCGACCGATCGAGGGGGCCAAGGGATACGGGGTGTTCCGGTTGTGATCATCTCCACGCTCCTCGTCGCCAACCGAGGTGAGATCGCTCGTCGCATCATCCGGACCGCCCATCGCATGGGCATTCGTTGCACGGCCGTCTACGTCGACGTCGACGCTGCAGCCCCGCACGTGTCCGATGCCGATGAGTCGGTGCGGTTGTCGACGGGGTACCTCGACGGGGCGGCGATCATCGCCGCTGCCCTCTCCACCGGAGCGCAAGCTCTTCACCCGGGGTACGGGTTCCTGTCAGAGAACGCCGCGTTCGCTGCCGACGTCGTGGCCGCTGGTTTGGTGTGGGTGGGGCCGCCGCCGACCGTGATCGCCGAGATGGGCGACAAGCTGGCGGCGAAACGCCGAGCAGTGGCAGCTGGGGTGGCGACGCTCCCGTCCGTCGAAGATCCGGACAGGGCCGACGAGGTTGGCTACCCGCTGCTTGTGAAGGCGGCCGCTGGTGGAGGCGGGAAAGGCATGCGCGTCGTCGCCGCTGCGGCCGATCTCGGCGAGGCCGTGGCCGCAGCCCGACGCGAGGCGGCGAGCGGATTCGGCGACGACCGGGTGTTCCTCGAGCGGTACGTAGCGGCGTCGCGACACGTCGAGATCCAGATTCTCGGAGACAGCCACGGCCACCTTGTTCACCTCGGCGAACGCGAGTGCTCGATCCAGCGGCGACATCAGAAGCTCGTCGAGGAGTCGCCCTCGCCCGTGGTGGACGAGGCGATGCGGGCCGCCATGGGCGACGCGGCGCTGCGCCTCGCCAATTCCATCGGCTACGAGTCGGCCGGGACCGTCGAGTTCCTGGTGGACGCCGCCACTCGTGAGTTCTTCTTCCTCGAGGTGAATACCCGGTTGCAGGTGGAGCACCCGGTCACGGAGGAGGTCACCGGGATCGACCTCGTGCGCGAGCAGATCCGTATCGCGACCGGCGAGCCGCTCGGGTACGAACAGCGCGACATCACCTTCACCGGGCACGCCATCGAAGCCAGGCTCTGCGCGGAGGATGCCGAGGCAGGGTTCCTGCCGGCGATCGGCACGCTCGTCGCCTTTGCCCCTGCGGCCCGCCCTGTCGTGCGGTGGGAGTCAGGGGTGGAGCAGGGTTCGGTCGTCGGAATCACGTTCGACCCGATGATGGCCAAGGTCGTGGCCCACGCCGCCACCCGCGCCGAGGCTGCTGGCGTACTGGCGTTGGCCCTGGAACGGCTTCACCTCGGCGGGGTCGCGACGAACCGTGACTTCCTGGCCTCCACGCTGCGCCACGCCAGCTTCCTGGCGGGCGACACCACCACGGACTTCATCGACCGGGTGCGGCCGGCGCGCACGCTCGTCCTCGCCGACGCCGACCGGCGACGGGCCGCCATCGCCGCCGCGCTGTGGATGCAGGGCCAGAACCGGCTCGCCGCTCCGGTGCTGGCGACGATGCCCAGTGGCTGGCGAAATGCCCGGCTGCCCGGACAGCAGGTGTCGTTGCAGCACGGTGACGGCACCATCGATGTCACCTACCGGACCCGACGTGACGGGTCATTCGCGGTGGGCGACTCTGGCGTGGCGAGGGTCCATCGTCACTCAGACATCGACATCGACATCGAGATCGACGGCTGGCGCTCCACCCGCCGGGTCACGAGGGCGGGCGACCGGGTCCACATTCAGTCGACTCGAGGAACCATTGAGTTTGCAATCGTTCCTCGTTTCGAGGTGCCAGGTTCAGATCTGCCGACGGGCGGGCTCGTGGCGCCCATGCCGGGGACGGTGCTCGATGTGCGCGTCGCGGTCGGGGATCACGTCGCCGCTGGCACCACCGTCGTCGTGATGGAAGCGATGAAGATGGAGCACCACATCATCGCCACGGCCGATGGCGTCGTCACCGAGGTGTTCGTGAGTGCCGGGCAACAGGTGGGCAACGGTGCGGCGCTCCTCATGATCGAACCCGCCGAAACCGCCGAAATCACTGAGGAAGGCCAGAGATGACGTCACCGATCCGCATCGCCAACTGTTCCGGGTTTTACGGGGACCGTCTGTCGGCCGCACGGGAGATGGTTGATGGTGGCCCCATCGACGTGTTGACGGGGGACTGGCTGGCCGAGCTGACCATGCTGATCCTGGCCCGCACACAGGCCAAACGGCCTGGCGGTGGGTATGCCCGCAGTTTCGTCACCCAGATGGAGCAGGTGATGGGCACCTGCCTCGATCGGGGTATCAAGGTCGTGACGAACGCCGGCGGACTCGATCCGGATGGCTGTGCTGAGGCGGTGGCAGAGGTCGCGTCGAAGCTGGGGCTCTCTCCCAAGATCGCCTACGTGAACGGCGACAACCTTCTGCCGAGGCTCGACGAACTGGTGGCCGCCGGCGTCGATCTGGCCCACTTCGAGACGGGCGAACCCATCGGCGACACGTCCCGGTTCATCACTGCCAACGCCTACCTCGGTTGCTGGGGCATCGTCGATGCATTGAACCGCGGAGCGGACATCGTGATCACGGGTCGCGTCACCGACGCCGCTGTCGTGTGCGGTCCTGCCGCCTGGCACCACGGGTGGGCGCGCGACGATTGGGACGCGCTCGCTGGAGCGGTCGTGGCCGGACACGTCGTGGAGTGTGGCGCTCAGGCCACGGGTGGCAACTACTCATTCTTCACCGAGGTTCCCGGTATGGCCAGGGTCGGGTTCCCGTGGGCTGAGGTCGCCGCCGACGGTTCGTGCGTCATCGGCAAGCACGAGGGCACCGGCGGCGAGGTGTCGATCGGCACCGTCACCTCGCAACTGCTCTATGAGATCGGCGGTCCCGCCTATCTCGGGCCGGACGTATCCGCTCGGTTCGACACGATCCACCTCGAGCAGGTCGGTCGGGACCGAGTGCGCATCAGCGGCACGAAAGGCGAGCCGCCGCCGGCGACGTTGAAGGTGGCGATGAACGAGGTGGGCGGCTTCCGCAACGATATGGCCGTGGCGCTCACCGGCCTCGACATCGAGGCGAAGGCGGCGCTGGTAGAGGAGGCGTTCTGGGTGGCCTGCCCGTACCGGCGGGAGGACTTCGCCAGCGTCACCACCCGCGTGATCCGCACCGACAAGCAAGACCCTGCGTCGAATGAAGAAGCGGTGGCCTTGTGGCGCATCACGCTCAAGGACCCCGACGAGCGCAAGGTCGGTCGGGCTGTCGCGAACGCGGTCACCGAGCTGGCGCTGGCCAGCATTCCTGGCATGTTCGGCGTGGGCGGCGGGCCGTCCGGCGGCAATGCATACGGCGTGTACCGGCCAGCGCTGGTGCCCGCTGAACTCGTTCCGCAGCACGTCGTCCTGCTTGGAGGCGAGCACACCGTGGTGGATTCCGTTGCTCCCCGTGCCGATGTCACCGTTGTGGGTCATGAGGGGCCGACGGTCACTGCTCCGTCTGGTCCGACCGTGGCGATACCGCTCGGTCGGGTTGTCGGCGCCCGCTCCGGCGACAAGGGTGGCAACGCCAATCTCGGCGTTTTCGCCCGCAGCGATGAGGCGTGGGCGTGGC
>JBKJJS010000008.1:0-24059 GCA_046597895.1 Ilumatobacteraceae bacterium
CTCACGGATCTCGAGGTCGGTCAGCTGAACCCGCTCGGGGTGAACTGTCTCCGGGCGGCAGCGGCCGCCGGGCACGTGGTCTGGGGCGCCAGAACCCGGGACGGGGCGGACCGCCTCGCGTCGGAGTGGAAGTACTTACCGGTGCGCCGGACGGCGCTGTTCATCGAGGAGTCGCTGTATCGAGGGACGCAGTGGGTCGTGTTCGAGCCGAACGACGAGCCGCTGTGGGCGCAGATCCGCTTGAACGTCGGCGCGTTCATGAACAACCTCTTCCGCCAAGGCGCGTTCGCTGGCACGACGCCGCGCGAGGCGTACTTCGTGAAGTGTGATCGGGAGACGACGACGCAGGACGACGTCAACCTCGGCATCGTCAACATCATCGTGGGTTTCGCTCCGCTGAAGCCCGCCGAGTTCGTCGTCATCAGCCTTCAGCAGATGGCCGGCCAGGCAGGAGGGGTGTGATGGCTCAGTTCTCGGTCAACGCGCAACGGTTCGACCCGTACAAGAACTTCAAGTTCCGGGTGAAGTGGGACGGCCGTTACGTCGCCGGCGTCAGCAAGGTCGGCGCGCTCAAACGGTCCACCGAGGTCGTCGAGCACCGCGAGGGTGGCGATCCCTCGACGAGCCGCAAGTCGCCCGGCCGTACGAAGTACGAGGCGATCACCATGGAACGCGGTGTCACACACGACGTCGAGTTCGAGAAGTGGGCGAACAAGGTCTGGAACTTCGGTTCTGGTCTCGGCGCCGAGGTCTCGCTGAAAGACTTCCGCAAGGACCTGATCATCGAGGTCTACAACGAGGCCGGCCAGCTTGCTCTGGCCTACAAGGTCTTCAGGGCCTGGGTTTCGGAGTACCAGGCCATCCCCGATCTCGACGCCAACGCCAACGCCGTCGCGCTCCAGAGCTTGAAGCTGGAACACGAAGGGTGGGAACGCGACTACGACGTCGTGGAGCCCGCCGAGCCCAGCTTCAACGAGCCCTGATCGGGTCTGTGATGTCGGTCGCCGTTCGGCCCCCCGTTCCGGCGTCCTTCCTGCTCGAACTGTGGGAGCGGGTCAAGGACATCGATCCGTCGACGCGCGCGCTCGCGCTCGCCGAGGGTGTCGCCGGCTCGGATGTGGCTGACGTCGCCCGGCTCCCGATCGGGCGGCGGGACGCGTTGCTGCTCGACTTCCGCTCGGCCCGGAGTGGGTCGGACCTCGACGCCGTCGTCGACTGCCCGGCCTGCGCCGAGGTCATCAACTTCACCTTGGATGCGCGGGCCTTGACGAGTGTCGCAGCCGCGCCGGTCCAGCCTGTGCGCGTGGAGGGCTACGTGGTGGAGTGGCGGCCGCTCGACAGCAGCGATCTGCTCGCGGCAGTCGCCTGCGCCGACCAGTGGGAAGCCGAACAACTCCTCGTGTCGCGGAGCGTCACGAACTGCTCCGGGCCGGACGGCCCCTGCTCGCCCAGCGAACTGCCAGACCCGGTCCGCGATGCGCTCAGTGAGGCGTTGGCTGCCGCTGATCCGTTGACCGAGGTCCTCGTGCACCTGGGTTGTCCAGGGTGTGGCGAGATTTTCGTGTCAGACGTGGACGTCGTGGCCTTCATCTGGCAGGACATTCGCGACGGTGCGAGGCGGATCCTGCGGGATGTGGATCTGCTGGCCCGCACCTACGGCTGGACGGAACCGGACGTGCTGGCGTTGAGCGACACTCGCCGGGCCCTCTACGTGGCGTTGGCGTCGCAGGTCGCGCCGTGATGAACCTGCTGCAGCGTCTGGCCGCTCGGGCGACGGGTTCGATCGAGCCGGCGCGACCGCGGGTGCCATCGGTGTTCGAAGATGGAGGTGGGTACCACGGGCTGACCCTCGTGGACACCACCGACGAGAGAGGTGGTGTCCACGAGCGCATGACGAACCCGTCCCCCTCAGGGCCGCCCCTGGTGTCGACACGCGGTCGGCGTCCGCTCGTCGCCCGGGCCGATGCACTGTTCGACGTCGTCGTCCGATCACGCCCGCCGGCTGCTGACCCGAGCCAAGACCCGACACGCGCCACTGTGCATGGCGCGGTGAGTGGCCCGGTCCTTGCCGCTCCTCGCGCTGCGGTGTCCACTCCCCGTCCCGCCCGCCTCCCCACTCCGGCGCGACCGGCCCCTGCCGACGCGCCCCTCGCCGGAACCGACGCTCACTCGAACCACGTGGCCGCCGACACGCCCGCAACCGAACGGAACATCACGATCCACATCGGCCGGTTGGACATCAGGGCCAACCTGCAAACTCCACCGTCGGCACAACGGGAGCACCGCCCGACCACAGAGCCGGACCTCGGCTTGTCCGACTACCTGCGGGGTCGGCGAGACCGGCGATGAGCAGCCCGCTGGCGATCGGCGCAGTGAGCGCGGTATTGCGCAACCTGCTCGACAACGGTCTCGTCGAGTCCGGCCTGCCCCTCGGCACCATCAAGGTCAGCGCGGTCGCCCCCGACACGATCAAACTCGACGACCCGCTGGCGCCGCCCTCGGTCAACCTGTTCATGCACCGCGTCTCGTACAACGCCGGATGGACGAACGCCGCCATGCCGTCGCGCAGTTCGGATGGTCGGCGCCTCACGAACGCGCCGCTCGCCCTCGACCTCCACTACCTCGTGACGGCGTACGGTACGGCCGACTTCCAGGCCGAGATCCTCCTCGGTTACGCCATCCATCTCCTTCACGAGCGCCCCGTGCTGGACCGCACCGCCATCCGGCGAGCGCTCGACCCGAGTCCGCTCGGTGCCTCGATCCTGCCGCCGGCGTTCCAGGCGTTGGTTGCCGCCGACCTTGCCGATCAGGTCGAGACCGTGAAGATCACCCCCGAACCAATGGACACCGAGGAGCTCTCCCGGTTGTGGTCGGCGACGCAGGCCCACTACAGGCCGAGTGCCGGATACGTCGTGTCCGTCGTGCTCATCGAGGCCCGTAAGGGTTCGGGCGCCGCGCTCCCCGTGTTGTCGAGGGGTCTCGTCGTCGAGCCGAGTCTCACGGTGCCGTATCCGACGATCGAGCGTGTCGTCCCCCCGTCGTCGGAGCCGGCGGCGGTGCTCGGGGCGATGATCAGCATCGAGGGGCACCACCTCGATGGGACGGCGGCCTCGGTCTCGTTCGCCCACCGCTTGCTGCTCACACCGAACGTCGTGAACGTGGGCACGATCAGCGATCCGCAGGGGTTCACGGTGGTGCTACCGGCCGGCGCCGCCGCTGAACAGGCGTGGCCGGCGGGGTTGTACTCGGTGAGCGTGTCCGTCGTGCGGCCGGGGGAAATCGAAGTTCGACAGTCGCCAGTCGTCGGCCTGCTCCTCGCGCCCGAACCGACGCTGCCCCCGACCACGCTCAGCCGGAACGCGGCCACCCGTGCGGTCACCGTCACGATCGGCTGCCGGCCCCGGATCCAGCCGGCGCAGGACGCCCGCCTCGCGCTCGGCGGAGCAGTCGCGGTGTCGCTCGCCCACCCGAACCCGACCTCGGCGCTCACATTCGTGTTCGGCGATGTCGCCCCCGGCCCGCAGTGGGCGCGACTCACGGTCGACGGGGTCGAGAGCCCCCTGCTCGACCGGTCGACGCCGACGCCCACGTTCAGGGCCACCCAGTCTGTGCTGGTCCCGGTATGAGCGTGGACGCGGATCGTCAGGCTGAGGTGGTCGCCGGCCTCGCGAGGCTCGGTGTGGTGCTGCGCGCCGCGGTGGAGGATCGCCCGCCCGCCGTCGTTGACTTGGACGATGCGCTCGACCGTGGGCCACTCGCCCACGTCGCCCGGGTGTTCGGCCTTTCGGCCTTCGAGCGTCGGGTCCTGTTCCTCGCATCGGCCGTCGAACTCGATGGTGATCGTGCCCGGGAAATCGCCCTACTCCAGGGTTCAACCGATGTGCGGCCAACGTTCGCGCTGGCGTTCGCCATCTTCGCCGACGGTCACTGGGACGCGCTGGCCGCCGCCTCGCCGTTACGGCACTGGCACCTCGTGGAACTCGGCGACGGCCCGACGTTGGCCAGCCGCTCGGTCCATGTCGAGGAGTCCGTGCTGCACTTCATCGCTGGTGTGCCGGGAACGGACATCAAGCTTGATGGCATTGTGCGCCACTGCGTGGCACCGGCGCTTGCCCCGTCGCACCGGCGCACGGCGGAGGAGATGGCGGCCGTACTCGCGGAAGTGGCGAGCCCTGCGTTGGTCCTACTCGATGGCGAGGATCCTGACGCCCGGCTCGGGGTGGCACTCGGTATCGCTGAGGCGATGGGCCGCCACGCCATCGTCGTTCGGGCGACGGCCCTCCCATCTCCGGGCGGCGAGTTGGCCCGTCTTGCGACCCTCATCGGGCGCGACGCCCTGCTCTCAGGTGCCATCGTCGTCATCGAGAGCGACGAGGCGGGTGGCGGAGCGGGCGGCAGCGTGTCGTCGGCGACCGTGGCCGCGCTCGTCGACGATCTCGTGGTCGCCACCATCGTGTTGGTGGGCGGGCCACCCGTGCGGGCGGTGGGACGGGTTCGCTTTGTGCGGTCCGTCGATCCTCCTGGCCCGGCGGAGCAACGGACGATGTGGGAGGACCGTCACCTCCCCGCCACGCCGGAGCTCGCGGTCGCCATGGACTGGGCCTCGCAGCACTACCGCATCGGCGTCTCGACGGTGCAGGCCATCGCGTCAGAACTGATCGCCTCAGAACTGATCGCCGTACCCGCTCGTGGCCTCTTGGCCGATCGTTTCCTCCGGCTCTGCAGGGAACGTTGCCGAGTATCCCTCGACGGCTTGGCGACCCGCATCGAGCCCACTGCCACATGGGACGATCTCGTGCTGCCCGACTCGCACTTCCAGTTGCTGCGGGCCATTGCCCACCAGTCCCGTCATCGCTCCTTGGTGCACGACACGTGGGGTTTCGCCGCCCGCTCGTCCCGCGGGCTCGGGGTCACCGCGCTGTTCACCGGGGAGAGCGGCACGGGCAAGACGTTCGCCGCCGAGGTACTCGCCCACGAGCTCGATCTGGACCTGTACCGCATCGATCTCTCGGCGGTCGTGAGCAAGTACATCGGCGAAACCGAAAAGAACCTGCGCCGTGTGTTCGCCGCGGCCGAAGCGGGCGGGGCCGTGCTCCTCTTCGACGAGGCCGATGCGCTCTTCGGCAAGCGCACCGAAGTGAAGGACAGCCACGACCGCTACGCCAATGTGGAGGTCGCGTACCTGTTGCAGCGGATGGAGAGCTATCGCGGGCTCGCCATCCTCACGACGAACCTGCGCAGCAATCTCGATCGTGCGTTCCTGCGCCGCCTTCGCTTCGTCGTTCAGTTCTCGTTCCCCGACGAGGCGTCGCGAGTGGAGTTGTGGCGAAGGGCGTTCCCGGCCGCCACACCGTTGGCGGGCGTTGACCCGGTGCGGCTCGCCCGGCTGCCGATACCCGGGGGCACGATCGCTTCGATCGCAATGGCGGCCGCGTTCGCGGCGGCGGTGCGGGGAGGCCCGGTCACGCCGGATCATCTACGAGGGGCCGTCCACGCTGAGTACGCCAAGGCCGATCGGTCGCTCACGTCACTCGAATTGGACGTGGTCGGATGAGCGCCCGGCCGCCGCGTGCCGCGCTGACTGGAGTGGACGTGGTCATCGACGAGATCGTCCTGCGCGGAGTCCCCGCCGAACACGGTCCCGCCGTGGTGCAGTCGTTCCGGCAGCGACTCGAGGAGTTGGTGTTATCGGCGAATCCCGACGCACTCGACGCACTAGGGGCGCCCGGCCACCGGGCCGAGGCATCCCGCCGGCTGGAACCGATCGGGGTAGCGGGTGACGATCCTGCTGGTTTGGGACGATGCGTGGCGGAGTCCGTCTGGGCCGCAGTTGGTTCCATGGAACGGAGCGGTTCGTGACCGCCCAAAGGGTTCAGGCGCCGGCGGCGATGCCATCGCAGCGGGTGGAGCGGGCGGTGTCACGGCCCCACGACCCGGCCGAACGCGAAGCGGACCGGGCCGCCACGGTGGTGGCGCGGGGCGGCAGCGTGGCGGGCTGGTCGTTCGCCTCCCTCGCGTCGCCGGCCCCGGCGCCCATCCAGCGCGAGGAAAAGGGGGCCCCGAACTCCGACGATGAGAAGACGAAGCAGGCGCTCACGAAGACGGGTGAGGCCCTGCTGGAAACGGAGCCCGTGAAGGCATTGACCGCCAAGGTGCTCGAGCAGCCTGCGGTGCAGGCGGTGAAGGCTGCCGTGACATCTACTCCTGGCCTCATCGCGTCCGGCGTGGCGATCGCCGGCGGGGTCACCGCGCTCGGGTTCGCCGGCAAGGAGCTTCCCGTCCAGCCGCCCGCCATCCCGCTCGACAAGATCACACCAGGGCTGTCGGCGAAGATCACGTACCAGGGCCCCGTCAACGCCCCGACGAACGTCGGCCTCACGCTCACGTACCGCCCACCGGGGCCGAAGAAGGCGGCCCAAGCGCCCGGCGCCTTCCAGGCCGAGACGGACCGCATGGCCGCCGACCAAGCGAAGTTCCGTGCCGGTTACCAGTATGCGCCGGGCAGCGCCGAGGCCAAGGAGCAGGAGCAGCTCGATGCCGCCATACAGTCGTTGGTGGCCAAGCAATCGGCCCGGCTCGGGCTGTTCATCCCACTTACGCCAGCCGTCCCGGAGCCCGACAAATTGCCGGACGAGGCGCCCGTGCAGCGCGAGGCTGCCCACCACGCCGCGGTGATGACGGCCGGGGCCGAGGTCGTCCCGCGGGCCGGCGGCCGGCCGCTGGATCCGTCCACCCGCCACTCGATGGACGCCCGGTTCGGCTACGACTTCTCCCGGGTTCGTATCCACGACGACGCCAGCGCGGCGGCGACGTCACGCCATCTCGACGCCTCGGCCTACACCGTCGGTCGCGACGTCGTGTTCGGCGAAGGTCGTTTCGACCCGAACAGCCCCGCCGGCCGTCACCTGCTCGCCCACGAGTTGGCCCACGTCGTACAGCAGGACAGGGCCGGCGCCCGCACCCTTGGTGGGCCGGTCATCCACCGCCGAAGTGCCGGTGCGTGGCTCGGGATCTTCATCGGCACGGAGGAGGGCACGTTCGACGACAAGGAACTGCACGACTACCTCGACAAGGTCACCAAGGCCGGCTGGATCGACGGTGGTTTCGTGGCGGACGGCCCGACCGGTGACTTGGACGAACGGGGCATCCTCGATTTGTTGAAATTCTCGAGCTCGCAGGACCTGCGCAACATGCTCGGAGCGAAGGGTGTGAAAGTCGCCGACCTCGAGAGCGATCTCGACGGGGACGAGCGCAAGGAACTCGATTCGTTCCTCACCGCACGGTTCAAGGGTGGGGCCGAAGCCGTGACGGCGGGAACCGTTGAGGTGCTCGGCGACCCGAGCGATGACCACGATGGCCGCGGTGAGCCGGTGGCCGCGCCAGACCTCGGTGAGCCAGCGGTTCGCCTCGATGCGGCGATCGGCACACTGATGATCCCCGGCGGCGAACTCGTCTATCCGGCGCAGGGCGTGGCGCTACGGGTTGACCCCGACGACGGGGAGTTGATGGCGGTGTTGCTGTTCGAGCCGACGACCGCTGACGACTACGTACGGCGGGTGCGCCCCTCGGCTGAACCGTGGCGTCGCCTCGGCATCACGATGCGGGAGAACTGGCTGTGATCTCGCCCCGGCTCGTGAAGGGCGGCCTCGTCCAGGTAGACCCGGCCAGTGGTCGCGTGCTGCGCGTCATCGCCATGCAGTACAACCCGGACACCCTGACGCGCACGCTGCAGGTCCAGGCGAGCGGGGCCAGTGGTGACCGGTCCGAGGCGTTGCGGCTGCGCGGTGCCGCAGTGGAGACCGTGCGGCTCGAAGCGGAGATCGACGCCACTGATCGCCTCGCCGACCCGGGCTCGAACGCCGACGCCACGACCCTCGGGATCCACCCCCAACTCGCCGCCCTCGAGAGCCTCGTGCATCCGAGCGCAGCCTCCCTCCAGGCGAACGACGCGCTGGCGTCAGCCGGCGTCCTCGAGATCCTGCCGCTCGAGGCGCCACTCACGCTCTTCGTCTGGAGCAAGCAGCGCGTCGTACCGGTGCGCGTCACCGATCTCTCGGTGACCGAGGAAGCGTTCGACACGAACCTCAACCCCATCCGGGCCAAGGTCAGTCTGTCCCTCCGGGTGTTGTCCGTCGACGATCTCGGATTCGCTCACCGCGGGGGCTCGCTGTTCATGAGTTACCTCCGCAACAAGGAAGCGCTGGCCGGCCGGGCGAACTCCGTCCCCTTGTCGGCGCTCGGGATACGGGAGATCTGACGATGGCCGATCCACTGCAGGCGCTCCTGGCCGCCGGGGCCGTCCCGACATCCACGTTCCCCCCGACGAGTCGGTACGCGAACGCGGGCGTCGCGGTGTACGACCGAGGTGACGGGTCCGACCCTGTGCCGTATCTGAGGCGGAGGTTCTGCCCTGGCTCCGAGCGGCTCTCGCTCATCGCCCGCGTGCGGATC
The DNA here is from genome assembly GCA_046597895.1 of Ilumatobacteraceae bacterium. Classification (GTDB taxonomy): domain Bacteria; phylum Actinomycetota; class Acidimicrobiia; order Acidimicrobiales; family Ilumatobacteraceae; genus WLJO01. Next base: position 8,452 of record JBKJJS010000008.1, read on the forward strand.
GGCGAGGGTGACCGCCGGGATCTGCTGGCGGCTACCCATCTCGGAGATCCTGACCTGTGGTGGCGGTTGGCCGATGCCAACGACACCATCGATCCGCGCTCGCTCACCGCCGAGGCCGGGGCGTTCGTCCGCGTCGCGTGGCCGGAAGGAATACCGGGAGGCGGCGATGGCTGATCCCGTGCGTCTCCAGTTGTTCATCGGGCCTGCCGTGCCGATTCCGGCGCCCCGCGAGGTGCTCGACGCGGTGCAGGAGGTGAAGGTCGAGTCGGCCTCCGGCGACACCCAGTCCGGATTCGAGCTCACGTTCTCCGTCTCCAACCGGTCGCCCCTCCAGACCCTGTTCCTCTTGACGGGCGGGGCGTCGATCCCGATCGTTCGGGTGGTCATCGCCGTCACGGTGAAGGGGATGACGACGGTCTTGATGGACGGCGTGATGACGCACCACGAGATCCGCTCCGACGGCGGTCCCCGATCGACGCTGACGATCAAGGGCAAGGACCTCACCGCGCTGATGGACATCGTGCCGCTCGATGGCGTGCCCTACCCGGCGATGCCACCCGCCGTGCGGGTACTGGCCGCCATCGGAAAGTACGCCGTGCTCGGGGTGATCCCCCTCGTGATTCCGAGCGTGATCGAGGACATCCCCATCCCGGTCGAGCGCATCCCCCGCCACCAGGGGACGGACTACCAGTACGTGAAGAGCCTCGCCAAGGACGTCGGCTACGTCTTTTACATCGACCCTGGCCCGATACCCGGCACGAGCAAGGCGTACTGGGGTCCGGAGATCAAGGTGGGCGCTCCGCAAAAGGCACTCGACGCTTCGCTCGACGGCCCCCACAGCAACGTGAAGTCGCTCTCGTTCCGGTTCGACAAGGAACGCAAGGAACTCCCTGTCGTGTACATCCAGGAGCCGTTCTCCAAGGTGCCGATCCCGATTCCAATCCCGGACATCACACCGCTCAATCCTCCGCTCGGGATCGTGCCGCCCCTTCCGCCGAAGATCACGTTCCTGAAGGACACCGCGAAGCTGAATCCGCTTGCCGCCGCCATGCGCGGCCTGGCCTACGCGTCGCAGCACAGCGACTCGGTGTTCGGTTCGGGCACGCTCGACGTCGCCCGGTACGGGGCGGTGTTGAAGTCCCGCCAACTCGTCGGCGTCCGCGGAGCGGGCGAGGCGTTCGACGGGCTGCACTACGTCACGTCGGTGACGTCCAGCCTCAAGCGGGGCGAGTTCACCCAGACGTTCATGCTCGCCCGCAACGCACTGCTGTCCACCGTCCCGACGGTGCCGGTCTGATGAAAGGAGACGCTGCCCATGGATGACGGACCCGAGCGGTCCCCGCTCCCGCGCTACTACGGCAAGTACCGGGGCCAGGTGGTGAACAACATCGATCCGATGCTGATGGGTCGCATCATGGCGATGGTGCCCGACGTGTCCGGCTTCGCCCCGACATCGTGGGCGATGCCGTGCCTTCCGATGGCCGGCATCAACACGGGTGTCTTCACGGTGCCCCCTATCGGAGCGGGTGTGTGGATCGAGTTCGAACAGGGCAACCCGGACCAGCCGATCTGGGTCGGCGGCTACTGGAGTGCGGCCGACGTGCCGGTGATGGCCCGCATCGTGCCGCCCGGCGTGAGTGGGATCACGATCCAGACCACCCTCAAGAACGGCATCGTCGTGAGCGACACGCCGGGGCCGACGGGCGGCATCCTCATCCAGACAACGACCGGCGCCATGATTTCGGTGAGCGACGTCGGCATCATCATCAGCAACGGCAAGGGCGCCGTCATCAACATGATCGGCCCGACGGTCGACATCAACGCCGGCGCATTGACGGTGATTTGAGATGCCCGCCCCCGTGCTCCATGTCGGTGCGGTCGTGATGTGCTCGCACGCCGGTTCGGCTCAGCCGCTCGTGCCGTTCCCGCGTGTGCTCGCGTCCGGCCAGCCCGTCGTGACCATCGCGTCGCCATACGTCATCGCCGGCTGCGCGCTCACCGGCACGCCGACCCCGCCATGCCTCACGGGCCAATGGCTCGTCGGCGCCGTGCGCGTGCTCGCCGGCGGGACGCCGTTGGCGACGATGGCCGGCTCGGCGGTGTGTATCCCCACTGGTACGCCGATGCTCCTCGTGTCCGCCCAACCGAGGGTGTTGGCGACATGACCATCGACGCTCCGTACCACGTGGACGGCCGGGGGCGTACCGCCTCGACCACGCCGGAAGACCACCTGAGCGACCTCATCGAGGCCGTCCTGTTCACGGCGCCGGGCGAGCGCGTGATGCGGCCAGATTTCGGGAGTGGACTCCTCGGCCTCGTGTTCGAGCCGGCCGGCGCCGAGTTGGTGGCCGCCACGCAGTATCTCGTGCAGGGGTCGCTGCAGCAGTGGCTCGGTCATCTGATTGCCGTCGACCTCGTCGATGTCGAACAGGATGACGGCACCCTCACCGTGAAGGTCGGGTATGTCGTGCTGGAGACGAACGAGCGGGCCGTGGCGGCATTTACGAGGGCCGTCGCGTGAGGGCCGTCGCGTGAGGGCCGTCTCGTGAGATACGACTGCTGCCAGGCCCGGCGACTCACCGCGGTGAAAACGGCGGGTTCGCTCAACGGCATTCAGTACCTCGAGGTGTCGGACACCGAGGCGCCGACACCAGACCTGCGCCAGCGAACGCTGTTCGTCCGCCTCTTGAAGCCGGCGGCTGGACTCGGGCCGGCGAACGTGGTCATCGACGGGGGTGAACGAATCCCCACCGTGGCCGTCCAATGGGTCGCTCCGGCCACCTCGTTGCCCGCTGGTGAGTCGCCGGTGCTGGTGGCCGGTCTCGAGGACCTCGCAACGATGCTGCTCGTTCGTACGGTCGACCGTGGGGACTTCTCCACATACACGTTGCAGCTCGTCGCGGGGGCGGGGAGCGTGGCACCGCCAGCCGGCTTCGATCCGTTGCTCGTCACCGTTGGCTTCTCGTTCAAGGTCGAATGCCCGTCGGACTTCGACTGTGCGGTAGTTCCGGTGTGCCCGGCCGACGTGCCGTCGCCGCCCGTCATCGACTACCTCGCCAAGGACTACACCTCGTTCCGGCGCCTGATGCTCGACCGCATGGCCGTGCTGGCGCCCGGGTGGCAGGAGCGCAAACCGGCTGACTTCGGCGTGGCGCTTGTCGAGGCGTTGGCGTTCGTGGCCGACGAACTCTCGTACCGCCAGGACGCCGTGGCCACCGAGGCCTATCTGGCGACAGCCCGGCGCCGCCCGTCGCTGCGCCGCCACGCCCGACTCGTCGACTACGTGGTGTGCGAGGGCGCCAATGCCCGGGCGTGGGTACAACTCGCGACGGCGGTCGACGGTGTCGTCGTTCCGGCAGGGACGGTGCTGCTCACCGCCGTACCGGGCACGCCCGTCCGACTCGTGGACGGCGGTCCCGAGCACCGAGCGGCGCTCGCGGCGGGCGCCGAGACGTTCGAGACAATGGCCGACGTCGTGCTGTATTCGGGCCATGCCCGCCTCGAGTTCTGGACGTGGGGCGACGACGCCTGCTGCCTCCCGGCGGGCGCCACCTCGGCCACCCTCGTCGGGGACCATCAGCGCCTCAAGGCCGGTGACGTACTCGTGCTCGTCGAGGAGCACAGCCCTACGACGGCGACGCCGGGCGACGCCGACCCTGCCAAGCGCTGTGCGGTCCGTCTCACCCATGTGGTCTCGTCGTCGGATCCGTCTGGGGGCTTGTTCGCCATACCGCCGACGAACACCGCCGTGGCGGTGACCGAGGTGCAATGGGATGTTGCCGACGCGTTGCCGTTCCCGTTGTGCGTCTCGGTAGCCGCCCATCCGGGGCTCGTGGTGAGCGCCGCTCTCGGCAACATCGTGCTTGCCGATCATGGGCGCACGGTGGTCGACGAGTCGCTCGGGACGGTGCCGGCAGCGACGATGAGTTACGCCCTCGCGGGCGGGGCGGGCGGATGCGCGACGGTCGACCCGATCCCGGTTCCGGTCCGCTTCCGGCCGAGGCTCGCCAGCGGACCGCTGACCCACGCTCGTCGCCGTCCCGACCTCGTCCGGGCCGAAGGGTCGGTGGCCGCCGCAGTCATCAGCGACCTCGACGCTGCATCGTTCAGCATCGCCGTGCACGACCTGCTGGAAGAGGCAGGGCTCACGTTCACGGCGGGCGCACCGGTGGTGCGTGGCGGTGATGGGCAATGGTCCGTCAGCGATGGCGCGGCGGTGGCCCGGCTGCGGGGCGACGCGGCACTGCTCGTGATCTCGCAGGTCGTCGCGCCGGCGTCGGTCACGCTGGTCGGTGACGCTCGCACCGCTCGAGCCTCGGTGGCCCTGGCCGGAACGGTCAACGGGCTCACGGAACCATGGAACGTCCAGTCCGATCTCCTCGGGAGTGGCGCCGACATCGCCGAGTTCGTCGTCGAGATGGAGCACGACACCACAGCCGTGCTGCGATTCGGCGACGGCACGCATGGCCGGCGCCCCGACGCGGGCACGGTGTTCGTCGCGACCTACCGGGTCGGCAACGGATTGACCGGCAACGTCGGGTCGGGGGCGCTCGCTCACGTCGTGACCACGGACGCCGACGTGCTGGCCGTGACGAACCCGCTCCCCGCGCGCGGCGGCGAGGCGCCGGAGTCGACGGGGGCCATCCGCCGCGACGCCCCGCAGGCGATGTACGTCCAGCAGCGGGCCGTGACCGCTGACGACTACGCCCGCATGACCGAGCGTGATCCGGCAGTGCAGCGGGCGTCGGCCACGTTCCGGTGGACCGGCTCGTGGCACACCGTGTTCGTCACGGCCGACCGGGTGAGGGGTCTCCCGGTCGACGCGCCGTTCGAACGGGTCGTGCGCTCCGGCCTCGAGCCGGTACGGATGGCCGGATACGACCTCGAGGTGGACGGTCCGCGCTTCGTTTCCCTCGACGTACAACTGCACGTGTGTGTCGAACCGGACCACTTCAGGGGCCATGTGCGAGCTGCCGTGCTCGACGTGTTGTCGAGTGGCGTGCGCGCCGATGGCGAGCTCGGTGCCTTTCATACCGACCGGTACACGTTCGGCCAACCCGTCTACCTGTCGGCGATCGTCGCCGCAGTGCAGGCGGTCCCTGGGGTGGAATCTGTACGGGTCACGACGTTCCAACGCCAGCGGAATCCGGCGGCCAGTGGGCTCGACACCGGGGTGCTGGCGATGGGCCGGCTGGAGATCGCCCGCCTCGACAACGACCCGAGCTTCCCTGAACGCGGTGTGCTCGCGGTGACGACCGGAGGTGGCAAGTGAGTTCGACTCCTGGCTGCGGGTGTTGCGCGGGTGCCGCCCGATACACACCCGTGAACGTCGTGAACCGCCCGGGGCTTTCGGCCGTCGCGTACCGGATCGGTCGGCACCATGATTTTCGTTCGTCGATGGTCACGGCGCTCACAGACGTCGATCGCCCGGGGCTGGCGGCGCTCACCACTCGTGACGCCGACGACTTCACGATCGCCCTGCTGGACGCGTGGGCGGTGACCGCTGACGTGCTCACGTTCTACACGGAACGGCTCGCCCAGGAGTCGTACCTGCGAACGGCCACGGAGCGGGTGTCCCTCCAGGAGTTGGGCCGCCTCGTGGGTTATCGGCTGCGGCCCGGCGTCGCCGCACAGACCCACCTCGCGTTCGCCATCGAGCCGCCGCCACCCGCGCCGCCGGCGGCGATGAAGGACCCCGGCTCGGCCCCACCCGTGCTCCCCGCCGTCGTCGCGCTCCCGGTGGGCCTGCGGGTGCAGAGCATCCCGGGTCCTGGTGAGCAGCCGCAGACGTTCGAGACGGTCGAGGCCATCGAGGCCCGCCCTGAGTGGAACGCCATGCCGGCGTCGGTCACGGTGGCCGGTGTGCCCGTGAAAGGCGACACCGTTGCCTACCTTGCCGGCTCCGGGCTCAACCTCAAAGGTGGCGATGCCTTCGTGCTCGCGGGTTCGGACATCGTGGGCGAGCGGTGGGACTTTCGCTTCCTCACCCACGTGACGCCCACTCCGGATGGCGCGTCGACGACGATCGAGTGGGCGGAGCCTCTCGGGTCGATCTCGCCGTACAAGGATCCGCCGACGGACCCGCAGGCGCTCGTGCTCCGCAAGCGTCTCGGGGTGTTCGGCCACAACGCGCCAATGTGGGGCGCGATGTCCGTGGACTTCCGCACGAACTATCCCGGTGGGAAGGTCAATGGAAACCTCGTCGCCGACTGGCCGGGCTTCGAGATCTCGAACGTGGCGGGTGACACGGTCGACATCGAAGGGTCTCACCCGGACATCGTCGTCGGCTCGTACCTCGTGCTGGCGACGCCGAGCTACCGGGAGCTGTACAAGGTGGCCGGGGTCACGGAACTGTCGCGGGCCGAGTTCGCCACATCCGGCAAGGTCACCCGCATCACGCTCGGCGGCGGCGAGAACTATTCGACGTTTCGCAGCAACGTGCGCGGCACCACGGTGTACGCCGCCACCGAGCTCCTCACGCTCGCCGAACCACCGGATGCCAGCGCGGTAAAGGGCGTATCTGTGCGGGTGGACAGGAATGCGACGGCGATGGTGTTCGGGCGCACCGCGCTCGTGCGGGGGACGACCAGCGCCGGTGTCGAGCACTCCGAGGTGGTCTCGGTGAAAGAGGCGACGGTCCTGACGGGAGGCCGGTCGCTCGTGACCTTCACCTCGGACCTCGTCGGGACGTACGTCCGCACAACCGTCGTCGTACACGGCAATGTGGCGTTGGCGACCCATGGCGAGACGGTGGAGCAACTGCTCGGGTCCGGCCGGGCCAACGGGGCGTTCCAACGGTTCGCTCTCGCGCAGGCCCCGCTCACGCACGTGCAGTCGACGGACCCATCGGGAGCATCCACGACGCTCGACGTCCGTGTCAACGGCGTCCGGTGGACCGAGGTGGCCTCGACGTTCACCGCGGCGCCGGGCGACAAGGTGGTCACGACCGAGCCAGACGAGCACGGCGCGACGTTCGTCCAGTTCGGTGACGGCGAGCGGGGAAGCCGTGTGCCGACAGGGAGCTACAACCTCGTGGCGCGACACCGCAAAGGCCTCGGCGCCGCCGGCAACGTCGGCGCCGGCCGGATCACGCAGGCCCTCGATCGCCCGCTCGGGTTGAAGGGTGTGGCGAACCCTGCGAGCGCCACCGGTGGGGTCGACGCGGAGGCTCCCGACGACGCCCGCCATCTGATCCCGCTCGCGGTCCGCACGTTTGGACGTGCCGTGTCGCTGCTCGACTACGAGGACTTCGCCCTTGGCTTCGCCGGGGTGCGAAAGGCGCAGGCTGCCGTGCTGGCACTACGGGCCGGTCCGACGATCGTGGTGACGGTGTCGTTCGCCGGGGACGAGAGCGCCGCGGCGAGCCGGCGAGCGGATCTGGCCCGCTCCTTGTGGGCCTTCGGCGACCCTCACGTCGAGCTGGCAGTGCTGGCCCCCCGGTTGGATGGAGCCGGCGCGACCCGCACGTTCCGTACGGCGATGCGCGTCGTGGTGGATCCCGGGTACGACACGGCGACGGTGCTGTCCGGCGTGAATGCGGCGGTCGGGACGGAGTTCGGTTACGACGCCCGCTCGCTCACCGCACCGCTGTACCGATCGGAACTGACGGCCGTCGTGCACTCGGTGGCCGGGGTCGTGGCCGTCGACATCGACCGGTTGTACGTGGGGGCGACGGTCGGGTTGGCCGACCGACTCCTCGCCGAACGACCGGAAGTCGGGCCGGGAGGCACCGCCCTCGGCGCCGGGCTTCTGCTGGCGGCCGACCTCCCGTTCGACTGGTTGGAGGCCATGGCATGAGCACAATCAGCGACCACCTCTACGAACCAGAGGAGCTCTACCGGCTGCTGCCAGTCCTGTACCGGATCCGCGATCTCGACCACGACGGCGTGTTGCGGGAACTCACCGATGTCCTCACCGAGCAGGTGAACGCGCTCGCCGAGAGCCTCGAGCAGATGTACGACGACCAGTTCATCGAGACGGCGGCCGAATGGGTGGCTCCCTACATCGGGGATCTCATCGGGTACCGGCCCCTCCACGGTGTCGTGCCGAAAGTGGCCTCGCCCCGTGCCGAGGTGGCCAACACCATCCGGTACCGACGACGCAAGGGCACGGCGTCGGTGCTCGAACAACTCGCCCGCGATGTCACGGGCTGGCCCGCCCGTGTCGTCGAGATGTTCGAGTTGCTGTGCACCACCCAGTACATGAACCACGTCCGTCCCCACGCTGCGGCGACGGCCTCGATGCGGGCCGCTATCCAACTCGAACAGCTCGGCCCTGAGCAGGCCGGAGCATTCGACGGACTCGCCCACACCGCCGAGATGCGCCGCATCCCCGGGCGAGGCGGCCGGTACAACATCCCGAACGTCGCCCTTTTCCTTTGGCGCGTGGAGGCGATGCGGTTGGCGCGCTCGCCCCTGATGGCCGTGGACAGTGCCGGCCTACGGTTCCGGTTCGATCCGCTCGGTACGGACGGGCCCTTGTTCGGCGCCGCCCGTACCGAGACCGACATCACGCACTTGGCTGAGCCGTTCGACGTCCCTCTACCGCTGTCACGCCGATGGCTGGCGCGCCACCTTGCTGAGTACTACGGCCCGGGCCGATCGTTGCTGCTGGAGGTGGAGTCGCCGACGGGGGTGGCGGCGGTACCGGGCGGGGGTGTGAGAATCTGCGACCTCTCGGACGACCCCGCCAGTCCGGGGACGTGGGCCCATGCTCCGCTTCCGGGCGACACCCATGTCGCCATCGATCCGGTGCGTGGCCGTGTGGCCTTTGCGGTGGCGCCGGCGGCCGGCGAGACCAGGCTGGCGACATTCCACTACGGAGCGGCGCTCAACATCGGCGGGGGCGGGTATGAACGCGTTCCGGGGACCGTCGGTTTCGACAGCGTGCAGTTGGTGTCCGGCGGAGCGAGCCTCGCCGCGGCGTTCGCGGCGGCAGGTGGTGCAGGCGGAGCCGTTCTCATCTCCGACAGCTACCGCTACGCCATGCCACCGTCGATCAGCGTCGCCGCGCCGACGCCAGCCGCGCCGGACCCCTCCATGGCGATCATCGCCGCCAACCGGGCCCGCCCCCTGCTAGCCCGGAACGGACCGTTGAAACTGGCGATGCAACCAGACACCACCGTGGTGCTCGACGGGGTGGTACTTGCCGGTGGCCCGCTCGTTCTCGAGGAGTCCGCCGACACGAGGCCTCGCACCCTTGTCCTTCGGCACTGCACGCTCGTGCCGGGCGTGACGAGGACTGTGGGCGGTGCCCCTGGGTCGCCGGGCGCGGCGAGCCTCATCGTGCTGCACCCGTTCACGTCCGTGACGCTCGACCATTGCATCGTTGGCCCGATCGTGGCAGTCGAGGGAGTAGCGGTGACCGTCAATGACTCGGTCATCGATGCCAGCGACGAGACGGCGATCGCGTTCGCCGGGCGGGCCAAGGTGGGTGGTGGTCTGCGGACGGTGACCACTGCCGCTGATCGCCAGACGGGCGACGGGCTCGTGGCGGGCGGCCATCTCACGCTGGAGGCGTGCACCGTGATCGGCACGATGCACGCCGAACGGTTCGATGTCTCGAACTCGTTGATGTTGGCAGCGCGGACGGGCCCGGCCGATCCGTGGCCGGCACCCGTGTGGGCGGAGCGTCGACAGGTCGGCTGCATCCGCTTCTCGTTCGTTCCGGCTGGCTCGCGAACTCCCCGCCGCTTCTCGTGCGTGTCGGCCGACACCGCCGGCCCGGCGATCGTGGCCCATCTCACGTCGCGGCGGTACGGCGACCCGGCATTCGGCCAACTGCAGCGCTCGACGTCTGACGCCATCCGCATGGGGGCGAGCGATGAATCCGAGATGGGTGTGACCCACGAGCTGTACGCGCCGCAGCGCGAGTCGAACCTGCGGCTCCGAATGGACGAATACCTGCGCTTCGGGCTCGAAGCCGGGTTCTTCTACGCAACCTGAAGGAGAGACCTATGGGTGCAGATATCAGCCGAGTGCGGTTCGACGGACGGCGGGACTTCGCGGCCGTGGTGTTGCAGCAGGGGCGACTGCTGCTCGATGGCGACTTCAACGAATACGTCGCCATGCTCGATCGTCGGTTGCGCGCCGAGACGGTCGACCTCACCTCGTTCGGACCAACGCCGGTGCATCCGAACGCGGCCTGGGTGCCCCGCCAGACGCCAGACGCCTTCCGTGTGACGGTCACGGCAGGGAAGGCCGCGATCGGTCGGGGCCGCATGTACGTGGATGGTCTGCTCGCCGAGAACCACGGCGTGGGCGACAAGGGGTTCGACGCGCTGCTGCGCGAGCAGACCGGCACCGCTGACACGCCGTACGAGTCGCAGCCGTACTGGCTGACGCCTGCGGCGTTGCCAACGGGTGGGACGAGCCTGGCCTATCTCGATGTCTGGGAGCGCGAGGTCACCGCACTCGAAGACCCTGACCTCGTCGAGATCGCGGTTGGGGTGGATACGACCGCCCGGCGCCAGGTCGTATGGCAGGTGCGGCTTCTCCCGAACGTGGGCTCCGCATCGTGCTTCAGCGCCGATGGCGACATCCCCGGTTGGCTCGACGTCATCACACCATCGGCCGGCCGGCTCACGACCGGAACGATCCCGGTCGACCCGGCCGACGATCCGTGCCTGTTGCCGCCGTCTGGTGGCTACCGAGGGCTGGAGAACCAGACGTACCGCGTGGAGATCCACGACGGTGGCGCGCCCGGAACTGCGACGTTCTCGTGGTCCCGGGAGAACGGCTCGGTGGCCTTCCCCGTCGTCGAGATGGTGTCGCCGACCGTGCTGCGCCTGTCGTCGATCGGTAAGGACGACGTCCTGCGAGTGAAGACCGGGGACTGGGTCGAGATCCTCGACGACCGTTCCGAACTCGACCAACGACCGGGGGTGATGCGCAAGGTCACCGTGGATGATGCCGCCCGCACCGTGACGTTCGCGGGGGTGTTGCCGGCCGATCTGCGCCCGGCCTCGGCCGCTGACGCCGCCGCCCGGCACACGAGGGTGAGGCGTTGGGATCAGGCCGGAACCGTGAAGAGCGCGGCGGGGGCCACGCTCGCGAATCTCGACGCCGCAGGGGCTTCGGGGCTGATCACGGTGCCAGCGACGAATACCACGAAGGTGGTGTTGGAGCACGGCGTCGTGGTGTCGTTCTCGATGGCCGTCGTCGGCGGCAAGTTCCGCTCCGGCGATCACTGGATCTTTGCCGCCCGCACCGCAGATACGTCCGTGGAGGTATTGGACGATGCGCCTCCGGACGGCATCCATCACCACTACGCCCGGCTCGGGTTCGTGACGCAACCAGACAGCGAGACGGACTGCCGGCGGTTGTGGCCGCCGATCGTCACGGGTGATGGCGGCGAGGAGTGCGCGTGCACGGTGTGCGTGTCCCCGGAGCAGCACGCCTCGGGTGTCCTCACCGTGCAGATGGCCCTGGATCTCGTGGCCGGGAAGGGTGGCACGGTCTGTCTAGCGCCCGGGGCGTACGATGTCGGCCAAGGGCTGCGCATCGACCGGGCTCGCTCGGTGAGGCTGCACGGCCAAGGCCCGGCGACGGTGCTGATCGGCCGTCAGACTGTGCTGACCATCGAGCGCTCAATGGCGGTGAGGGTTGATGACCTCGCCATGATCGGGGGCAGGGGGGCCACTCCCGCCGTTCGGCTGCGTTCGGTGGTCGACACGACGATCGAGGACACGGTCGTGGTGTCATTCGGCGCCGGCGTCGAGGTGGCCGTGCGCACGCGCAGCTTCGGGTCGGCCATCGAGTTGTCGGGGGTCGTTGCCAACTCGAATGTCACGAGCAACATCCTGGTGGGGGAGGTGGGCATCGACGCCGGCGGGTCCGACAAGCTCGCGCTCGTCACCGCGGGGCTCCGGATCGATGCCAACGTGGTCGTCGGGTGGGCGACCGGCATCGCCGTCGGCGGCCGCACGGCGCACCTCATCGCCTGCCGCATCGACGACAACGAGGTGCTCGCGGCGCGGGCTGACGGCATCGTGGCTGACGGCCTCGTGTACCCCGGCGGTTCGCTCGACGTCACGGGTAACCGTATCCTCGCTACTGGCGCGGGGATCGTGGTCGGTGCGGACGCCATGGTGGCGTCGAACACGATCAACTCCCTTCGATCCGCTCCGGGCGGCGACGGCATCGTGGCGGGGCCTGGTGTGTTCGATGTCCCGCCCGGCCACGTGTCGGTCGTGGGCAATCGGGTTCACGGACGGGGTGGGACGGGCATCGCGCTGCGTACGGCCGTGCGCTCGTGGACGGTCACCGGCAACGTGGTCGACGGTGCCGGCATCGGCATCGCCAACGAGGCGCGCGGTCGGTCGGCCGACGTCAGCGTGCACGGTAACGAGGTGCGAGACGTCGGCAATGCCGAGGGGGCGAAGGGCTCGGTGGTCGGCATCCTCGTGAACCATGCGGCGTCCGCCTCGGTGGCCGACAACACCGTGATCGGTGTGGCCAGGATCCAGGCTGATCTGCGGGTGCGGGCCGGCATCATCGTCGTAGCGTGTGGCGAGGCGCGGGTCACCGGCAACACCGTTGACGAAGTCGGGCCGTCCGAGGGCTTCGTCGGCGACGCGTTCGGGATCGCCCTGCTCGGCCCGTTCGGGACTTCGATCGTCGGCCACAACTCCGTGCGCCGCAGCAAGGCTGTTCCTGATGCCGAGGGCCGGTGGATCGCGCTGCTGGCGTCCTCGGCCGGGGCCGTGGCGTTGACCGGTTCAGCCGGGGTGAAGGTCTTGATGGGCGAATCGGCGGGCGCCGTCCTCACGAACGGGTGGGCTTACTCCGTTGCCGTGCGGGCCGACCATGTCACGTGCAGTTCCAACGCGCTGGTCGGTGGGGGAGCCCGGCCGACCTGCTTCGTCCGGGTTCGGGGCGACGCCGTGGCCGATGCCAACCAGTGCGACCACCTCACGATCAACGAGCCGACGGCGATGCACCTGGAAGCGGGCAGCGTCATCGCATCAGGGAACCGGGTGCGTGACGGCAAAGCGATGATCGTGATCGTCACGCCGGAGAACCGGTACTCGGCGCTCGGCAACTTGGCCGGCGGGGGTACTCACCTCTTCGGCCCCGGCAACGGATTGCCCGGCCCATGGAACGCCCTGAACCTCGACGTGCCCTGACCACTGTTCGCGACCACTTGTTGACAAGGAGATCCTGATGCCTGCATTCATCATCGGCTCGGAGCGCAACCTCACGGCGCTGACGAGGGCCGTGGTCACCGATCGGGTATCGCCCGCGCTCTCGCGGAGATTCGCCGAAGCCGTGCGGGCTGCCAATCCCGGCGTGGCGTTCGATCGCCTCGAGCCGGGCACGGTGATCGATGTGCCGGACGTGCCCGGTGTGCCGTTGCGGCCGTCGTCGCCGACGTTCGACACCGGTCGCTTCGGGTCGTTGCGAGTACTGGAACAGGTGCTTGCCGCGCTCGGTGATGTCGTGGCGGCGGCAGAGTCGGCGGCTGCCGACGCGGAGCAGGAACGCGAGGAGACGCTCAAGGTGCTGCTGTCCGGAGAATTGAAGGAGAGCGGGCGCGGTGGCGAACGGACCGGCCCGACGATCGCCGCCGCCGTCAAGTCGATCGAGGAGGACAGGGCGATGGCCGCTCAGCGGGCCGAGTCGTTGAAGACGGCGCACTCGGAATGGGCCGCTGAACTCCGCGGCCTCAGCGACCTGATCGGCTCGTAGGTCGTTCCCCGTCGGCCGTCGAGGTCCTCGGCTACCTCACGAGGCCGGCCGGAGCGCCACCCGCGACGGGCCAGTGGAAGTGCAAGGTCGTACGGGACATTTTCCACACCCCGTCGACCCGGACGTATAGGTCTTCGTACGTGCCGTACAGAACGATGGGGTCCTTGCGCATCTCGGTCGAGCCCCGTTCGAAGTACGAGACGTCGATGAGGAACCAACGACCCCAACCCGTGTCCCCGGTGACCCGCAACTCGGGGTTCGTGACGACGTGGCGACCGTACGAGTACGGCGCGGCGCCGGTGCGCCCCTCGAAGTAGGGCGACCAGCCGGCGCGCATGGCGTCCTTGCCGGTCCACACCCCGAACGGCCCGAAGTCCAGCACGGCATCGTCGACGTAGAGGGCGAGAAGCTCGTCGAGTTCGCCTCCATCGAAGTGGTTCGTATAGGCGAGACGGAGATCTCGCAGATCCTCGAGGTCGTTCAGTTCCTGCAGTGTGCGCATGGCAATTCATCCTGGCCGCTGGCGGCCATGCGTGTCGAACGGGTGGTGTGGGGAGGTCGCGAGGTCAGATGACGGCGAGCGAGTCGAGGTCGAGCGCGTGCTGGCCCGCTCGGGCGGCCATGACCGTGAGCATCTCGTTGCCGCGTTCGGTGTTGGCGGCGAGGCTCGTGGCGATGACGGACATCACGACACCCCAGATGGCCCCACGCCGGTAGTCGGTCCAGGCCGTGTTCTCGTCATAGTCCACGCCGTGGGTCGCCAGGTGCTCGCGGTACTCCTGCACCAAGCGACGCTCGTTGGCTGCTCGGGCGGCCGGAACGAATGATCCGCCGAGCACGTACGCCACGTCGGACATCGCCGGGCCAGTCGTGACGGTCTGCCAGTCCACCACGACGAGTGGCGGGGCATCGGGTGCCACCGCAAATAAGAAGTTGTCGGGTCGGAAATCGAGGTGGATCACCGTCTCGGGAGTGCCGGACCCGCTGGCCCACGCCGTGACCAGTGGCGTCAGGCGGCGGGCGAGGTCGATCACCTCGGGGTCGAGCCCTGTGCCCAGCCGTTCGATGAACGGCTCGACCGTCGCCCCATATAGGAGACCGAGGTACTCGGCGCTCTGGGCACCCTTCGGGCGATCGGGCATGAACGACCGCAGCGTCGGGTCGCCCCACCGAGGACCGTGCAAAGCCGCCGCTTCCTTCATGGCGAGGGCCGCTTGATCCACGGTGAGGCCAGCGAACTGGTCACCTTGGCGGGAGCCGGCCAGGTCTTCCATGACGATCACGAAGTCGGGCTTCGCCTCGTCGTACAAGGCGGCGTAGCACGCGGGCGCTCGGATGGCGACGGTAGGTGCGAGTTCGGTGTAGAAGGCCCACTCGGTGC
This sequence comes from Ilumatobacteraceae bacterium, assembly GCA_046597895.1. Taxonomy (GTDB): domain Bacteria; phylum Actinomycetota; class Acidimicrobiia; order Acidimicrobiales; family Ilumatobacteraceae; genus WLJO01. The sequence goes on from JBKJJS010000008.1 coordinate 23,521, forward strand.
GGTACGTGCTGTGGACGAAACCCGTGGTGCGCGCCGTCAGATCGTCTGACGGAACCTTGGCGACCACGCTCGGGGGCCGCCCTTCTGCGTCATCCCACTCCAGCCCGAGCCGGACGCTGCGGGCCATCTGTCCGGTCCCGATGAATGCATCGACCCGGACCTCGTCGACCGTGGCCCCCTTGGCAACGCCGGCCCGCTCGAGGAGACGCGTCATCCACGGCCCGTCGATCTCGTACGGGTCGCCGCGCACGTCAACGCCATCGGTCAAGTCAGTAGCCACGACGACCACCGTACGCCCCGTCGTGAGTCGACGTCAGCGGCCGAGGCCTTCGTCGCACCGCACAACGAGATCCTCGTAGCCTCGGGCGCGAACACCAACTGGGACAGGGCCAGGCGAAGGGCAGGCTCATGACTGTCGGGCGCGGCAAGACGCATGCGCACTTCGAAGCCGGCAGCGCGGAGGATCCGGCACAGCGTCTCGACCGATGGAGAGCGCTTCCCGGATTCGTACGCTGACATTGCAGCTTGGCTGGTGCCAG
>JBKJJS010000158.1:0-11870 GCA_046597895.1 Ilumatobacteraceae bacterium
GCCCGGCACAGATCGGAGTGCGCCGCGGCGATGTGTGCGGTCAAGCGCCTCAGAACGCCGGGTGCGCAGAGCAACGGTGGGGTGGCGATCTCGGCCTCCCGGCCGTCAGCGGTGATCACGCTGCCATGGAGGCAACGGATGGCGTGTGGATCACCGGGATCGCCGCGGGCGCCCTCAATGGGGAGGTCGTCGATGATCGTTCGCATGTCGAGTTGACCACCGTCGGCCCCGCTGACGCGGTACTCGTGCTCGACGCCGACGAGTCGGGGCCGAGCCCTCAGATCCATCAGAAATCGAAACCGCAGGAAAATCGGCATCCACACTTGCGCAAAGGGGATGTGATAGGGGACAATTGCACTGTTGTAATTACACGGCTGGTGTTGCCGGGAACTACCCCGGTAGCCAACAAGCCCGGAGACGACAACCACCAGCAGCGCTGGTGCTGACGGGCCGAGAGGCTCGGCGAGGCGAGGGAGGCAGCGAATGCAGGACATGCGACAAGAGGCAACTGAGCGGGAGTGGCAGGACCAGGCGAACTGCCTCGGTGTGGACCCCGACTTGTTCTTCCCCGAGCGGGGAGCATCGACGCGGGAGGCCAAAGAGGTGTGCCGGGGGTGTGTCGTCCGCATGGACTGCCTGGAGTACGCCCTCGCCAACGGTGAGAAGTTCGGTATCTGGGGTGGTTTGTCGGAACGCGAGCGCCGCCGCCTGCGACGTCAGCGGACCCAATCGACGCGTCGTAGCGTCTCCGCCTGACCCGGCGGTTCATCGCTCACCCGACTGGTGGCTCCCGAGCCGGGCCTCGATCGTGCGGTCCACGTCGAGGTCGAGTTGGCGCCACCGCCGCGGTGGGATGGCGTGCAGAGTTTTGGACGAGACAAGCCCGACGAGTTCGGCGCGCGTGATGGCGACGTGGCTGGCGACGAGGTCGTACGCCTGAGCAGGGCCAAGGCGAGCCGGCTCCACGAGGTTCATGCTGACTTGTACGTGATCGCCCACGGCGAGCCCGAGCGCTCGCAGGTAGGGACCGCGAATGAGGGCGGCGATGCGCTTGGCGAGCGCGAGATCCGGGGTGGCGAGCCACAGGTTGTAGGCGACGAGTTCACGACGGGCGCCGACGCACATCGACCCTGCGGTGGGATGGGGCTGGCGCGGCCCGGTGTCGGGGAGGAGATCACTCCAGGCCCGGCGTCGTACATCCGGAAGGCTGCGCTCCGGGCCGTAGCGGAAGCAGGGAACGCCAAGCTCCTCGCCGGCCCACGCGCAGAACTCATCCCGAGCGGCGATGGCCTCGCTGAAGGACGTGCCATCAAGTGGCACGAACGGCACGACATCAACGACGCCGAGCCGAGGGTGGACGCCTTCGTGCGCTGACAGGTCGAGCGTGTCGACGGCGACCGCGGCGAGCGATCGAACGGCCGCCGTTCCTACGAGCGTGAACACACTGCGGTGGTGGAATGGGTCGCGGTGGATGTCGAGCACGTCGGGACCGGCAGCATCAGCGAGCCGCGTGAGGGCAACGGCCGACTGCCCTTCGCTCACATTGACGACACACTCCAGCACGTTTCACCCCTCGCTGCGTTCCATCTTGGCTCAACTGGTGGCATGATGGTGGCGTGCCGAACTCACCCGCGGAATGGATCATCATTCTGGTCGTTGTCCTGCTGCTCTTCGGCGGGTCGCAACTCCCGAAGCTCGCCCGCAATCTCGGGCAGGCTCAGAAGGAGTTCAAGAAGGGCATCAACGATGGCCTCAAGGACGACCCCAAAGAAGAGCCGGACACGTCGGCGAAGACCGACGACACCAAGAAGACACCAAGAAGTAGCTGACGACGGTCAGCTCACGACGCCGAGTTCGACTCGGCGTCGCTTCAGGATCCGGCGCCGCTCACGCTCTGATGCACCACCCCAGACACCGTGGTCGATGCGGTTCTCGAGTGCGTACTCCAGGCACGGCTCGGCCACTGGGCAGGTGCGACAGATCTTGCGTGCTCGGTCCACGCCGACCCCATCGCTCGGGAAGAACACGGCTGGTGCGTACCTCCGGCAGTTGCCGTCCGCCATCCACGCCGTCATTTCGCTGGCGGGCGCATTCGAGTTGTCGGTGAATTCGTACATGATGGGGGTGGGTCTCCTTGGGTACGGCGTTCGTCGGCCCCGCCCGAAGCCAGCAACGGCTGCGAACAATGTCGTGCTGGTATAGACGTCGCACGACCCTCTTCGGTTCCGGTGATGTGCGAAGTCAAGCACGCGTACGTGGCAATTGCAATCATTCCGTAACATACGAACATCGGAATGGGGCAGCCCGCGGGACCCGCAGCCCGCGCCGGTACACTCTTGCGCCATGGTCGACGTCGTCAGCACCGAGCCGCCCCGGGCGCATGTACGCATCGCCTACCTCGGCCCGGTTTCACCGCACTGGGAGGTCTACGGCGACTACGGCGATCGTCTTCTCGTGGACGAGTTCCGTAACCGCATCCTGGCTCGGCTCGTGCTGCTGCCCCGAGACGACCCTCAGTTCCGCCGCAACCGCGAGCGCGTCATGCGCGACGGCGAGCGGGAGAACATCACGATCGAATGGGATCTCGGCCTCGCCGACGGCGACATGTGAGTGACGTCGTCGTGACGGGCGAGTGAATTCGGGGTTCGTTCGAGGCCCATCCTCGATGGCCCGCAGGTACGATCCCGTCGTGGACGCTCGCGTCGGTGATGTCGACGACATCCTCAACCGCGAGCTGTCGTGGCTCGACTTCAATCGTCGTGTGCTCGCCCAGGCCTCTGAGCGGTCCGTTCCCTTGCTCGAACGGGTGAAGTTCATTGCCATCTGCTCGTCCAATCTCGACGAGTTCTTCCAGGTTCGGGTGGCGGCGCTGAAGAACCAGGTCGCGGCGGGTATCACCACCGTCGGCCCGGATGGTCGTACTCCGGCCCAGGTGCTCCTCGAAGTCGGCGACGTGGTCGCCGACTTCGTGCAACATCAAGAGGAGGTGGTGCTGGGCTCGATCCTGCCAGCGCTCAGCGAGGCGGGTATCGAGATCGTCGGGTGGTCCGACCTTGACAACGACAGCCGCAAGCAACTCATCGAACTCTTCGAGCAGCGGGTGTTCCCGGTGCTCACGCCGCTGGCCGTCGATCCGGCACACCCGTTCCCGTACATCTCGACGCTGTCGCTCAACTTGGCGGTGCTCGTCAGCGATCCGGACGACGGCTCGCAGCGGTTCGCACGGGTCAAGGTGCCGTCGTTGCTTCCTCGGCTCGTCGCACTCGCCGACGGGCGTCGGTACGTTCCGCTCGAGCAGGTCATCGCTTCCCAACTCGAGTCGCTGTTCCCCGGGATGCGCGTGGAGGAGCACTGGACGTTTCGCGTCACCCGAAATGCCGACTTCTCGGTCGACGAGGACGAGGCCGACGACTTGTTGGAAGCGCTGGAGATGGAGTTGCGGCGGCGCCGGTTCGGGCGGGCGGTGCGTCTCGAAGTGCAAGCGGGCACCTCTGACCAGGTCCTGCGGCTCGTGAGCGAGGAACTCGACTTAGATCCTGACGACGTCAGTTATCACCACACACTGATCGACCTCACCGCGCTGTTCCAGCTCGCCGCACTGGATCGTCCGGATTTGAAGGACGAGCCATGGAAGCCGGCGACGTCGTCGCGGCTCCAGCCGGTCGTGGGCGGAGATCGCAGTTGGTTCTCGGTCCTGCGCGAGCGAGACCTCCTCGTGCATCATCCCTACGAGTCCTTCGCCACCACGGTCGAATCGTTCATCGCCGCGGCCGCCGACGACCCTCGGGTGCAGTCGATCAAAATGACCCTGTACCGGATGTCCGAGGACAGTGGCATCGCCCGCAGCCTCATCCGTGCCGCCGAGCGGGGGGTGCAGGTGGCGGTGCTCGTGGAACTCAAGGCCCGGTTCGACGAGCACGCCAACATCACCTGGGCGAGGACGCTCGAGCGCAGTGGCGTTCACGTCATGTACGGCCTCGTCGGGCTGAAGACCCATTCGAAGTGCGTGCTCGTCGTGCGCGAGGACGACGACGGGCTGCGCCGGTATGCCCACATCGGAACGGGTAACTACAACTCCAAGACGGCGCGTCTGTATGAGGACATTGGGTTGTTCACCGCCGACCCGGACATCGGGGCTGATCTCGGTGAGCTGTTCAACCACCTCACGGGCTATTCCAAGGAGGAGCGGTACCGACGGCTGCTCGTGGCTCCCAATCTGCTGCGATCGCAACTCCGCGAACTCATCCGCGACGAGACCGCCTTGGGCAAGGGGGGAGGGATCACCCTGAAGCTGAACTCGATCGTGGATCCCGAGATGATCGAGGCGCTCTACGACGCCAGCAGGGCTGGAGTACCGATCGACCTCGTGGTGCGCGGCATCTGCTGCCTCCGGCCGGGAGTTCCCGGTATGTCCGACACCATCCGGGTTCGATCGGTCATCGGCCGCTACCTCGAGCACTCTCGGATCTTCCGGTTCGCCAATGGCAACGGAGCCGGGCGGCCGTTGCACCTGATCGGGTCAGCGGATCTCATGGAACGCAACCTCGACCGGCGGGTGGAGGTGCTCACGCCGATCCGTGACCGCGGCCACAGGACCCGTCTGGACAATGTGCTCGACGACATGCTGGCCGACGATGTCATCGCGTGGGAACTGGCGTCCGACGGGACCTGGAGCCAGATCGGCAGCGAGGATGCGGTGCATCCACAGGCCCGACTACAACGGCTCAACCAGCGGGCTCGGCGCTGACGCATGGCGAGCCCGCCCGAGCCAACCGACGCGTCGATCACCGTGGTCGCATGGTCCGGTCTGGATCTCGCCGCACTGCTCGGCGACGACTACGTCATCGGGAGGGCTCGGCGCGTGTCAGGCCAGACATCCACACTGGACACGAGCGACCATCGTCTCGCCCGCAGCGGCGTGATGGTGAGCGTGGCCGATGGCACGTGGAGTGTGCGCTGTGGTGCCTACGGCCCCCATGTGTTCGTCGGTGACGACCCTGCGCCCCCGGCCGACCTGCTCGCCGCGCTGTCGGGTGTCGCCAGGGGCGCTGCCCTTGAGCTTGCCGTACGGGTCCGGCGTGCTGGTCGAGCGTTCCCCGTACGGGCCGCGTCGAGCGACGACAACGCAGGGGAGGACTCGGACATCGTTGGGCGGGTCGTCGATGAGGACGTCAGCGTGCTCGATGGCCGGCGCGTCGTGTCGCGTCAGCGTTACATCGTCGTCGAGGGCCCTCCGGAGTTCGTGGCCCAGGTACGACGCCGACTCGGCGCCCATGGGATGCAGGACCGAGCGGTCGACTCCATCGAGAACCGGGTGCCGCTCGGGCCACCCGATCCCATCCCGTGGCCGCTCGACGAGCGACCGGACGCGGCCACCATCATTCAGCGCGCTCTCGCTCGTTCCGTAGCCCGACTGCTCGCCCACGACCCGGTCGTGCGGCTCGACCTCCACGTGGAGGGCGTGCACCAGATGCGGGTCGCCACCCGTCGATTGCGCAGCGATCTCAAGACGTTCGGCACGCTCATGGGGCCGCTTCCCGAGGGACTGGTCGACGACCTCGGGTGGATCGCTCAGACGCTCGGCGAGGTTCGTGACCCCGATGTGTTGCGACAAGGGCTCATCGAGGCGATCGAGCACCTCGACCCGGCGGATCGGCGGACGACGAACTCACTGGTCAGGCGCTTGGTCAGAGAACGCGATGTCGCACTCGGTCGCCTCCATGCCGCGCTGGAGAGCCCGCGATACGACGAACTCGTCCGGCGCCTGGTGGAACTCGCAGAGTCCCCTCCGCTGGCGGATGCGGCCGGCGAGCGAGCGGCGTCAGTGCTGCGGCCGAGTGCCCAGCAAGCCTGGGGTCGGGTCCAGAAAGCCGCACGCCGCGCTGGTAAGCCGGACGCCACGGTGGACGACGTCCACGCCTTGCGGATCCGAGCGAAGCGGTTTCGGTATGCGTTGGACGCGCTCGCCGATGTCGAACCAGCGGCGAAGGCTCATGCCGAACGGCTCGCCGACCTCCAGGACGTGCTCGGCGAGTTCAACGATGCCGCCGTCGCGGAGGGGTGGCTTCGCGAGGCTGCGGCCCATGAGGACGACCCGAGGCGCATGTTCGTACTTGGCCAGTTGGTGATGACTCAGCGACTGCTCGCGGAGACCCGCCGGCGCGAGTGGCCGACGGCCTGGAAGCCCGTTCGTCGTCGACGTCGCAGCCGGTGGCTCGAACGCTGAACTCGGGGATGTGGCGACCTCGATGTCACCGAGCGTTCATCTATGAACGGGTGGTCGACGGTGCCGCCGGCGGTAGGAAGGCGGTATGACACAGCACAGCGTCCTTGACCCCACGGCACGGCGAATCGGTCTCGACGGCCCGGTGAACTTCCGCGATCTCGGTGGGTACGCCACCGCGGGCGGCGGCACGGTCCGTTGGCGGACAGTGTTTCGGGCTGATGGTCTTGACTCCATGACGCCCCGTGACATTGAGGTCGTGATCGGTGACTTGAGCATCCAGACGGTGATCGACCTACGCACCGAGCGCGAACTGGCCATCGTGGGTGTCGGTCCTGTCCAGGACCTGGCCATTTTTTGGCACAACGTCTCGATCATCGACGAGACGCAACAGGCGTGGAGGGCCGCCCTCGAGGGCGGGACGATCGTCGACCAGTACTTCGCCATGCTGGATGGTTCCAGCGCGAAGTTCGTCGAGGCGCTGCACATCGTGGCCGATGCCGAGGGCGCACTCGTGTTCCACTGCGCGGCAGGCAAGGATCGGACCGGGCTGCTGGCTGCCCTGCTCCTTTCACTACTCGGCGTCAGCGATGACGAGATCGGCGACGACTACGCCCTCACGGCCGAGGTCCTCCCGGCGCTGGAGGCCCGGTTCCTGGCCCGGGCCGAGGATCCAAAGTTCCGCGAGCACTACGACCGCCGTCCGGGCTGGCAGGAGGCGGGGCGCAAGATGATGACCGCGGATCCCGGGACGCTCGGCAACGTGATGTCGGGGCTGCGCTCCCGTCACGGCTCGCCGGAACGTTGGCTGCTCGCGCACGGGCTCGATGCGGACGCCGTTGGCCGACTCCGCTCGCAGTTGCTGACCTGATTCGCCTGCACTTCGGTGTCCGTTCACCGTTCGTTCACCTGAACAGCAGATGAACGACACAAGGGGTTCCTACCGTTCTCGTTGCTTCAAAGACCCCAAACAGGAGAGCAAGCAACTCGTGAACACATCAAAGCGTTTTTCGTTGGTGGCGGCTGCGGTCGCCCTGACATTGGTCGCCGTGTCATGCGGTGACGACAGCGGTAGCGGCGATGCCACCACCGTCGCCACGACGGCCGGTTCAGCGACGACCGCTGCCCCCGCCACCACCGCGGCTTCCGATACGACCGTGGCCCCCGCCCCGACGACTCCGGGCGGCCCCGATCTCAGCGGCGCAGCCGGTGATGTCTTCGTGACCGGCTCGTCCACGGTCGAGCCCATCTCCATCAAGGTCGGCGAGTTGGCCCGCGACCTCACAGGCGGAAAGCTCGCTGTCACCGTCGAAGGTCCTGGCACCGGTGACGGTTTCAAGACGTTCTGCGCCGGTGAGGCCGACATCTCGGACGCTAGCCGCAAGATCAAGGACGAGGAAGCGGCGACGTGTGCCACGAATGGCATCGAGTACGTCGAGATCGCCGTGGCCATCGATGGTCTCACGGTCGCGACGAGCACTGCGAACACCGCCGTCGAGTGTCTTGACACCAAGGCGCTGTACGCCCTGCTCGGGCCGGAGTCCGAGGGCACCGTCAACAAGTGGAGCGACGCCAAGGCGCTGGCCACGGAACTCGGCTCCAAGCATGCCGAGGCGCTTCCCGACGCCGATCTTGTCGTGTCTGGGCCCGGTGAAGAATCGGGTACCTACGACTCGTTCGTCGAGTTCGCCATCGCCGCCATCGCCAAGGAGCGCGAGCAGGAGAGCGTCGTCCGCGCCGACTACGCCTCGAGCGGCAACGACAACCTCATCGTGGAGGGCATCGAAGGATCAGACTCCTCGCTCGGTTGGGTCGGTTATGCCTTCTACGTCGGTGAGCAGTCGAAAATGAGGGCCATCGCCATCGAGAACAAGGAGGGTGCCTGTGTGGCTCCTACCGACGTCACGATTGCCGACGGCTCGTATCCCTTCAGCCGGACGCTCTACATCTACGTCAACAAGGCCAAGGCTGTCGCCAACCCCGCCGTCGCCGGATACGTCGACCTCTACTTGAGCGTCCAGGGCTTCGAGCAGGTGCCAGCTGCTGGGTACGTCAGCCTTGGCGCCGCCAAGCAGCAGGCCAGCATTGATGCGTGGACCGCCGCCAAGGGCTGAGCCCTCCCGCAACGACGCAGACTTCCTAGGATGCAGCCGGCCACCAACCCCCGGTGGCCGGCTGCGCCGTGTTCGAAACTTCGTTCGAAACTTCGAGGGTACGGAAAGGGTGAAACGTGACATCGACGGGTGCGAGCCTGACGATCACAGACCTCCGGGGTAGTGCTCGGCGGCGGGGCAAGGAACGACGCATGCGCGCCGTGTTCCTCGGGGCCGCCCTTGTCTCGATTCTCATCGCCGGCCTGATCGTGTACGTGCTCTCGCGCGGAACAATCGACTTCCTTCGGGAGATCGACCTCAGTCAGTTGGTCGACACCGGCTGGTTCCCGCGCCGGGATCGATTTGATATCTCGACGCTCCTCGTGGCGAGCGTCATCATGGGGTCGATCGCCATGGTCGTGGCAGTCCCAGCAGGGCTCGGAACGGCGATCTATCTCTCCGAATACGCCCGGCCGAGGGTGCGTTCCATCGTCAAGCCGATCATCGAGGTGCTCGCCGGCATCCCTTCGGTCGTGGTCGGCTACTTCGCGCTGCGCTTCATCCATCCGCAGTTCGTCGATCGATTCTTCGACCCGACTTCGAATAAGTCGATGCTTGCCGGGGGTATCGGTATCGGCATCCTGGTGATTCCGATCATGGCCTCGATCTCGGAGGATGCGTTGCGAGCAGTCCCCGGATCGCTCCGAGAGGCCAGCTACGGCGTCGGTGCCCGCAAGTCCACCACCACTGTCAAGATCGTGCTGCCAGCGGCCGTGTCCGGCCTCGTCGCCGCCTCGATCATCGCAGTGTCACGCGCCATCGGTGAGACGATGGTCGCGACCATGGCGGGTGGGCCCGACGGGTCTGGCCCGTTCTCGAAGAACCCGCTTGAAGGTGGTCTCACGCTCACGGCGGCCATGACGAACGCCGCGGGCGGCACGGATCAAGCGGTGAAGGGCGCCTCGTTCAATGTCCTGTTCTTCTTGGGGCTTGTCCTCTTCCTCATCACGCTGGTGCTGAATCTCATCGGCGACCGGTTTGTGCAACGCGTCCGGACGCGGTACTAGGAGCCGACCATGACCACTGTCTCGCCCGCTGTTGCGACCACTGTCCGTTCCGCCCTCACGCGCCGGCAACGCAACGTCGGTGGGATCATCCTGCACGTCATTCTCATTGCGGCGATGTTGTTCACCCTGCTTGTCCTGTTCACGTTGATTGGCCAGATCCTCGTCGAGGGGATCCCCATGTTCCGCGAACGGGGGACGGCCTTCATCACCGACACCATCGGTTCGGAGCCGACGAAGGTCGGGGTGTGGCCGGGGCTGTACGGCTCCTTCTTCATCGGCATGGGTGTCATCGTCCTGGCATTTCCCATCGGGATCGCGTCCGCCATCTACCTCGAGGAGTACGCCCACCACGGGCGCGTCACCCGGTTCATCCAGATCAACATCCGCAACCTGGCCGGCGTACCCGCGGTGATCTACGGCGTCCTCGGCCTCGTCATCTTCGTCGACTGGCTCAAGCCCATCACAAACGGCGAGAGCGTGATCGCCGCCTCGCTGACGCTGTCCGTGCTCGTCCTGCCGATCATCATCATCACCGCTTCGGAAGCGATTCGGTCGGTGCCCCAGGGTCTGCGGGAGGCCGGGTACGGCGTGGGGGCTACCAAGTGGGAAGTCACGCGTGACCACGCCCTGCCGTATGCCGCTCCCGGCATCCTCACCGGCATGGTGCTCTCGATCGCGAGAGCACTCGGGGAGGCGGCGCCGCTCATCCTTGTGGGGGCCATTACCGGTCTGCTGCCGCGCACATCGTTGACCGAAAAGTTCACTGCGCTCCCCATCCTCATCTACAACTGGTCAGGCCGGCCGTCCAAGGAAGGGCCGGTCAGTTGGGAGAACGCCGCCGCCGGAGCGGCGCTGCTCTTGCTGGCGCTCGTGTTCGTGTTCAATGTGTTCGCCGTGATCCTGCGGACACGGTTCGAGCGGAAGCGGATCGGCTTGTGACCACCTTCGAAGCGAACGGCCAGGAGTTGACTACGGTGACCGACGAATCAGAGTCCGCCCCCATCACGATCCGGGAGTTCCGCGTGCCCGACGAAAAAGTGCCAACCGCCGCTGGCCCGGCGAACTTCGTCTTCGATGTCGACGATCTCAGCGTCTACTACGGCACGTTCAGAGCGGTACGCGAGGTGACACTGGGGATCCGCGAGCACGAGGTCACGGCCTTCATCGGTCCTTCAGGCTGCGGAAAGACGACGGTCCTGCGGTGCTTCAACCGCATGAACGACTTCATCGAATCGGCCAAGGTGCACGGCCGGATTTTGTACCACGACGTCGATCTCTACGACCCTGCGGTCAACGCCACCGAGGTGCGTCGCCGCATCGGCATGGTCTTCCAGAAGCCGAACCCCTTCCCGAAGAGCATCTACGACAACGTGGCCTATGGACCGAGGCTGCTCGGGCGAAAGTCCAAGTCCGATCTCGACGGACAGGTCGAGCAGGCGTTGCGCAGCGCGGCACTGTGGGACGAGGTGAAGGATCGCCTCAAGCAGTCCGGCATGGGGCTCTCCGGAGGCCAACAGCAGCGGCTGTGCATCGCTCGGGCCATTGCGGTGGAGCCCGAGGTGATCCTGATGGACGAACCGTGTTCGGCGCTTGACCCCATCGCCACTGCGCGCATCGAGGATCTGATGCACGAGATCAAGCAGCAGTACACGATCATCATCGTCACGCACAACATGCAGCAGGCGGCCCGGGTCAGTGACCGGACGGCCTTCTTCACCACCGAAGTGAACACCGAGAGCGACCGCCGTACCGGCGTACTCGTGGAGTTCGACACCACCCAGAAGATGTTCTCGAACCCGTCGAACGAGCGGACCGAGGCCTATGTGACCGGACGGTTCGGATGAACGAGATTCGCAAGACGTTCCACCAGGACCTCGACGAGGTCCACAGTGAACTGATGCGCATCGGGGCGTCGGTCATCGAAGGCATCCCCCGAGCGACCCGGGTTCTCCTGGACATGGACCTCGAAGGCGCCGATCTGATGATCCTCGGCGACGACGAGATCGATGCTCGTTGCATCGACGTGGAGGAGCGGTGCTTCACGATCCTCGCCCTGCAGTCGCCGGTGGCGTCAGATCTTCGAGCCATCGTGGCCGCGCTCAAGATGACAGCCGAAATCGAGCGATCGGCCGACCTCTCCGTCAACATCTGCAAGGCGGCGCGGCGTATCTACGGCCACGACCTCAACCCGAAGTTGCGCGGTCTCATCGCCAAGATGAGCGAACAGGCCCAACAGTTGTTCTCGTCCGCGATGGAGTCCTACGACGAGAGTGATGCGGCCAAGGCGGCGGCCATCGACGACATGGACTCGTACCTGGACGCGCTCCAACGACAGTTCATTCAGGTGATCTTCGAGAGTCACTCGGCGGGGAACATCGATCTCCAGGTGGCCGTCCAGTTAGCCGTCGTCGCCCGCTTCTACGAGCGCATCGGCGATCACGCCGTCAACATCAGCGAGAAGGTCCGCTATCTCGTCACGGGCTGGTT
>JBKJJS010000228.1:0-11080 GCA_046597895.1 Ilumatobacteraceae bacterium
GTAGGTGCCGGGTGCTTCGCCCCACTTCGCGGTGTAGGCCGTCACGAAGTCCGCACCCGACGGCAGTGTCGACGAGTCGGCGCAGGTGCAGGTGATGACCGCACCCTCTGCCGCTGCGGGGCCGGCCGCGACGAGGAAGCCTGGATCTTTGACTCCGTCGCCGAAGACCAGTTGCGCCGTCACGCCGCCGTCACGGAGTTGCTTGGCGAGCCGGCCGGCAGCCTCGTAATACCCGCCGAAGAACACGACGTCGACGTTGCCGTCCTTGACCTTCGTGACCGCGGCCGAGTAGTCCTGGGCCTTCGGGTCGATGGCGTCGGTGACCGTCACCGTCGCCCCGAGCGTCTGCTTGACGATGTCGGCGAGACCCTTGCCGTACGCGCTGGCATCGTCAATCACGGCGACCTTCGTCGGCTTGAGCACGTTGACGATGTACCGGGCGATTCCGGGGCCCTGCACACCGTCCGTGCCGAGCACGCGGTGGAAGCTCTTGTAGCCCTTGGTGGTGAGGTCGAGGCGGGTGGCCGACGAGCTCACCGTGACGAGGCCGGCCTCGCTGTAGGTCGGGCCGGAAGCGTCAGATTCGCCCGAGAACGCCGGGCCGACGACGCCGAGGACGTCCTTCTGGTCGACGAGCTTCTTGGCGATGGCCGGAGCCTGCGCCGGGTCGCCTTGCGAGTCCTCTGGCTGGTACTTGATCTTGCAGTCCGGGTTGGCCGCATTGAACTGATTGATAGCGAGCTCGGCTCCCTGGGTGATGGGCTTGCCGAGACCAGCGGCGTCACCGGTGAGCGGGCCTTGCATGGCGATGGTGAAACCGTCGCACTTCACGCCCGTGACAGGCGCCACCGTTGTGTTGGCGGCCGCGGCCGTCGTCGGCGCGGTCGTTTTGTCACCGCTGCTGCTGTCGTCGCCGCATGCCGCGGCCACTAGAGCGAAGCCGGCCATCAACGCGACGCCGAGTCGCATCCCTTGCTTACGCATGTTTATGTTCTCCCCCTTCGTCCCGGGCGATTGTCGTCCCGGTGTCTGGAAACACGACACTACCGGGACACGGACGATCCTGAACGTCATCACGCCTGGTGAATCAGGTACCGGGCGGGAGCCAGTTGGCTTCCACCCAGGCCCGCGGAGCCGGCGCGAGGTAGTCGAGGTACTCCCCCGGGTACTCCCGGATGAGCGTGGCCGAGATCGGCACGGCAGCGCGATCGGGATCGACGACGACGGCTTCGGCGCCGAGTCGCCGAGCGAGTTCATCGATGTAGGGATCCGACGAGAACACCGCGTGCGGACCACCGAGTTCTGCGGGCAACGGCCACTTCGACCTGAACAACGCGATCCAGCGATCCCACAGAGGCTCATCCTCCCAATCTGTCTCGAGGTCGTGGTGCACCTCGACCACGGTGGCCTCGGGCGTCATGTCCTGCAGCCATCCGGCACGCAACTCGCCCGGCACTGCCTCCCCATCGCGGGTGTTGACGTAGACGACGAGGTGTTCACAGCGCTGCGCCGCCCACCCGATGACGAAGCGGTGCCCGAGGTGCGGCGGGCAGAAGCGCCCCACGATGAGGCCAGTGGGATAGCGGTCGATGGGATCGTTGGACATGGCACCGACAATGATGGCCCAAACGAGGAGGTGCAGAGGCAATGGATGTCTTCGAAGCAATGGGAACAGCGCGGGCGATGCGATTCTTCAAGCCGGACCCGGTGCCGGCGGAACTGCTGGACAAGGTGCTGTGGGCGGCGACGCGGGCCAGCAGCCCGAACAACACCCAGGCCTGGCACTTCGTAGTGGTCCAGAGTGCTGAGCAGCGACGCCGCCTTGGTGACGTGTTGGCGCCGTTCGCCGAACGGGTGAAGGGGATGCCCGACCCGGGCAACGAGGTGGACCGCCGCACGTTGAAAGGTGCCGCCAACCTCGGAGCCAACCTCGGGGAGATCCCCGTCATCATCTTCGTCTGCGGCCGCAACGTCTATCCGGTGCAGGCCCCCCAGGAGACCATGATGTACTCAGCGATGTACGCGGCGAGCCAGAACCTGGTCGTCGCCGCCCGCGCCCTCGGCCTTGGCGCGGCATTCACGACGCTGCATCACGTCGGCGAGCGTCAGATGCGCGACATCCTCGGCATCCCCGACGACGCGTTCATCGGCACCGTCATCCCGCTCGGTTACCCGGCCGGCCCCGAGGGACCGGTCAGCCGCAAACCGATCGACGAGGTCGTCCACCACGATCGCTGGTGACCCCGGCGGGTCGGTTCAGGAGCCGGGGGTGGGGAAGATGGTCGTCGCCATGTTCTCCGGCTCGAGGCCGAGGGCGATGAGCATTTTCGAAAAGCCATTGAACAGGGCGAGCCCGATCCCCAACTCGATGAGTTCCGGCTCGGTGAACTCAGACCTCAGTCGGCCCTGATCAGCCGCTGATGGCGGACCTGACACCGCGAGGAAGGCGTCCGCCAGGATCAGGGCCTTCTTGTGACGCTCCGAGAGCGAACTGTCGCCCCAGCCATCGTCGACCTGGGCGGCCATCTCCTCGGTGAGCCCCTCTTGCCTCGCGACCGCGAAGCGCACGTTCCTTCAAAGCCCGCAATCGGTAATACGGGCGTTGCGGAGGCGGGTGACCTCCTTGGTCGGCTGGTCCACCACCCCGTGACTCCAGAAGTGGCCGTACAACGTACCGAACGAACTGCTGGCCAGCGCCGCCCCGAGCGAGTTCGTGGGCTTACCGTCCGGGCCCTTTATGCGGGGCGATGTCGACATCAGTGATTCCCTTCTGCGAAGACTCGGCGGAACTTGGTGAAGCCGTCGAGCAGGGCCAGGTTCATGAACACGGCTACTGCGCCGTCGTCGCCCAGGAGTTGCTGCAACCGCACCACCTGATCGTCAGTGACGGAATGAGCGTCCATGACGAACGACTCGCACAGATCGAGCGCGGCCCGCTCGGCCCCGTTGATCTCCGGGTTCGTCGGCCAGGTGCGAGCGAGTTCCAGCACGGCGGCGTCCGTCGCCTCCAGCGTGACCGCATCACCGACGAGTTGCGCGACCCGCGCCTCGAGCAGCGAGCGCAACCGGTCACCGATGCTGGTCGCTGCTTGCGCATCGAACTGAGCGATCAGCGCTGCCAGATCCGGACGCAGCGCCGCGAGATCAGCGGTAGTCCCACCCTCGGCCGAGTCGAGCCACGAAGACGTCACGCTGGCGAGCGTAGCGTCAAGGGGGTGCGGAACTCCCGACGCAACTGCGCGCAGAGTTCGCGGGCGTGGCAGCCGTCGATGTGGTCGTTGGTCAGACCCATGGCCTGCATGAAGGCGTACACGGTGGTGGGACCAACAAAGCTCCAGCCCCGCTTCTTGAGATCCTTCGACATGGCGACCGATGCTGGCGACGTCGACGGGATGGGCCACGGCTGGTCGGTGGGGCGGTGGGGCTCGACCGCTTCGAAGGTCCACACGTAGGCGGCCAAGCTGCCGAGTTCAGCGATCAGGTCGAGCGCCCGACGGGCGTTGTTGATCGTCGATTCGATCTTCCCGCGGTGACGCACGATGCCGGCGTCACCGACAAGACGCTCGACATCGTCCGGACCGAAGTCCGCGACGAGTTGAGGATCGAAGCCGGCGAACGCGGCACGGAAGTTCTCCCGCTTGCGCAAGATCGTGAGCCACGACAGCCCGGACTGGAATCCCTCGAGGCAGAGCTTTTCGAAGAGTCGACGATCCGACTCCATCGGCCGGCCCCACTCCTCGTCGTGGTACCGCACATACTCCGGGTCGGGTCCTGCGCCCCACCAACAGCGAGGAACGCCGTCCGCACCGATGCGCAGGAAGTCACCGTCCATCGTCGCCTTTGATTGTCACGTTCACTGCTCGAGGATGTCGCCGAACAAGCGACGCCAGCCGTGGAGCGGCACATCCAACTCGGGACCGTCACCGCCCCGTTGCTCCCCATCGATGAACGAGCGGGCCAGCGCCACCAAGGCCTTCGCGACGACATCGCCCGTGTTACCGGCGACGACAGCAGCGGCATCGAGTGAAGCGGCTGCGGCGCGCGGCGATCCGAGACGGGCGTGGGCGAATGCTGCCGCTACCTGGGCGTACACCAGGTCCAGGTAGCTCGCCCCTGGCTGATCGGCCGTGAATGCGGCGTCACCCAACGCCACCTCGAAGCTGCCGACCGCCACTTCTACCAGCGCCTTCACCGACGTGAGGTATGGGCCCATGAAACCGAGGGAGGCCGCCTGGTCGATGGCGATCCACGCGTCACCGGCTTCGCCTGCTTGGACGAGGCCGAGGGCCTTGGCGATGAACGCCTCGTGGAGGAAGCCACCACGCTCCTTGGCGTCGTCGAGGGCAAGTTCAGCGTTGTGGATGGCCCGCTCGGCCTCGCCGACGTGCGCGGCCGTCCCGGCCTCGGTGATGTACAGGAACGAGCCGAGTTGGTGGCTGCCCGCCAACACCTCCATCTCCTCCATGGTCCGCGTCGCCGCCGGGCCCCTCCCAAGTGCGACATTTGCCCGGGCCAGGGGTGCCAGCGCCTGCAGTTCGCCGAACCCATCGCTCAGCCGCTTGAACCGCGCCCGCGAACTCTCGGCCAACCTCAGCGCGTCCTCGGTGCGCCCCTCCCACAGTCGAAGGTTGGCCTGCAGCGCCTGCATCATTCCGGCCGCCCAGTCGTCGCCCCGCTCTACGGCTTCGTCGAGGACCTGCGTCGCCAATGTCCCTGCCTCCACCGTGTCGCCCTGGTAGTAGCGAACGTAGGCCAGCAAGCCGAGGACCCATCCGAGGCCACCACGGTCGCCCAGGCTCGTCATGGTGACTGCCGCCCGCTGCAAGCGCTCCTCCGCCTCGGTGATGTTGCCCGACACAAACGACAGCCAGGCCCGGTGCCACTCCACCCAGGCCAGCCCTCTCGCATCGCCGTGCTCGATCGTGAGACGCTCCGCCTCGTCGAGCAGTTGTTCGGCATAGACGAGATCTCCGCCGAACAGTTCGACGAAGGCGCGATCCCGCAAGGCCCTGGCGAGGCGGAGAGGTTGGCCACCCTGCCGCCAAAGTCGAACGGATTCGGAGAGTTCCCCCCGCGCCGCCGGCAGATTGCCGCTGAGACGCCCCACCGTCCCGAGAATGCGCCGTGCCTCAGCCTCGGCCTCGAGTGTCTCGTTCCCGGCCGAGATCTCGAGGACCATTTCGAGATCGACCCGCGCTTTGGCGGCGTTGCGCAACTCGGCGTTGGCGTCGGCGCGGATGAGCAGCAGCCGCAGCCGGGCGGGCACGTGCTCGGGCGACGAGTGGTCACCGATGAGATCGAGGCCCCGTGAGGACAGTCGGATGGCCGATCGCATGAAGTGCTGATCCGAGGCTCTATCCCCAGCGGCGATGAGCCAGGTCAATGCCTGACCGACGATGTCTCGAGGCACACCGCTGACGTGTCCGAGCTCACCGACGAGTTCGGCCGCAGTGGCGTAGTGGTGGGCGATCTCGTCCAAGCTGACAGGCCCCTCAGGCCCGGCACTGACCGGCTGAGCGACCGGGTCGGCAGCACTGTTGGCGGCGCGAGCGGTCTCCGCCGCCCGGTACGTCTGCGCCATGATCTCGGCCGTGCCGGTGTGGCGGGCGGCCCGCACCGCTTTGGTGAGGGTCTGGTAGGCGACGTCACGAACCGACTGCGAACGAAAGCGCCAGCGCTTGCCATCACGGGTGAGCAGGCTGGCCTCCACGAGAGAATCGAGCGTCTGGCTGTCGGCGGGTTGGTTGAGAGCCTTGGCGAAGCGGAGCAAACCAACGAGGGTGCCGGATGTTCCGAGCACAGCGGCGTTGTCGAGCATCGCTCGCTGCTCGGCGCTCAGCTGATCCAACCGCGACGACACAAGGGCTCGCAACGAGTTCGGCAGTTCGCCGACGCGGCCACCATCGGCAACGAGAGCCGCCAACTCCTCGAGGAAGAGCGGATTGCCACCACTGCGGTCATACAGCGACGCCACCACGGCCGGATCGGCGCCCTCCCCGAGAATTGCCGCCGCCATCTGCTCGGTGGCCGCCCGATCGAGTGGCTCGAGGCGCAGGTGGATCGAGGCGTACGCGCTGCTCGACGGTGGCCACGCCAGTTCAGGGTCCGGCCGGGCGGTGGTCAGCAGCACGAACGGCAGCCCGGCCAGGTTGGCGAGGACCTGCTCGAACAACTGCAGGACCACGCCGTCGCTCCAGTGCACGTCGGTGATGACCATCATCAGCGCGGCCTTTTTGCAACTGGCCTGGAGGACGGACACGACGGCGTGCGTCACCTCCTCCCTCACCCGAACAGGATCAAGGCGGTCGAGGGTCGAAGATTCGCCGAGGATGTGCAGGAATGCCTCGCCAATGCGAACGATCTCGGGATCGTCCTCCGGCCGACCGAGCAACGCCGCCGCCTTCGTGAGCCCACTCCCCCGGACAGTGTTGGGGTCGGTCACGTCGAACTTCAGATGATCGCTGAGCGCCGAGGCGAGGGGCCACCACACATTGGCTTCGCCATAGGCGACGCACGCGCCCTCCATGACGCGCAGGCCGTGTTCTTCCCTCGCGTACGCCACGATCTCGTCGGCCACGCGGCTCTTGCCGACGCCACCCTCGCCGTCGATCGTGATCAGCAACGCTCGGCGGCGCGCCACTGCGAATTCGATCCCGGCGAGGAGGAGTCGTTCCTCATCCCTACGGCCCACGAGCGGAGCGTCACGGCGGCGCCGATGCTCACCAGGGCGCAGCTGCACCTCCTGCGCCAGCCACGCCTCGAACGAGTGCTCGCGCCCCCGTGGCGTGATCTCGCCGAACGATGCGTAGCGAATCGGCCCATCACTCAACGCGTGCGTCGCTGGCCCGACGAGTACCCGGCCCGGCGGCGCCTCGGCCTGCAGGCGTGACGCCGTATTGACCACATCGCCCATCGCCGTGTACGTGCCACCGGCCCGCAGGGCCCCGACCAGCACCTCGCCGGTGTTAATGCCGATCCGCATCCGGAGTGTGGCATCAACGTCGCGATTGTGATCGATGAGCGTCTCTTGCATCTTGAGTCCAGCCCGCACCGCCCTCTCGGCGTCGTCCTCGTGGGCGATCGGCGCCCCGAACAGGGCGAGGATGCCGTCGCCGAGGATCTTGTCGACCCGGCCACCGAACGCCTCGACGTCAGCCACCAGTCGTTGGAAGCAGGCGTCGATCAGCCGTTTGACCTGCTCAGGGTCACGATGTTCCGACAGCGACGTGAACCCGACGATGTCGGCAAAGAGCACTGTCACGACCCGTCGCTCCTCGATCATCGAGAGCGACATCTCCGCCCCACAGGACGGACAGAACCGGGCGCCGTCGGGGATACCGGCGTGGCAGGACGGGCAGTTCACCACGTCAACGGCCCTCTCATGCGTCGAGCGCTTCCCCATGCGACATCAACGCCGAGCGTACGCCGAACTCGGACCGACCCGGACGGCGAATCAGGGGCTGATCAGGGATTGATCAGGGGACGCGTGTCACAGCAGTTCAGGGTACCGATCCACGACGCCACCAGCGAGACTGTCGACATGCACGTCACCACTGAGAACGCCCCCGCCGTCACTGCGGCCGCCGGCGCGATCGACGCCGTCAAGATCTATGGCAAGGCCGGTACCGAGGTGCGGGCTCTTGACGGTGTCACGGTCTCGTTCGAACGCGGCAAGTTCACGGCCATCATGGGCCCCTCCGGTTCCGGTAAGTCCACACTCATGCACTGCCTGGCCGGGCTCGACACGCTCACGGATGGCCAGGTGTTCATCGACGAGACGTATCTCGCCAACCTGAATGACAAACAACTCACCCAACTACGCCGCGAGCAGGTCGGGTTCATCTTCCAGTCGTTCAACCTCATCCCGACGCTCACGGCGAAGGAGAACATCACGTTGCCCCTCGCCCTCGGTGGTCGCAAGCCGGACGAGGCGTGGATGAGCCAGGTGATCGACGCGGTTGGGCTCGCCGACCGACTCACCCACAAACCGAGTGAGCTCTCGGGTGGCCAACAACAGCGGGTTGCCGTAGCCCGGGCGCTCGTGAGCCGGCCAAAAATCATCTTCGCCGACGAACCGACGGGCAACGTCGATTCACACGCCAGCGCCGAAATCCTCGGTTTCATGCGCCGAGCCGTGACCGACCTGGGACAGACCATCGTGATGGTCACCCACGACCCTGTGGCGGCCAGCTATGCCGACCGCGTTGTGTTCCTGGCCGACGGCAACGTCGTCGACGAGATGCACGAGCCGACGGCCGAGCGCATCCTCGACCACCTGAAGCGGTTCGGCGGCTGACGTGTTCCGCATCACGCTGAAGGGCATGGCCGCCCGTAAGACCCGCTTGCTGTTGACGTCGTTGGCCGTCATGCTCGGCACGGCCTTCCTCACCGGCACCGCGGTGTTCACCGACACCATCAAGAGCACGTTCGACAATCTCTTCGCCGACGTGTTCGACTCGGTCGACGCCTACACCCGGTCCACGAACGTCATCGAACAGGACTTCGGCAGCGAGGAACGAGGCAAGGTCTCGCGCTCGCTGGTCGACACGATCACGACTGTTCCCGGCGTCAAGGACTCGCAGGCCTTCATCCAGCAGTTCGCCGTCATCATCGGCAAGGACGGCGAGCCACTCGGCAACGACGGCAACGGTCCTCCGAGCTTCGGGGGCACGGCCAATCATGGTGACCTCGGGTTCTGGACATTCAACGAGGGTAGGGTCCCGACGGCACCGGGGGAGGTCGCTCTCGACGAGGCCAGCTTCGAAAAGGAAGAGTTTGCGCTCGGTGACAAGGTCACCATCTCGGCCGTCGGCGGCACCCGTCAGTTCACCATCGTCGGCGTCGCTAAGTTCGGCGACGTCAGGTCTCCCGGCGGATCGAGCTTCGCCCTCTTCGAGGACCAGACCGCCTCGCAGTTCCTCAACGGAAAGCCCGACTCCTACGACGCCATCATCACTGAGGGCGACGGCAGCGTCGGCGAAGCGGAACTCGTCGAGCGGATCAGTTCCGCCATCACCGCTGATTCCGCGACCGATCCTGCGGCCGAACCGGCGGTGGAGACCATCACCGGCGCCCAGATCACCGAGGAGACCCAGAGCGACATCCGCAAGGGACTGTCCTTCATCTCGGTCTTCCTGACGGCGTTCGCCTTCATCGCCTTGTTCGTCGCCACGTTCGTCATCTACAACCTGTTCTCGATCACGGTCGCGCAGCGCCGTCGCGAGAACGCCCTCCTACGCGCCGTCGGGGCCAGTCGTCGCCAGGTCACGTCGGCGCTCCTGATGGAGGCGATCACCATCGGTCTGATCGGATCGATCATCGGCCTCTTCGCCGGCGTCGGGTTGTCCATGCTCCTCAAGTCCGCCTTTACGGCGTTCGGCATCGACATCCCCTCGAACGGCGTCACGTTACGGTCCTCCACCATCATCACGACGCTCATCGTCGGGGTCGGCGTCACTGTCATGTCCGCCGTACTCCCTGCCTTTCGCTCGAGCAAGGTGCCCCCGGTGGCGGCCATGCGAGCCGAAGCAATCGAGGCGACCGGATGGTCCAAGAAGCGCCTCGCCAGCGGCGGGGCAGTCCTGGCCATCGGCGTGGCCGCCATCCTCGGCGCGCTCTTCGGAAAAAAGGCCACCCTGCTGGCACCGGGAGCGCTCGGCCTGTTCATCGGCCTGTTCATTCTCGGCCCGCTGGTGGCCGGGCCGCTCGCCGGTCTGATGCGAGCCCCGCTGAAGGCGGCCAAGGGGATAACCGGCCAGATGGCCGCCGACAACGCCGCCCGCAACCCGAAACGAACCGCGCGTACTGCGGCGGCCCTCCTCGTCGGAGCGGCACTCGTCACCAGCGTCACGGTGCTCGCCTCATCAGTGAAGGCGTCGGTGCGCGACATCTTCGGCGATCAGTTCCGGGGCGACCTGACGGTCACCACCAACTCGTTCGGCTTCGGCGGGCTGCCCATCGAACTCGCTCCCGCCCTCGACGCGCTCCCTGAGATCGAGACGGCCACCGGCATCGGGATCTCCTCGGCGCTGCTTCCCGGCAAGACCAAGGGCACGTTCGTCACCACCGTCGATCCGGCCACGGTCACGAAGCTGTTCGACCTTCAGGTGAGTGCCGGCCGCATCGAATCCCTCGACGCCGGCAGCATCGCCATCAGCAGGGACAAGGCCGACGACAAGTCGCTCGCCCTCGGTTCGACGGTGGAGTTCGACCTTCTCGGCGGCCGGCCCCAGTCCCTGAAGGTGGTCGCCATCTACGACGAGGACACGCTCGCCGGGCCGTTCACCGTGTCCAAAGCCGTCTTCGCGGGAGCCGATGACAACGTGTTCGACTTCTCGGTGTTCATGACGAAGTCGGCCGGGACCACGGACGAGGCGGCGAAGGCGGCCGTCACGGTGGTGTCCAGGGAATTGGCCCCCGCTGGCCAAGTGAAGCTCCGCCAGGAGTACATCGACGAGCAGGCCGCGCAGGTCGACCCACTGCTCAACCTGATCTATGGGCTACTCGCGCTGTCCGTCATCATCGCTGCCATCGGCATCATCATCACGTTGCTGCTGTCCGTGTACGAGCGCCGCCGGGAACTCGGTCTGGTGCGGGCCATCGGCATGACCCGAAGCCAGGTCCGCTCCAGCATCCGTTGGGAAGCGGTGATCGTGACGTTGCTCGGCGCCGTCCAGGGAGCGATCGTCGGGCTGCTGCTCGGCTTCGCCGTGGTGTACTCATTACGTGACGAGGGACTCAACGTGTTCGAGGTGCCACTCGTGCGGATCGGTGTGATCTTCGTGATCGCCATCATCCTCGGCGTGCTGGCGGCCATCATCCCGGCGCGTCGAGCCACGAAGCTCAACATTCTCGATGCCATCGCGACTACCTGATCAGTGTCCCACGGCCCGCTGATCAGTCCTCTTCGTCCGACCACGCCTCATCGTCGAACAGTTCGACTTTTCGAGTGGGAAGATCATGCATGAAGAGCGTGGCAGCCGGATGAGGCTCGGCCACCAACGGCCGCACCAAGCCCTGCGGTGTCACTTCGACAGTCCGTACCGGCTCGTGGCGCGTCTGGCACGCCGGGCACCAGTAC
>JBKJJS010000252.1:0-11081 GCA_046597895.1 Ilumatobacteraceae bacterium
ATGAGTTGTCGTCTGCGCCCGCACCCGGCGTTCCAACTCCACACGATCCTCGACGGTCAGCACCAACGGTTCCACAGTCCACATCTTGAACCCTCCCGAAGGCCACGATGAAGACCATCACACCATATTCAAGGAACTAATGCGGGGATGCACTAGGGGGTCGCCATGAGCACGATGGATCTGGGCGTCAGGGGTCGTTCGCGTGGTGCAGGGAACGGTTGGCGAGCAGGCGGACATCGCCGGTCGCGCGTCCTGGCGACGATGGTGCTGGCGATGTTCGCCACCGTCAGCGTCGATCAAGGTCTGCTGAGGATCCTTCCCGCCTCGGCTGCCAGCATCACGGTCACGACAACCAACCAGGAAGTCAACACCGATGGGGACTGTTCGCTGCAGGAGGCCATCTTCGCCGCCAACTACAACGCCAGCGAGGCGATCGATCCGGCCAACCCCAGCGGACCGCACATCACCACCGGTTGCGCGGCCGGCGTCGGCGCCGACACCATCGTCCTGGCGGCCGGCGCGATTTACCAGGTTTCGGGCAACGTCATCAACCAGTTCAGTGTGGCGGGGCTGTCGGTCAACCCGGACGTCCGTTCTACCATCACCATTCAGGGCAACGGGGCGCGCATCGAGCTCCTCGGCTCTCAGAACCTACGCGCGTTCGTCGTCAACTCGGGGCCTGACGAAGACGTCGCGGATGCCGAACCGGCGCCGGCCGGAAACCTCACCCTGAAGAACCTGCACATCAAGGGGTTCAGGGCCAAGGGCGGCAACGGCACCGACGGCGGCGGTGGCGGCCTCGGGGCCGGCGGTGCGGTGTACGTCTGCGGTGGCATCCTGACGGTGGACAACTCCACGTTCGAGGGGAACACGGCGACGGGTGGCAGCGGCGCGGCGACTGCTGGCACCGGCGGTGGCGGCGGTGGTGGCGGCCTCGGTGGGAACGGCGGCGACGGTCCCCAGAACGGTGGTGGTGGTGGTGGTGGAAGCCGCGGCAACGGCGGTGCGGCGGGCGTTGGCGGCGGCGGCGGCGGTGGCACCGCCAACAGCGGTGCCGCCGGCGGTGCCGTCGTTGGCGGAAATGGCGGCTTCAATTGTGGTGGTAAGGGCGGCGATTCGCCCAGCGCCGCTGGCGGCAACGGGTTCTGCCGCGGTGGCGGCGCCGGTGGTGGCGCGAGCGGTGCGCCGAACGGCGGCGTAGGTGGTATCGGCAATTACGGCGGCGGCGGCGGTGGTGGCGGTGCGGCGGCGGCGGCGCGGGCGGATTCCGCAGTGGAGTGGGGACAAACGGCGACGGTGGAGATGGCGGCTTCGGTGGCGGTGGTGGCGGCGGCGCGGGTGGCGGCGGTGCCGCCGGGACGTTCGCAGGCGCCCCCGGAAGCGGCAATGGCGGCGGTGGCGCTGGTCTGGGCGGTGCCATCTTCAACGACAGCGGCAACGTCACGATCCGCAACAGCACGTTCACCGGTAACACGGTGACCGGAGGAACCGGCAACGCCGCCGGCAGTGCCGCGGGCGGGGCTTTCTTCGCGCGCAACGGCGCCACGAAGTTCTACAACTCCACCATCAGCGGCAACAAGGCCGCCGGGGGCGGTGGCGGCATCTATATCTTCGGGACGAACACGGCGCCGTCGGCGAGCTTCATCGTGCGCAACACGATCATCGCCAGCAACGGCGCCAACGCGTGCTTCGTCAATGTCGGCGGTGGTACCCCGACGGTCGCCCTGGCCGGCAGCGGTAACCTCATCCGTGACAACGCTGCGGGCAGCAATGCCTGCCCTGCGGTCGTCTCGACCGCAAACCCGCTGCTCGGACCGCTGCAGATCAATACTCCGGGGAACACGCCCACCATGGCGATCCCGAGTGGGACGCCCGGCCCGAGCCCGGCGTTCAACACTGGTGACAACGCGGCCTGCCTGGCGACCGACCAGCGGGGCGTCACGCGCCCGCAGGGCGCCGGCTGCGACATCGGGGCCTACGAGGTGGAGTTCGCCGAGGTCTCGATCACCAAGACCTCGGACTCCGACGAGGTCATCGCCGGCGAGGATCTCTTCTACACCATCACCGTCTTCAACGACGGGCCCGGTACGGCGAGGAACGTCGTCGTCACGGACGTGCTCCCCGTGGGGTTGAGGTACCTGGCGGACTCCGCGGTGACGAACCCCGCTGGCGGCTGCACCGTTGTGTCGAATCCCCATCCCCTTGATGTCGACCCCGCTGCACCGCATCCGCCGTTCGAGATGGAACTCGTCGACACCGTCACCTGCAATCTCGTCGACATCCCGAACAACGGCGTCGTCACCTTCAAGATCAAGGTGCACGTCGCTTCCAACTTCTTGGTGTTTAACCCGGACGGGATCGTCACGCTCAACCCCGACGGGACCAAGACACTCGTCAACACCGCAAGCATCGTCAGCCAGGTCGACACCGATCTCACCAACAACTCTTCGACGGCCTACACCTTCGTGACGGACGAGTCCGACCTGCGGATCCTCAAGTTCGTGGAACCCTTCGGATCCGTGGCCGCTGGACAGGTCTTCATCTACACGATCTACGTGGACAACCTCGGCCCGAGCACGGCGCGCGATGTCATCATCCGTGACACGTTGCTCAATCACCCCGACGTCTCGATCCAGTCCTGCGCCTTCTCGGTCAGCCAGGCCGGGAGCGCGATCGAGCAATTCAGCTGCACGACCGGCCCCATCGTTTCGACACAGTTCGGGTCGGACATCGGTTCGTTCTCCGCGAGCTTCATCGCTCCCCTCGGGCCCAACCCGTTGGCACCCGCGAGTCCGTTCGGTCGCCTCCGCGCCAGCTTCCGCCTGGTCGCCAACAACGCCACGACCATCACCAACCTCACAACTGTGTCCTCGCCGACGCCGGACCCGGTGATGTCGAACAATATCGCCGTCGTCGATTTCACGGTGGTAGCTGCCGCTGATCTTTCGATCACGAAGGCGAAGGCCAATTGGGCCTTGGTCGCCACGACCCAAGTACAGGGGACAGCTGGGATCAACGAAACACAGCGGATCACGTCCTACGGCCCCCCGACGGAGGGCAGTTTCACGATCACGTTTGAGGGCCAGACCACGGCTCCCATCCCCTACAACGCCACTGCGGCAACGATTCAACTGGCCCTCGTAGCCCTGTCGAACATTGCCCCCGGCGATGTGATCGTGACAGGAGGACCCATCAACACGTCGTTCGTGAACATCCAGTTCACCGGAGCCTTGGGACTCTCGGACCGTAATCAGGTGACCACTACGGTCACCCCTCCACTACAGACGGTGAACGCCGGCGACTTGTTGACGTACACGTTGACCGTGGCCAACAACGGCCCTTCGGTGGCCGAAAACGTCGTGGTGAAGGACGACCTGCCGTCATGGGTGTCGGTGGTGTCGGTGACGTCGGCCGGTAACTCGTGCACCAACGGGGTGCCCGGCGACGCCGCGCAGCCGCTCACCTGCAACCTGAGCACGATGGTCTACCAGCAGGGCAGCCCGATCTCCGCCGCCGCCACCGTGTTCGACAACACGTGCGATCCGCCAGTGGCGCTTGGCACGTTCTGCCGGCCCGAGGTGATCACCGTCGTCGTCCGCGTGAATCCCAACACGCCCGACGGCACGCTCCTGTTCAACCAGGCCCGCGTGTCGAGTGACGTCCTCGATCGGATCAACAGCAACAACCGCCAAAGTGTGCTCACACCGGTGATCGGCTCGGCCGATTTGGCGATCTCGAAGACAGGGCTCGGGCCCAACCCGTGGGTCTCCGGCGAGGAGCGCACGTACCGCATCGATGTCGACAACCTCGGTCCGTCGTTGGCCAAGGACGTCGTGGTCAGCGACGCCCTCCCGGACGGCATCGAGTTCGTGGCGGCCTACGTCGGCGGCGACGCCGGTCAAGGCGGCATCCTGACGGCCTGCACGCTCACGAGCGAAAACGACATCGAGTGCAAACTGGGCGACCTGGCTGCGTCCGACGGCATCAAGTCGCTGTTCGTCCACGTCCGAGTCAAGGCGAACGTTCCTGACGGAACCGTCATCGACAACACCGCAGTCGTCAGCTCGGACACGTTGGATGCCGTCCCCGGCAACAACAGCGACCTCGAGTCGAAGACGATGACGATCGAAGCGGACCTGGCGGTCGTCATCACGACCGAGAGCAACTTCTTCCCGCTTCCGCTGTTCGTGGTCCTCGGACCGGGCGACGTGGCCGAGGAGTTGCTCCAGGAGTTCACGATCACGGCAACCAACTACGGGCCCTCGGACGCGCAGAAGGTGCTCACTACCGTGGACCTACCGCCCCTCGAGGTCGGCTACTACGTCTTCGACGACGGGGGCTGCACGAAGATCGACCTCGTGTTGGCGTGTCCGATGGGGACGCTTGCCGCTGGGGAATCAAGGACGTTCCGCTTCATGTTCCACATCAACGACGACGTGCTGTTCGTCACGACGACGGCACATATCGGGATCGACGAGGACTTGGACCTCGTACCTGACGGCCTGGATCTCTGTGACCGGACACCGGCGGGTACCGCAGTCGACAACACGGGCTGCCCGGTGCCCGACGCCGACGGTGACCTGGTCGTGGACGCCGCTGACGTCTGCCCGTCGACCCCTGCGGGGACCACGGTCGGCCTCACCGGCTGCCCAGCAGCCGATGCGGACGCCGACGGTGTGCGTGACGACATTGACCTGTGCCCGGTGACGCCGCCTGGGACGCTGGTCAACCTGGACGGCTGCCCAGATGCCGACCAGGACGGCGTCACCGACATCGACGACGCCTGCACCGGCACGCCGCCCCTCACCTCGGTGACGCTCATCGGCTGCCCACTCGACCCGATTCTGAGCAACAACTGGTTCACCAAGACGCTCGTCGAGGCGGACGGCGAGCTCCCCGAGACTCGCTAACAAGGGCCGATGACCCGGGAGTTACCGTCGGTGTACCCCGCGACATAGATGTCGCCGGAGGATGCGACGGCCACGGACGTCACCTGTTCCCTGCCCTTGGTGCCGAACTGCCTGACCCACCGCTGAGTTCCGGATGAATTGAACTTCGCCAGAAAGGCGTCAGCCTGGCCGACGTTGCTGCGGCCGGGGAACGTGCCACCGGTGGTTCCACCGACGTACACACTCCCGCCGCTCGATACCGCCACGCCGCCGACGCCATCGTACCGAGAGGTGCCGATCTGGTTGATCCACGGCGGCGACGCGGCGGACGCCGAACTTGCCACAATGGCGGTACCGCCCATCGCGACAAGCGCACTCATCGCGCCAAACTTCCATCGCTTCATGAGGACCTCCATCCGAGGCGCAGAGCGGCCTCCACGCCCAAATGTAACATTGACGGCGATCATGCGTTGACCTGGTGACTCAGGCGGTCTCGATCGGGCGACGCGGTATTCCCTCGCAGTGCGGACGCCACTCCTGCGTGGGTTCAGGCGTAGGGTGCCCGAGCGATGGATGCGGTCTCCGAACGAATGGTCAACGCCGCTCGGATCTGGCTCGACAGCCTGGATGCGCAGCAGAGGGAGCGGGCGTCGTGGTCCTTCCCCTCTGACGACGAGCGCCGGCTGTGGTTCTATACCCCGACGGATCACGGAGGGCTGCCCATTCGGTTGATGTCGCCGCCACAACAGCAAGGGGCCATGCGCTTGCTGTCGTCGGGGTTGTCCCGAGCTGGGTATGTCACGGTGGCGACGATCATGGGCTTGGAGAACGTGCTCGACGAGGACGAAGGCTGGCGTACGAACCTGGCCGATCGTCAACGCGCCCGCGACCCGGAGATGTACTTCGTGCGAGTCTTCGGCGAGCCGGGGTCGAAGGGCGCGTGGTCCTGGCGGTTCGGCGGGCACCACGTGTCGATCAACCACCTCGTCGTCGATGGCGTGGTGCAGTCGACCACACCATGCTTCATGGGTGCTGACCCGGCGTCGTCGCAGTTGCTCGGCCCCCACTTCCTGCGGCCGCTCGGAGCAGTTGAGGATCTTGGCCGCGAGTTGGTCCGCTCATTGGACCAGGCCCAGTTCGCGACGGCACTCATCAGCCCGGTTGCCCCCCTCGATACCGTCAGCGGGAATCGACCACAGGTGAACCCAGGCGATGTCCCGCTCGGGATGACGCACATCTTCCGCGGCATCCCGTCCGAACCGATCTACAGTCGGCTGGCCGAACGCACCGAGTTCGAGAAGGCGGCGCTCGGGCTGCTCCCCGAACACACCGAGGCGCTGAGCCTCTCGGCGAGCCCCAAGGGAGTGAGTGCCGCCGTCCTCGCAGGCTCGCAACACGAGATCCTGCGGGCGGTACTCGATACCTACCTCGGCCGGATGCCCGACGAGCTGGCGGCGACCGAGGTGGAGAAGTACACCGGTTCGGCCATCGAGTCACTGCACTTCAGTTGGGCAGGGGGCATCGAGCCGGGCCAGCCCCACTACTATCGCATCGAGGGGCCGAGGCTGCTCGTCGAGTACGACAACACCCAGCGCAACGTCAACCACATCCACTCCGTCTGGCGTGACCCGCAGGGCGACTTCGGCGTGGACGTGCTCGGCGACCACTACCGCGCCTCCCACGACCACTGAAGCCGCCCCGTGCGCCGGGCGAGGCGAGGGCCGGATCAGGGGGCGGAGATGAGGGCGGCGAGCACTTCGTCGAGCGGCGCGTGGTCGGCGAAGTCCGCGTCGAGGTGTTCGTACACGCTCTGACGGCCGGGGCCGAGCACGAACGTCCCACCGAGTTGCAGCGGGCGTTCGCCCGACTTGTGCTGGCGATGCCCGGCCTTGCGGGCTCGGGCGCCGCCCTTGATCACACTCGGGCTGGCCATGCGGAGGAGAGCCGACGCGCCGCCCTTCAGGCTCGCCGCCCTGGCCGCGCCGCCGTCCTCGTCGATCAGCACCGGGAACGGGATGTTCTCCTCGGTCACGAACGCACTGGCGTAGCGGACGTCACCAGTACCGATCGCCACGATGTCGCCACCAGCGGCCTTCACCTCGTCGTATCGGCCACGCAACTGCGCGGCATGCTCGCGGCAGAACACTCAACCAAAGTGACGGAGGAAGACGAGGATGATTCGCTGATCCTCCCAGGAATCGCCGAGTCGGTGGGTTTCCCCATCGACGCCGAGTAGTTCGATGGATTCGAGTTGTGCGAGGTTCACGCCAGCAGTCTCGCAGCGCCGTGCCGGCAAATGCGGCGTTCATGGAAGCACGACCAGCGAGACTGCCACGATGGTCATCGAGATTCGTACACCCACCGAGGACGACGTGGAAGAACTCTTCCGCATCGATGGTCGAGCATTCGGGTGGGTCCCGACAGCCGAGCAGGTCGCCGAACGCCGCAGGTCCCTCGAGATCCCCCGATTTCGCATGGCCGTCGAGGGCAAGCAGATCGTGGGGATTTCCGGGGCTTACAGCCTCGAGCTCACGCTGCCAGGAGGTGGCACGGTGCCGGCGTCTGGCGTCACGTGGGTGGGTGTGCTGGCCACGCATCGGCGCCTCGGGATCATGCGCCAGATGCTCGATGCCCTCCACCACGACGCCGCGGACCGCGGCGAGCCGGTTGCCATCCTCACGGCATCGGAGTCCGGGATTTACGAGCGGTTCGGGTACGGCGTGGCGAGCCATGTCCGTCTGGCCTCGATCACGAAGAGCCAGGCGGCATTCCGCTCCGGGACACCCGGGAGCGGGCAGGTCATGTACGCAGATTCGATCGACGAACTGCGAGCGCGCGTGCCGGCCCTGTACCAACGCTACCGGCTCACGTCCCCCGGCGAGATTTCCCGAAACGACCACATCTGGGACCTCATTTTCACGGTACGGGCAAAGGACTTCGACGAATTGAGCCCCACGTTCTGGTTGCTCCACGCCGATGGCTACGCGTGCTACCGCGTCCAAGCCCGGTGGAACGACGGACACCCGGCCCATCGCATCGAAGTCACCGAACTCGTCGCGCTGACGGATGCGGCGAGGGGCGCACTGTGGCGCACGGTGCTGTCGCACGACCTCGCGGGCGAGGTCACGACGAGGGCGCTGGCGTTGGATGACCCGCTGGCGCTGTGGTTCGAACAACCGCGTGCGATCCGGACGACGGCCTACAACGACTGGATGTGGGTCAAGCCTCTTGACGTGAAGGCGTTGCTGGCCGCTCGAACCTACGGGGTCGACGGTCGACTCGTGGTCGAGCTTGGCCCGTTGCGCTACGCCGTCGAGGCGACGGATGGTCAGGCCGTGGTGACGAAGGTCCGCTCGAAACCCGACGTGTCCACCGACGATGCCGGCCTCGGATCGTTGTTGCTGGGAGGCGTGCGACCCTCCACTCTCGCCCGCGGCGGGCGACTCCGCCAGCGCGACGCGGCAGCCTTGCGTCGAGCCGACGCCATGTTCGCCGGCGACCGCCTCCCGCACTCCCAGACCCCGTTCTAACTCCCTTCTCAGCGGCCCCCGGACCTAGCCTGGTGAGGTGAGAGCGGGGTCGCTGCGGGCGTTTCGGTCGCGACCCTTCGCCCTCGTGTGGTCGGGCGCGTTGCTGTCGAACGTCGGCACTTGGATGGAGACGATCGCGCTTGGCCGTTACGTGGCCGACACCACAGGAAAGGCTGCGTGGGTCGGGTTGGTGGCCGCCGCTGGGTTCGTCCCGACCGCGTTCATCGGACTGCTGGGCGGCGCGCTGGCGGACCGGTTTTCGCGCACGAAACTGCTCGCCTACTCCAACCTTGTGCAGGCCGTGGTTGCCGCGGCGGTGGCGTGGCTGGTGGTGACGGACCGGGCTACGCCCGTGCTGTTGACCCTGGCGGCGCTGGCCACCGGCTCGGCGGGGGCTATCGGGTTCCCGAGCTTCCAGGCGGCGCTTCCGGATCTCGTGCCCCCCGAGGATGTTCCGGCGGCCGTTGGCCTGTCCTCCGTGCAGTGGAACCTCGGCCGCATCCTCGGGCCCACGTTGGCGGGGTTGGTGAGCATCGAGGTGGCACTCACCATCAACACCATCAGCTTTCTCGCCGTGGTCGTCGCCGTCGTCCTCGCGCGGTTGCCGAGGCCGGCCTCCTCCTCGGGCGACCGCCCACGCCTGCTCGCCTCGATCGGCGAGGGATGGCACACGGTGCGGTCGATGCCCGGTCTGCGGGCGATGAGCACGGTGATGTGTGTGAACACCCTGCTCGCCGCCCCGTTCATTGCCCTCATCCCCGCCATGGTGAACCAGGTGCTCGAAGCGGGACGCGGGGCCAACTCAGTGCTCGTCGTCGCCCAGGGAATCGGCGCGGTCATCGCTGGGCTCGTCGTCGGCCCCGTCGTATCCCGGTGGGGGATGCGGGGCACCATGGTGGGCGCCGTCAGCGCCATGCCCATCGTCCTCGTCCTCTACGGACTGGCGCCGAGCCTGGCATGGATGGCGCTCGCGCTGATGTTCGTTGGGGGCTTCTACATGCTGTCCCTCTCGTCGTTCTCCACGATCGCCCAGACGCTGGCGCCGCCGCTTCAGCGGGGTCGTGTGCTCTCGATCAACAACGCCATTCTCGGGGTGATGTACCCGCTGGGCACGGTCATCCAGGGTTGGCTGGGCGACCGAATCGGTCTGCGTCAGGTGACCGTCGGCGCCGGGGTGACGCTCGGCGCCGTGATCGTGATCGGGCGGTTGACGCGGCCAGGCTTTACCGCATCGATCCAACCACCGGCGGCCCGGCTCTTCGTCAGCCCGGCGGGATCGGCGGGATCGGCGTGAGCGGTTGGGCCACCCGGGTGGCGATCAACGGCCACAGCGCGGCGCGGGCGTGGCCGGTGCGCCAGAAGTAGGCGAGCAACTCGGGCTCGTCGAAACCGTCGATGCCTTCGGCGATCTGGCGATCGGCATCGGCGAGGGTCGCCGGTCGGGATCCCAACAGAGCCGCGGCCTCGGCGCTGAGCGTGTGCCGCACGGAGTCGCCGAGCCGGTCGATCGTGGCGAGGTGGCTCAGGTAGGCGAGCAGCCCACCGAGGCGTCGCTTCGATTCGGCGTCCGTGGCCGCCGGGAGCAGCACGGACATCACGTCGCCTGTCACGGTGTCCGCCACCACGCTGCCGAGTGCCTCGGACTCGACGGGTGGCGGTGGCGCATCGGGGAGAACGTGACCGGTGATTTCCGCCAGCCCGGCGGGAAGCAGGACACCGAGGCTCGGGATGAGCAGGTGGTGGACGGATCGATCCATTCCCGCCCCGCCGGTGTCGACAGTGGCGGCCACGCTGACGAGCCAGCGCAACATCACGAACACGCGGTAGTACGCGACGCTCGTCGGATCGACGGCCAGGCCGGTGGCCGTCGACCACCGTTGAAGCTGGGCAGCCAAGTCCCCGGCGTCGCCGGACATGTCGTGGCCCCGGAAGACCCGCCAACCGAGGTCGTCCATCGGGTCGCCCAGGTGGGAGAACTCCCAATCCAGCAGGGCCGTCACCCGCGAACCATCGTGCAGGAAGTTGCCCGGGCCGGCGTCGCCGTGGCACACGACCGTCCGGCTCACGGCGGTGGGGGCGAGCCGGCGC
Organism: Ilumatobacteraceae bacterium; assembly: GCA_046597895.1. Classification (GTDB taxonomy): domain Bacteria; phylum Actinomycetota; class Acidimicrobiia; order Acidimicrobiales; family Ilumatobacteraceae; genus WLJO01. The sequence goes on from JBKJJS010000252.1 coordinate 10,508, forward strand.
AGCACGCGGAACGCACACCGAGCGAGCGGCCATGGCCGGGTCGTGCGGAGGTCGAGGTTGCGCTCCCAGAGATCGAGTTCGAACAGAGCGTGCTCGACCGGAGTCGTCGGTCGGGCGAACCCGGGTAGCTGGAGCGGAGCGGTATCGACGCAGTGCAGGCCTGCCAATGCGTCGATGTAGTCGTCGTAGATGGCGTGCTTGTCGGCCTGGGACACCGTGGCGAAGTCGTGTACTCCGTGTGCCCGCTCGAGCAGCAGCACGGTGCCGTCCTCGCTGACGCCGTAGCGGGCCGGAAGGCGCACGCCGCGGCCGACCAACGCCTCGTACATCACGCCCTCGCGTTCAAGGGTCAGCTCGGTACCCGCCATCGGGCCGTCGCCGGTATCCACGCGGGCGACGACGTCGCGTCCATCGGCCAGGGACACGATGAGGGTGGCGCGGCTGGCGCCGCTCGACACCCTGGCTACCTCGTCGACCGGGGATCCCATCACGTCAGCAACCCAACTCCGCAGTGATGCGTCGTCCATCTCTCGACCTCCACTCCACTCGCACCAGGGCGTGATGCATAGTCTCC
>JBKJJS010000320.1:0-3011 GCA_046597895.1 Ilumatobacteraceae bacterium
GTCGCACCGCAACCGTCCGGGCGACCTCCAGAACGCCCCGACGGCCGCCAGCGAGGAGATGCAGCAGCGCATGCAGATGATGCAGCAGTTCTTCGCGGCCGAGGGGATGCCGCCCGAGGAAGTGGCCGAGATGGTGTTCGACGGGATCCTCGAAGATCGCTTCTACGTGCTCACCCATCCCGACCCCATCAAGGAGACGGTGCGGGCCCGGCTCGACGCCATCCTCGACGGCACAAAGCCGCCGGCCCCGCGCGAGGACGGCAACTTCATGTCGATGGGCCGCCGCCGCTAAGGCGTCAGCGACAGGCCGAGTTGCGCAGCGAGAAACGACAAGATGTCGACCTGCAGTTCGATCGTGCGACTCGTCGCCCGTGCACCATGGCCGACATCCTTCTCGCGCCGGATCACGACCGGCCGCGCGTCGGGCGACGACGCCGTCGCGTGTTGTAACAACGCACACAGCTTTCGGGCGTGCAACGGGTCGACGCGAGTGTCTCCGTCGAACACGGTGAACAGCACCGCCGGGTAGGCCGTGCCCTCCTCCACCCGATTGCAGGGTGAGTACGAGCGCAGCCACTCGAACTCGACGGGGTCGTCCGCCCGGCCGTACTCGTCGTTCCAGGTGACCCCGAGACCGAAGCGCTCGTAGCGGATCATGTCGAGCAGGGGCGCGCTGCAGACGACGGCTCGGAAGAGATCGGGGCGCTGCGTCAACGCCGCTCCGACGAGCAATCCGCCGTTGCTCCCACCGCTGATGCCGAGGTGCTCACTCGACGTGTAGCCCTCGGCGATCAGCCACTCCCCTACGGCGATGAAGTCGTCGAAGACGTTCTGCTTGTGCTCCCGCATGCCGGCGCGGTGCCACTCCTCGCCGTACTCGCTGCCGCCTCGGAGGTTGGCGATCACATAGACGCCGCCCGCTTCGACCCAAGCGGCGATGGTGGCGCCGTAGGCCGGCGACAGGGGAACATTGAAGCCGCCATACCCATAGAGAATGGTGGGGCGGCGCCCGTCGAGTTCGACTGCTGCGGAAGCCAGGATGAAGGCGGGGATTCGCGTCCCGTCCTTGGAGGCGACGAACACCTGGCGGGCGGCGATGCCTTCGACCACGAGGGTGCCCGGCGGATCGGCCCACGTCTTCGTCATACCGGTCGTCAGATCGTGATGCAGCACCCGGTACGGCGTGACGTGGTCGGCATACCCGATCCACAGGTCGTGCCCACCCTCGGGCCGAGCGGTGACGTTGGCGTCGCCGAGCCCCGGGAGCGCGATCTCGCCCCGAGGCTCGCCGGTGCGCTTGTCATGGACGTTGATGCGACTGGCCACGTCGTGGGTGCGCACGGCGACGACGGCGTCGTCGGTGAGGGCATAGGTCGTCAAGACGTCGTCGGATTCGGCGAGGAGATCGGTCCATTCGTCGTAACCGGGTCGACTCGGGTCGGCCACGCAGAGCCGCCACTTCGGTGCGTCGCGATCCGTGAAGAGGTAGAGCCGACCGTCGCGATGTACACCGCCGGTGACGTGGGCGTCGACGCCCTCTTGGACGGGCACGATCGTCGCCGTCGGGTCCTGGAAGTCGAGGAGATAGAGATCGTTGCGTGGCTCCGTGCCGATCGACGCGGTGATGGTGAGCCAGCGCCCATCCCTGGACGTGGTGACGCTGTAATAGGTCGACTTGTCGCGACCTTCGCCGAAGACGAGGACGTCATCCGCCGGATCCGAGCCGACACGATGGCGCCAGATGCGGCGGTGGAAGTGCTCTTCGCCGGCCGGTACCTCGGGGAGGCGGCGGACGTAGACGTACTCCTCTCCCCCGGGCAACCACGCCAGTGCGCCGGCCCGGCCGAGGACGATCGGGCCCTCGACAAGGTCGCCTGTGGCGACGTCCAGAACTCGAAGGGTGCTCTCTTCGCGGCCGCCCTCCGACAAGAGATACGCGAGGCGATCACCCTCCTTCGAGACGTTCACCCCGTCGAGGGTGGTGGTGAGCGAAGGATCGATGGCCGCCGGGTCGACGAGCACCCGCACCTCGCCGGCCTCTTCGACGCAGTAGACGGCGTGCTCCTGTGCGGGTTCCCGACGGGCGAAGAACAGCCGGTCGCCGAGCGCCATCGGGGCCGAGATCACCCCCGGCAACAGATCGCGCAGCCGTTGTGCCAGGTGGTCTCTTCCGGGGAGTCCGTAGAGGACCTTCCGGGCGATCGCGTCCTGCGCCGTCGACCAAGCCTCGGTCTGCTCGTCGTCCGCGTTCTCGAGCCAGCGATACGGGTCGGCGATCGGGACACCGTGAAGTTCCTCGACCAGATCGAGGCGGCGGGCTTCGGGGTAGCGCATCTCAGGCCCTCAGTCGGTCCACAGGCCGTAGGCCCGCTCGGCGTGGAGTTTCACGACGAGGCGCCGGTCGTCGACCATGGCCCGTCGAAACTCGTCCCAATCGGGGTGCTCGCCCTGGGTGGCGCGGTACAACTGAACGAGGTCTTCGACGGTGGCGTCGTCGGGAGCAGCGGCGACCTCGGTGAGCTCGGCCCGCCCTTCGAGCACGAGGTACGCCCATCCGTCGGCGCGTCCGACGTAGAGCGAGGCCCGAGGATCTCGCCGAAGGTTGTTGGTCTTGGCCCGGCCGTCGGTGACCGAGATGCGAACGATGGTGTCCCCACCGACGCAGTAGGTGATGTTCGACATCTGTGGTCGACCGTCCCGCTTCTGGGTCACCAGCACCCCGAGTTTCTGTTCGGCCGCCAGTGCCAGTGCCCGGGCAAGTTCCATGGCTACAGGTTGTCCGCGACGGCGAGCACGAACAAGCTCACCAGTACTGCCGGCCAACACGCCGGAGGCGCGTACGGTGAACCCATGACTGCCGTTTCCTTTGGCGACGTGACGCTCGAGGTCGGCGACGACCACGTCGGCATCGTCGAGATCCATCGTCCGCCCAACAACTTCTTCGACGTCGCCCTCATCCGGTCGATCGCCGACGCCTATGACGCAGCCGATGCTGACGACGGGTGCCGAGC
>JBKJJS010000474.1:0-5149 GCA_046597895.1 Ilumatobacteraceae bacterium
ACTCCACGAAGCGCGTGACCCTGACCGAGGTGACCTCGTCCACGCGGTTGGACTATGACTAGCGAATCGCCAACGGGTCAACGTCGGGCGGCCAGAGGCATCGCGACAAAATCTTCGAGCGGTTCCCGTTTTCGGCTCTCATCTGTGGTCGAAAAATGGGAAGTGCCCGACCGAGGAGACCCGATGACCACCACCAGCCTTGCCGCCTGCCAGGCGACGACGACAGCGACGCCCATCTCGCCGCGATCGGCCTCACGGTCGAGCAGCTCACCGAAGCACGCGGCCGAGCACAACACGACGTTGACGAATGCACCAGCCTCGACCCGGCCGGTTCCCGCGGCCACGTGCGCTACATGCGCACCGTCCGTTACCTGCGCGAGGTCCTAATCCCCCACGAATGGACCCCGGACGACACCGGCAACGTCGGCGCCGTGGTCTCGCCCGACGGCACCATCGCCATCGTCGTCACCGCCGGCGACGCCGGCACCGGCCTTCTCGCCCACCAGCCGAAGACGAAGTATCCGAAAGGCGAGGTGACCCAACGCCGGGTCCGGCAGAACATTCAGCTCGACCTGTTCGAGGACCACACCGAGGAGCCACTCGAGGCCGACGAGCCGACTCGCACGACGTGGGTCCTTCTGCAACACCCTGCCGGCGACGTCGTGCGCGCCGAGTCGTCCTGCCCGATGGGTGTCGACGACGCCGGCCGTTTCAACGAATGGAGCGAGCGAATCATCCTCCCCGAGCTGCAGCTCGATTCCCACGAAACCTGGATCGCCGATGACGATGAAGGAGACGACCAGGTCGACGTTCCGGTCACGCCGCGCTGAGGCCCAGGATGATCAACCCGAACCGACTCGAACTCGCGCGCCGTCGACGCGGCTGGACCAAGACCGAGCTCGCCCAACGGGTCGACGTGTCCACCAAGAGCATCACCAACTACGAAAGTGGCGACCAACAACCCACCGACGCCACACTCGCACGCATCGCCGACGAACTCGGTTTCCCGGAGTCGTTCTTCGCTGAACCCGACGTCGAAGTAATCGCCGAGGCGGCGGCGAGTTTCCGCTCACTCGCCAGCATGACCGCAAGCCAACGACACCAGGCACTCGGCGCCGGCACCCTCGCCATGCTCATCGACGAGTGGATCGAACAACACTTCGCGCGGCCCGCCCCCACAATCCCGATCGTCGACACGCACGATCCCGAACAGGCCGCCGAGATCGTGCGCGTCGAGTGGGACCTCGGCCATCGCCCCATCCCCAATATGGTCCATCTCCTCGAACGACACGGCGTGCGTGTCTTCTCACTCGACGAGCAGGGCCGTGACGTCGACGCCTTCTCGTTCTGGCGCAACGCCCGTCCCTACGTACTCCTCAACACCACCAAATCCGCGGAGCACAGCCGCTTCGACGCAGCACACGAACTCCGCCACATCGTGCTCCACCGCACCGGCGAGCGCGGCCGCGAAGCCGAACACCAGGCCAACCAGTTCGCCTCGGGGTTCTTGATGCCCCGCGCCGGCGTCCTCGCTGCCGGCCTCCAACACGCCACGCTCACCACCCTCATTCAGCGCAGCGTCGAAGAAGGGTTACCGCACCAACGAGCCCAAAGGTGTTCAGCGCGAGACGTCCCAGGTGCTCCAGAAGGTCCTGGAGCACCTGCGCACCCAAGGCGTCCACCGTCGCGAGATTGCGAAGTCCGTACACCTCACCGTCGACGACTTCGACCGTCTCGTCTTCGGGCTCGTCCTGCTTGCCCAAGAGGGCGGAAACCAAGGACCGTCAACCCGCAGCGGACGCGACCACCTCCGACTGATCGAGCGATGATCCATGGTCGCGACCGACGACAGGTACCGGCCGTGGAAGGTCTCCACCATCGAGGCCGTCGGCCAAATCATTGGCGCGACCGCTGAGGGCCTCACCGGAAGCCAGATCGAGCGCGTCCTCGCTCGATATAAGCTTCCCGATCCCGGCCCGATCACCAAGGCCAGGCGCATCACCGACTCGCTCGTTCAGGCGCAGACCGCAGAAAGGACCTGCAAGCCCGTCCTACGGCTCCTTCTCGCGGCGATGGAGCCACAGTCCTACGTCGATCAACTCCGCGTGTTCACGGAGCGCCAGGATCGACTCAACGCCGTGCTCGTGTTCGAGGGCGTGCGCATCAACGACGGGGGCAAAGTTGCCGCAGGCCCCAAGGCGGCGACCCTCTCGGCCGCCGCCCAGCACGCCAACTCGCTACGCGCCGAACTTGTGCGGCGCGTAGCGAGTTACGAAGAGGTATTCCTGTCGTGCACAGCCGAGCTGCTCGAACGCAACACCTTTCATGCGCTCCTCGAAGCGACCAAAGGATTCGCCGACCGTGTCCGCTCCCTCACCGGCTTCACGATCGACGGCGCGAATCTCGCCACCCAAGCGTTCCTCGGCGATCACCCCCGCCTCAGGATCAACGCGGTCACGAATGAGCAAGCCTGGCGGGCCGTCATCAGGGCCGCAGCCCATAAACGCGCTGTCTCAACATGACCCGGCCGACGCGGCATCATGCGCTGCGCGGCCGGTGGTAGTTACGACGCAACGCGCTCGACGAGTTGCAGGTCCGCTCCCAGCGCTGAGGCCAGCCGATGCAAGGTGCGTGACGACGGGTGGGTGACGCCACGTTCGATCTTGGAGACATCGGCCTGGGTCATTCCGGCAACAGCAGCCAACTCGTGCTGGGTGAGGCCCCGCTTGATCCGTAACCCGGCGATCTGCCCGGCCAGCTCGTACGCGCGCTCGAACACCGCCAACTGTGCCCGGCTGGCTTCGTCATCGGTCTCGCGCAGCGGGGCCAGCACCTCGTCATACGTTCGAGCCATCATCACACCTCCAGCAACCAGTATGGAGTTTTCTCCATGATTCGTCAACCCCGGCGACGACCGGAACGCTCACGCCGCTGCCGTTCCTTGAACTGGGTGAGCAGCTTGCGTGCCCGAGCGATCTCGCTGTCCTGACGCTTCCGGCTCGGATCGGTCCCTTTGTCGTAGCCGGCGATCAGAAGCACCACCCGGTTGCCGTGGAAGTGGACGAACACCCTCAGCAGCACCGCCTCACGTGGGTGCTTCACGTCGGGTGGTTCGCCACCGAACATCTCCGCGATCTCCGCCGCGGTGTGTCGGATCCGGAACTCGTGCAGTCCCTCACCGAGTGCCTTCAACCATTCCGTGCGGGCCAGGTCGAGCCCGTCCCGGCCCAGCCGGATCCGCACCGCCGCGTCGAGGGCTGCCGCTTGAACGGCGACAGCTCCCGCGCGACGAACCGCTCGAACGGGGACGTCCCGTCGTCGGCCTCGAAGACCTCGAGTGTCCAGTCAGCCAACTGCGACTCCGAGTCCCGACCACACATCGGCGGCCTTCGTGCGCTTCTCCGGAAGCGCGTGGGCGTAGACGCGTTGGGTGACGATCGTGGACGAGTGTCCAAGGCGGTCGGCCACGTCATTGAGGGTGACGCCGCGCGCCAACAGGTGGCTGGCGTGGGTGTGACGCAGCGTGTGCAACGTCCACTTCGCCGGGCCGTCCGGCACGAGCGGGCGCAATGTGTCGGTCGCCCACAGGGTGAACACGTCCGGGTTGACAACGTCGCCAGCGTCGTGCGTGACGAGCCCGTTGAACGCCAGCGCACCTTGGCGCAGACGAGCCTGACGGAGCGCCTCCACCGCAGTTGGGGTGAGCTTGACGACACGGTTGGAGCGCGGCGACTTCAACGGTCGAATCTGGTAGCCGACCTTGGGGATGCGCGCCGCCTGCTGCGCAATGTGCAGCGTCTCGGCCGTGAAGTCGACGTACTCCCAAGCCACCCCGAGGGACTCGCCGCGGCGCATCCCTGTCTCCAAGATCAACAGCGCCGGAAGCACGAACCGGTCCTCGTCCAAGTGGTCGAGGAGCCACCGTTGCAGATGCAGCACCTGCGTCGTAGAGAGCACTTCGTCGGGGCGGATCGCGCGGAGCTTGCCGACCGAGTCGTCCATCCCACGGTGCAGCGCTGGCAGCGGGGCGTCGCGAACCGGGTTCACGTCCAAGAGGCGGTCGCGCATCGCCGCCTTCATCGCCCCCGACAGTGTGGTCTTGATGTTGCCCACGGACTTGCGCGACAGCGGCTTGCCAGTCTTCTTGCTCGGGTTGCTCAACAACTCGTCCCACACGTCCATCCAGTCCGATGGCTTGACGTCGCCGATGCGTACGCCACCGAGGAACGGCTTGACGTGAGCGACGTCTTTGCGGATACGCCGTGCGTGGTCTTCGCGCTGGCCGAGCAACGCCCGCTTCGCTTCCTTCTCAACCCATCCGTCGAGCCAGTCTCCGATCGGTGTCGCTGCCGTGAACGACAGCGTGACCGCCGCGCAGGCTGCGTCCGCGTCCTCCCGGGTCACATATGGGCCATCACGCCAGCGGCGACGCTCGCCGTTCGGGCCGACGACCGTGCGCCTGACCCACCACTTGTGGTTCTTCAGCTCGACATGACCCGAACCGGGCTCGGCGCGGATCCGGCGCTTCACGCCACGACCTCGGCGCACCATGCGACGAACACGTCCTGCGGGCACACCCACTTCGCGCCGAGCTTGCGGGCCGGGAGCAGCCGGCGGCGCATGTAGTAGCGGACCTGTTCCTCGGGCCAGCCGATCACCTCCGCCACGTCCTCGGGCGACAGCAACCACGGCCGGCCCGCCAGACGATCCACCAGCGACGGCACGGTCACCCGATCATGTGGCGTCGCGTCGGCAGCCGTAGGCGTCTCGCTCAGACGCAGCGACGAGACGAGCACCCTCCACGCACCCCCGTGCGGGAACGCCTCGATGTCGCCGGCGTCGATCCGGCGTCGCACCGTCGCCGCTGACCAACCCAACTGCGCGGCCGCGTCGTTGACGGAAATCGTGAGATCGTCCACGCCCCAACTAGGCCGACGAGCGCCGCGAGACGTCTCAACCCGGGGGCCGACCGGGGGCCAGCGGGGGCCAAAGTCGGGGTTGGGGGGCCAGTCCACGTAAACCAACGTACATCATGCCAATCGACATAGCACCTAGTAGATGACATTAAATTGTGTGCCCGGGACGGGACTCGAACCCGTATGGAGTCTCCTCCAGGGGGGTTTAAGCCCCCCGCGTCTGCCAATTCCGC
>JBKJJS010000071.1:0-8019 GCA_046597895.1 Ilumatobacteraceae bacterium
ACCGCGACATGGTGCCCGAGCCCCCGCCCGCCGAGATGGCGCCGAGCTGCGCCGAGGCCGGGGTGCTCGGAGTGCTGCCAGGCATCGTCGGTTCCATCCAGGCGCTCGAGACGATCAAGCTCATCTTGGGTCTCGGTGACTCGTTGAGTGGCCGCATCCTCGCCATCGACACGTTGGACATGAGCTTCCGCACGTTCAACCTGCGCAAGGACCCGACAAACCACGTCACGTGGGAGAACCGGGACAAGATTCAGGTGCGTGACCTTGACGGTCTGTGCGCCCCCTGGCTCGATCACTGAGGTCGCGCCAGTGTGAGCTGCACTCACGTTCGGTCCGTGCAGGCCTCGTCGCGCTGGATCCACGGACCCGTGACCGACGCCGCGTTGGCGTGGTTGTGGGTGCCGATCTTCTTGGTGGTGCGGCTCGCCGAGGGCCACGGCGATCAGGTGTCGATGCTGATGGGCGTCGCCTTCGTCATCTCGTTCGCCCACCAACCCCTCACGATGGGCCTCGTCTACGCCGATGCCGCCCAGTTCGAACGCCATCGCTGCCTCTACCTCTGGACGCCGCTCGTCCTCGCCGCACTCGTGACCCTCGGCATGGCGGTGAGCCTCACGGCCGTCGCCATCGTGGCCGCGTTGTGGAATGCCGAGCACACGCTCATGCCGCGCTATGGCCTCACGCGCATCTATGGCCGCAGGCTCGGCGACGACCTCGGTGGGCTCGAGAAGCCGATGTACATCTCGTGGCTCGTGTTCGCCCTCTCTTGGCTACCGGCGTTCGTCGACGTGCGAGCGATGAGCAGCACGCTCGGTTTCGGGGGCCGTAACCGTGGTGGTCTGTAGACGCTCGATCGGGTGAACGGGATGGCCCGGGGGCTGCTTCGTGTCGTACATCGCCGCCCATGCACTCGAGCACTTCGTGATCGTCCACGCCAGCCTTCGTCGCCGGGTCGCGACCGGCGACACCTCGCTCGTCGCCAAGGTCGCCGCCACTCCTGCTCGTCGTCGGCCGCTGTACCTCGGATACTTCGTGATCGTGATCGGCACCGCGCTCGTGACCATCGGGAAGCTCGACGGACGTCTGTATGCCTGGCTCGCGCTGTTCTTCGGCGGGCTCCACGTGTTCTACGACGGCTTCGTCTGGAAGCTGCGTCGACCAGCGCCGGTAGCGGGCTGACGACTGGAGACGCCCGGCTTCGGTCAGGTCTGGTCAGCTCTGATCCTGCGCCGCCACGCCAATCACCACGAGGCCGATCCCCGCGATGGCGATGGCGGTCGGGCGCTGGTCCAGCGCGATCGCTCCCATCACGGTCGCCGTCACCGGCAACAGTGCCTGGAGGAGGGCGAAGCGACGGACCGTGATACGGCGGAGCACGCCCTGGTCGATGGCGTAGGGGATAGCCGTCGACAGCAGGCCGATGAGCAACGTGGCGAGCACAACGTTGCTGTTGTCGAGCACGGATCCGGCATCGGGTAGGCCGAGCGGACTCGTCAGCAGCACACCGGCCAGCAACCCGAGCGAGAGCCCGGCGAGGCCGCGGTCCTGTCGGGCGACGCGGCTGCCGAACACGATGTAGCCGGCCCAGAGCGCAGCGGCGATGAAGATGAAGAGCAGCCCGAACGGGTCGTCGCCGAGTTCCGTGCCGGACAGCAGGACTACACCGAGCGTCGCCAGGCCGAGGGCCATCGCATTGCGTCGGTTTCGCGTCCGTATCGCGGCGATCGAGATGGGCCCGATGAACTCGATGGCCACGCTGTTGCCGAGAGGAAGGTGGTCGATGGCGATGTAGAAGCTGATGTTCATCCCCGCGGTCATCGCACCGAACACCGCTGTCACGAGATAGTCACGACGGCTCCACCCCCGCCACCGCCGGAACGTGAACGGGGCGAGAACGAGCACGGCGCCGATCACCCGGAACCAACCGATCGTGGCGGCCGAGGCATCGTCGAACAGGTTGTAGGCGATGACCGCGCCGCCGTACTGCGAGATGGCGCCGAGCACGAAGAGCTGTTCGGGACTCGGCCTCCGACCTGATGCTCCGGGCCGCACGTCCGTCGAGCGGTCAGTCGAAGAGGTCAGGGTCTGTCCTGCTGATCTCTTGCCACAGGGGCTGGAAGCTGAACCACCCCGCCAACGGGAACCCGGTGTTGGCACTGGTGTAGGAAGCCATGTCGTGCGGGATGAGCTTCGGTGTCCCGGCGGCTTCGGCCATGAGTTGGGCATGGCACGACCGCTCCATGGACACGAACCAGAACGCCGCTTCTTCGACCGTCTGGCCCACGGTGAACAGGCCGTGGTTCTGGTGGATGGCCGCCTTGCCCTTCGGGAACGCCGCCGCCATCTCCTTGCCGGCATCGACATCGAACACGACGGCACCGCCCTGGGCAGTGATGACGACGTGGTCCTCGTAGAAGATGCAGGCGTCCTGCGTGATCGGGTCGAGGGGGCGCCCGAGTGACGACCACGCCTTGCCATGGACCGAATGGGCATGGGCCGCCGCGACCACATCCGGCCGCGCCTGGTGGATGGCCGCGTGGATGACGAACGCCGCCCGGTTCACCGGTTGCGTGCCGACGACGACCTCTCCCTGATGGTTCACGAGGATCAGGTCGCTCACGCGCATGTGGCGGAAACTGAGGCCGAACGGGTTGACCCAGAAGTGGTCGGGGAACTCCGGATCGCGCACGGTGATGTGTCCGGCGACGCCCTCGCCGAAGCCGAGGCGCCCGAACACCCGCAGGGCACCGGCGAGGCTCTGCTTGCGCTGTAGGCGCTCGTCCTCGACGGTGGCGAACGTGGGCGGCCCGGAGAGGCCGACGGTCTTCGGGGTGAGGGAGATGCCGTCGATGGTGCGCACACCGTCAGTGATGGTCATGCGGCCAGGCTACGCGCCGCCCGGGCGCCGTTCACGCACGAGGACTTCCTGCGCCACGGTGGCAGCGTGGGTCCCATCGGCGGTGAACACGTGGCCGAGCGCGAGCCCGCGACCCCCGGAGAAGCTGTGGCACGTGAAGTCGTAGAGGTGCCATTCGTCGGCCCGCAGCGGGCGATGGAACCACATGCTGTGATCCAGGCTGGCGGCGAAGTAGCGCTCGTCGAACCCGGGGCCGACGTCGTCGATACCCGGCAGGGCGCGCACGACGGCGTCGGTCGGCATGTCGTCGCTGATGTAGGCGAGCGCGCAGTGGTGTACGAGTTGGTCGCTCCCGAGATCGGTGGTGGCCTTCATCCACGCGATCGCCCGCCCGGCACCCGTGCGGCCGTCGTCGGGCATCTGCGCTGCCGGAACGAACGCCCGGTCGAACGACGAGGTCCAGGAGTCCTGGTGCAGCTCGTCCGGACCAGGCACGACCGGCATCCTCACGGTCTCGACGTCAAGCGCCGGCTCGTCGCGTTGGAAGGAGGACTCCAGGTTCAGGATCGCTCCGGTGGCCTGGCGGGCGATCACTCGCCGGGTCACGAAGCCGGAGCCGTTGCGGATGCGGTCGACTTCGAAGCGGATGGGCTCGGTGTGGTCCCCGCGCCGGATGAAGTAGGCGCGTAGGGAGTGGACCTGGAACTCTGGATCGACCGTGTGCGCCGCCGCTCGCAGGGCCTGGGCGACGATGTGGCCGCCGTACAACCCTCCCCACGCGTAGTGGGGGCCGGTGCCGATGAACGTGTCGGGCCCATGGGAGGAGAGTTCGAGCAACTGGGCGAGGTTCACCCTCTCATTGTGGCCTGGTCGATCGCCTGGTCGGTCGCTCGGCCCCGCCGTCAGAAGGCTGGACGGTCAGAGGGCTCGGCGCACCAGTTCCAGCCGGGCATTGTGCGTGTGTTCGGGCCCGAGGTAGATGGCGAGGAGTTCGCCGCCCATGCGTACCGTGCACTCGGGCGGCGTTCCGGCCTCGATGAGCTGGGCGACTCGGCCCGCCAGGTCGTCGTGATACGACCCGATGTGGTGCAGGCCCTCGCCGTGGTGATGGCCCCACACGCCACCCTCCTGCGCCTCGATCAGCTCCAGGTATGGCGGGCCCTCGACGGAGTACACCACTTTCAGGTCTCGGGCGGGGGCCGGCTGGCCCGCCTCGTCGAGGTCGTCGAGGCGGATGACCCTCGGCTCGTTGAACGTGAGGCCGAGTTCGGCACCGAAGTGGGCCATGGCCACCTCGATGTCGTTGACGAGGACTCCGACGTGGTAAAGCGGCGTGGCGGTCATGGGGACTCCTTCGGGGTCGGTGCGCGGGCGGCGAGCCGGGCACGCTGTCGCCATGCAGCATCGTATGGCTACTCCGGGGGCATACTTCGGGCGTGACGGTGAGTTCGGAGGATCGCGCGAAGTGGGATCGTCAGGTCGCCGCGCTGCGCGAGGAGGAAAGCGACGACGAAGGCACGCCCGCGTATCGGTGGGCCGTCATCGAGTGGGCCAACCACGAGCGGCGTCGCCGCGGAGTCCCGGAGCTCGAGACCGAGGGGGAGGTGCACTGGCTTGCCCGAACCCTCGGATTACTGGATGGAGTTCCGCGATCGACTGGCGGCGCTCGGAAGTGATCCGGTTCTCATCGGCGCGCTGGCGGCGGCGTTGTACCGGCGCGAACCGCGGCACACCACCGACGTCGATTTCCTCGTCCGGTCGCTGGACGGGATCCCGGAGAAGATGCGAGCCGACGGGTACGACGTGCGGGCGATGGCCGAACCCGGCGGGCGGCCGTACGTTGTATTCATCCGTGGGCACGGCGTGAAGGTCGATGCGCTCCTCGCGGAGACCCCGTACCAACTCGAGGCGCTCGATCGCGCCGTCGACGGGGTCATCACCGTCGAGGATGTCATCGTCCACAAGCTGCTCGCCTGGCGACCGCGGGACCAGGACGACATCGCGTCGATACTCGCCACCCGGCCGGCAGTCGATCAGGACTACATCACGAGGTGGTCATCCGTCTGGGAGGTCACCGAGCGTTGGGAGTACGCCAAGGCCGAGTGGATGGTGGCCTGACCGTTGTCAGGTCGGAGGCACGAGCACGTCGCTCATCACGTGGATGATGCCGTTGCTGGCAACCACATCTCCCGCTGACACGAGGTGACCGTTGACGAGTACCTGGTCGCCATTCCTGGTGATGTCCAACTCGATGCCGGCGACAGTCATGACCTTGCCGGGCTGGAGATCGGCCAACTTCAAGGCGCCGGGAACGACGTGGTACGTAAGGACTGTCGCGAGCAGCTTCGGATCGCCTTGCACGGCTCGCAGTGTCTCGGTCGGGACCTTGGAGAAGGCTTCGTCGGTCGGGGCGAACACCGTGAACGGCCCGGGGGAGCGAAGTGTCTCGATGAGTCCGGCATCCACCAACATGCCCGCCAACGTGGTGAACACGTGGGCGGTAAGGGCGGTGGCGACGATATCGGCGGGCGGGGCGGCCGTCGTGGTCGGCGGTGCCGTGGTGACGTTGACGGGAACGGTCGTCGGTGCGGTGTCGGCCGAGTCGCCGCTACACGACACGGCGACGAGCGCAACGCTGGACGCGAGGGCGAAGGAGACGATCCGGGCACGGGAGTTCACGACGGTCACGGTAGGGGTCGACCGGGAAGCACTCGTAGGGCCGAGCGGCCACCGCTGCTCGGGACCTTCGGCCCGGCTCTCGTTCGGACCCCCTCGGCGTTTGGCCGATGCCCGCCCCGACCTCGTGCGCTCGTACGCTGGTCACCGATGGCAGACGACGTAAAGCGGACCGATTCCGGCATCGAGATCAAGCCGGTGTACACGGCGGGCGACCTGGCGGGGTGGGACCCTGCCACACAGCTGGGCCTGCCCGGCAAGCCGCCGTACACCCGCGGCGTGTACCCGACGATGTACCGCGGGAAGCTCTGGACGATGCGGCAGTACGCCGGCTTCGGAACGGCGGCATCCACGAACGAGCGGTTCAAGTTCCTGCTCGGGGCCGGCCAGACGGGCCTGTCGTGCGCGTTCGATCTACCGACGCAGATGGGCTACGACTCGGATCACCCCCGCGCCGAGGGCGAGGTCGGCAAGGTCGGAGTAGCCATCGATTCCATCGACGACATGCGGATGCTGTTGAAGGATTTGCCCCTCGACAGCGTCACCACGTCGATGACCATCAACTCCACTGCTGCCGTGCTGTTGTTGATGTACGAACTTGTAGCCGAGGAGCAGGGTGTGCCGGCGTCGGCGATCAACGGCACGATTCAGAACGACCTGCTGAAGGAGTACATCGCCCGCGGCACGTACGTGTACCCGCCCCGCCCGAGCATGCGGATCATCACCGACATCTTCGAGTACTGCGCCACGCACGTGCCGAAGTGGAACACCATCTCCATCTCCGGCTACCACATTCGCGAGGCCGGCTCGACGGCGGTGCAGGAGATCGCCTTCACGATCGCCAACGGCATCGCGTATGTGGAGGCGGCGATGGCAGCCGGCCTAGGGGTCGATGACTTCGCCCCCCGCCTGAGCTTCTTCTGGAACGCTCACAACAACTTCTTCGAAGAGGTGGCCAAGTTCCGGGCATCGCGCCGCATCTGGTATCGGCTCATGACCGAACGCTTCGGAGCGCAGAAGGAGTCATCGAAGCTCCTTCGGTTCCACACCCAGACGGGTGGCTCGACGCTCATGGCCCAGCAGCCGGAGAACAACATCGTGCGGGTAGCTGTGCAGTCGATGGCGGCCGTGATGGGTGGCACGCAGTCGCTGCACACGAACGGTTTCGACGAGGCGTTGGCGCTGCCGACGCAACGCTCGGCCCAGATCGCCCTGCGTACCCAGCAGATCATCGGCTACGAGAGTGGGGTGGCGGATACGCCGGACCCACTGGCCGGCTCGTACTTCGTGGAGTCGCTCACCGACGAGATCGAGCGGCTGGCGTGGGAGTACATCGCGAAGATCGACGAGATGGGCGGGGCGGTCGCGGCCATCGAGGTTGGTTATCAGCAGGACGAGATCGAGCAGGCGGCGTACGAGTACGCCAAGTCCATCGACGACGGTGAGCGGGCCATTATTGGCCTCAACAAGTTCGCCACGACGGACGACACCGAGCCCGATCTGCTCGCCATGGACCCGGAGTTGGAACGCGGACAGGTGGCACGCCTACGCGAGTTCAAGTCAGCGCGCGACACCGTGGCCGTGACCGGACTGCTCGAGGATCTGAAGGCGGCGGCACGGGGTACCCAGAACGTGCTGTACCCGATGAAGGAAGCACTGCGGGCCCACGCCACGTTGGGCGAAGTGAGCAACGCCCTACGCGAGGTGTTCGGGGTCTACCGCCCGGGGCAGTGATCCACCGACTGGCGTGAGTTGAGTAGCGGGTTTCCCGCAGGAAATGTCACTTCGAGTCGTCGGTCCGAATGCTGTGTCTTGCCGCTGAGGTGGTGTTCGACGACATGGTGGGCGTCGAAGGTGCCGTCATGATCGCAACCAGGGATTTGGCAGGTGTCGTGGCGCAACTTCAACCAGCGACGCTGCGTGCGTGACGGCGCCGGATCTTTCCGCACGATCACCGGCCCGTCCGCGGTGTCGCCCATGGTGGTCACCGGGGCGTGCCATACCAGTCGCCTCCCATGCCGCGTGAGCAACCAGTTCAGCCCCGAGAGACTCCGTCGGAACAGAAGCAACATCCATCACCACAGTATGAGCAAGGGGTGTCGCACAGTGACGCGGCGCTGTGGGCTACGGCAACTGCTCGGGGCGGAGGGTCGGGAACAGGATTACTTCGCGGATGGTGCTGACGCCCGCCAGCAGCATGGCGAGACGGTCCATGCCGATGCCGAGGCCGCCCGTGGGTGGCATGCCGTACTCGAGCGCCCGCAAGTAGTCCTCGTCCACCGTGCCCGCCTCGAGATTGCCGCTCTCCTTCAGCTTCTGCTCGTCCTCGAAGCGGGCTCGCTGCTCGCGCGGATCGTTGAGTTCGCTGTAGCCATTCGCCAACTCCCGTGCACCGACGAACAGTTCGAACCGCTCCGTGAGGAACGGGTCGTGCCGATCGCGGCGGGCCAGCGGGGAGATCTCGACCGGGTGGCCCGTCACGAACG
>JBKJJS010000097.1:0-3406 GCA_046597895.1 Ilumatobacteraceae bacterium
GTCCGCAGAACGCTTCCGACCCGTCCTGGTCGGGAGCGCGACCTTCGTTCTGGTGATGAGCGCACTCGGCACGCCGAGCTGAACCTGCCGATGTCGCGCCTTCCTCAGCTGGGCGCATTGGCCCGCCGGCTCGATCCGAATCGGCTCACCAACGTCGTCGCCGCTGGCCGCGTGGACATGGCCGGGCGAGCGTCGGTGGTCTATCTCACCGACGGCGCCTTCCGCCTCTTCGACGACGTTCGACCAGACGGCGTCATCGGATCGCCCGACGGTGGGCCTGCATCCGACCCGAAACCGGGGAGCTCCCCGGGCGGAAGTGAAAGACGCGCTTCCGCAAAGCTCAGGCCGGCGAAGGCATCTTGATAGTGCTTCGAGTTTCGGTGAGAACCACATCCTGAACGACGTACATTTGAGGCGTGCGCCTCGCCTTCGGACCCCTCCCGTCGCTCAGCGCGCAGCTCTGGATTGACCACGCCAGGTTGGTGCTCGCCGGGGTCCGAGCGGCCGGGAGCGCACTGCCGGTCGAACTCCCGGGCGACGTCGAGCGGGCGTTCGTGGGCTACCTCGACGAATGGGAGTCCGTTGCCGGCCTCGGCGACGTCTTCGAGTGGTCGGCGGAGATCGACGACGAGTATGCCGGCCACCTCATCGTGTACTTCTTTGGTGTGCTGAGTGTGGACGACGACACCTGGATCGCCCACGGCCTGCCGTACACCCCGGACGGCGCGGAGGTGTTCATGCACGCCATCTCGGCTGCGGTGGTGGATGGGCTGTCGCGCGCGGGGAGCGAGCTCGGACCAAGCCTCGGCGCCTCGTGGCCACGTGGCGAAGTCTCGCGTCCGTGGCGAGCCGAGCCCGGCAGGTTGTTCCGGGTCGTGGTCGTCGACGACACCGAGGACATTCGGCTCTTGCTCGAACTCACCTTCAACATCGACGGCCGCTTCGACATGGTGGGAACGGCGACCAATGGTCGTGAAGGCATCGATCTCTGTCAGCAACTCCAGCCCGACGGCATCCTGCTCGACGTGATGATGCCGGTACTCGACGGTGTCGCCGCTCTTCCAGAGTTGCGGAAGGCCTGCCCTCACGCCCGCATCGTGATGTTGTCGGCAGGCAACCAGAAGCAGTTGGCCAGCCAGTGCCGAGACCTCGGAGCAGATGCATTCGTGAGCAAGGGCGAAGCGCTGGACGTGGCGCTTCAGTCGCTGTTGGGCGAGACCCGAGGCGCAGCTTTCTAAAGGACATCTCGACGCATCAAGCGACAGCGGCGACAATTTCCTCGGCAGCTCCCGGGGTCAACGGGAGGGCGATCATCTCCGTCAGCCACCGGTCGCTGCGGGCGCGGTCCTCATCGCTCGCCTGGCCATCGAGCGCACGTCGGGCGAAGAACTCGAGCAGGTGGGCCTGAACGGCGAACGCCATTGCGAAGACGGAGGTGTCCCGAGCGTGGAACCTGCCACCTGCGTCCCGGTAGCCGGCGACGAACGCCGCGGCCCGTGCCTGCAGATCGTCGCGGCCCGACGTCACGAACTCCCAGAGCGCCATCACCACCTCGCGCTCGGGCACGCCGCCGCCCGAGTTCTCCCAGTCGAGAACGACCGGGCAACCTCTGGCGTCGACCACGACGTTCTCCGGGTTGAAATCGAGGTGACAGCGGAGAACCGAAGAGGGCGTGGATGCAACCGCCGGGAGCACGATGGAGCGCTCGGCTGTGAGGAGCTCAGGTACGAGGGCGGCCAGCGGTTGGGCCCAAGCGGTCTCCGCCTCTCTCCCGGCGGCCACGACCGCGTCCCATCGAGCCGCGCCGACGCCATCGAGGTACCACGGCTCTATCGAGGCCGCAGGGTACGCAACGAGATGGATGCGGGCGAGAAGCGCACCGGCGACGGCATCGCCGACCGTGGCTTCGGAATCGAGATCGACCCACGCATAGACCCGGACCCAGCGGGTGCCTAGCCGACGAATCACTTCGCCCGACGGCGTCAACACCGGATCCGGAAGGGGCACGCCGGACATCGCCATTGCCCGCTGGAAGGCCACGTCGTCCCTTCCATCGCCAGGGTCGTCGAGGAAGAGCTCTTTGACGGCGAAGGAGCCGGAGTCGGTGTCCATCCGCCAGATGCGGCCGAGTTCACCGCGCCCCGCGAAGGTGAGTTCCCGGAGCGAGCGACCCAGCCCGAAGGCCGCCGCGATGTCGTCGCCGTCGGGCGGTACCGGCTCGTCGAGAGACACGCCCGAAACTAACCCGCCGTTCCTGTGGCACTTGTGGTCGTGGAAACACAGCTCCCGGTGTCGGCATCGTTCGAAACCTCGCTTCCCAAGGACAGGATGGGGCATGCCATCCGTTTCCCGCTCGACGTCGAGTCCGCCTCCGCCGGCCTACGACTTCACCGGCCAACGCGTCCTCGTCACCCGCGCCGACGCCTACATGGGACCCGCGATGACCGAGCGCTTCCGCGCCGCGGGCGCCGACGTCATCGCCGACACGCGATCGATGATCACGCCAGGCGCTCCAGACGCGGTGCTGCAGGACGCCGGGCCGATCGACGTCCTCATCGCCAACCTCGATGCGCCAGCGACGGTGCTCCGGGCGACGACCATTGAGGACGCGCCCTGGCTCGAGACGTTCGACGAGCTCGTCCACAGTCTCATGCGCCTCGTCCGCGGTGCCCTGCCGACGATGCTCGAGCGCGGCCGAGGCAAGATCGTCGCCATCACCAGCTCGATGCCGCTGCACCCGATCGCTCCCGTCACGGCCTACGCCACTGCCCGCGGCGCCCAGCACGTCTTCGTCCAGCACGTCGGCGTCGAGGTCGCACGGCACGGCGTGAACATCAACGCCATCGCGCAGAACTTTGTCGAGAACCCCGCGTACTACCCGCCCGGGATCCTCGACGACGATCGGATGCGCGCCTGGATCGAGCGGGTCAACCCCTCGAGGCGCATCGCCGCGCCCTGGGAGTCAGCGGAGCTGGCGCTCTTCCTCGCCGGGCCAGGGAGCGACTTCCTCTACGGCCAGGTCATCCCGTTCGCAGGCGGCTCGGCCGTCAACGTCTAACGCAAGCGGTCCGTCGAGGGGCCAGGAATCGACACGCTCGGGCGTCCCATGTTCTGCCAGATGCGTCCGGCCCCTCCCGGGGCAGTGCGAGAACGCCTGCTTCGGTCCTTCTCGGCCTCCCCGCTCCGGCTGCTTTCGCGGATTACTCGTACCGGACTAGTACCAACACTCCGGTCGCGATGCCGGGTGGTTTCAGCGCGGACGGCCTCTGTGCACGTCCGATGGTCGAGCCCAAGCTTAACGAATCGGACCTCGTCCAGACCGCCGGAGAACGCCGGATATCCATCGACCAGGCATGTCGGGATTCGGCCTGCTCGAGTGTTGATTTGTGCGGCATTCGTCAAGGGT
>JBKJJS010000179.1:0-3392 GCA_046597895.1 Ilumatobacteraceae bacterium
CCCACGCACGAAAGGCGGGCCGTCGAACACGCGTCGGCACGGCGCGTGCCCCGGCGATCGCGTCCTCGAACGGGGTCACGGGATCCTCGGGCCACCCCTCCCCCTCGATCGTGTGGAACAACGAGGTTTCCATCGAGACCTCCTCGTCCGTGAAGTCGGCGCCGAGCCTCGCGGAGATGGCGCCGTACAGTTCCCCAGGGGGCGCGCCCAAGCCAGGACGTGGCGGCGCACAACTGCGAGGCACCCACCGAGGATCCCGACGACGGACACGTATCCCACGGTGCTCGGCTCGTTGTTGGAAAAGCCGTAGATAGCGAAGGCGGCGAGCGCCGACGCCGCCACTGCCGTCCCGGATCGTTCCGTCACCGAGAACGGCGCACGTGTCCCGGCATGTTTGCGTCCAGTTTCCTCAAGGGTCATCGTCATGAATCGATCATCCGGGGAAGCGGGGACAGCGGATACCCGGGGAAGCCCCCAAATTCGCTTGGGGACAGGCCTGTCGCGGTCCGATACACATCGCTGGGCGTGATCGGTGTCGAACGACCAGGCAGCGCAAAGGAATAGTTGGTGCGGCCTCGTCAAGAACTCCTGGGCTGTACCGTTCCAACATGATCGTCGGCGTGGTGATCGGTGTTGTGTTGCTTCTCATCGTGATCGGATCAGTGGTGGGCGCTCGACGGAATTCTCCGCCCCCGTTCCACGAACCTGACGTGGAGACGGACAAAGCACGTATCTACTACCAGGGCAACGGAAACACCGGCCTCGGCGGCGGCAGCTGAGGTCCCGTCCACAAGAGCAGGGGTGCACGACCGCCAACAACCGCCCCATCGATCGGCGACCGATTCGATCAGCGGCAAGAGCAGTCTGCCTAGGCAACCACCCGGAGCGAGCGTCCGTCAGCCAACAATGTGCGGCACATTCGTTGGCCGCAGCGCTCTTGGAGTCAGTCTTCTGGAGCACTCACCTCAGTTACCAGGGACCCAGTTCGGGCGATGACGAGCGTCCGAATAGCCATGCCAGCAGCAAGGCAGGCTCTGTGCGCTCGGGGAGGTCCCGCAGTCGCTTCGGGAGCTCGGTGCTCACGAAGATCGCCGGCCAGTCCGCCGGGTGATATCCGACGTCGAGGTCGACGTAGTGCACGAAGACGTCGCGCATATGCCTTTCGACGAACTCGATCATCGTCCGCCTGCCTGCACTTGATGTCCCCCGGCTGGTCCACTGGTCGTTCGGCAGCTCGGCCCAAGCAGCCTCGAGCGCAGCGAAGCTGTCGGCGAGTTGGCGGCACAATTCTTGAGCGGGGAGTTGCGACCACGCGATGGTTTCGGCGTCGGCTGCACCCTGGCCGTCGGGGTACTGGTTACGGAGTTCGTCTGCGCGTGCGCCGGCGAACACGTTGACGTGGGATCGGCTCTTGTGTGCAAGGTGGGCGATCACGCGCGCCCGGTTCCATCCTGGCAACAGGCTCGGCGCTTGAAGTTCCGCTTGGCTCAATCGCCTCACGGCGCCCAGCACCTCGGCGTGACCGGCGATTGCAGCCTCAACATGGTGAGCCGGTCGCATACCGGAATCTACGTCTGCCAATACGTGGCGGGTCCGACGTTCGGGGGCAGCAGTCGTGGACATCGAGACCCGTAAGGCCTCGCGAAAAGCCCGGGACGCCATTCCGGTTCGAGGTCTACCGTGATGGCGTGGCGGATTTCAACGACGTCGACCTTCGGGCCCTCGACCCAATCGTCGTCTCGCTGATGCTCTCTCTTTTTCTCCGAAAGGGTTAGCGCTTCCCCACTCGAAGCCGGCGTTCGGGGAAAGTCCCGCGGCCCGATCCGATCTGACGGCTTGCGCGTTCGCGTGAGGGTTCACAGCCCTCAAGCCGTTCGCATCTGGCGTCACCGTCACCGTGAGACTTGAGGGGTGGCCGCTTGGGTTCTGACGTGCGAGATGTCGCCGTCGCTCGATCAACGAGCCCGCCAGGACAGCTACTTCTTGCGTCGCACCTCGACGGTCCCCGCGAAGTACGACTGATCCTTCTGCGTGTGATCGCGCTCCCCGAACAGACGGAGACTGAGCGAAGAGTGGGGCGGCAGCCCGTTCGTCACCTCCTCGGTCTTGCCGCGCTGCGCTGAGAGGGCGGTCCACGCCCGCTGCCGCCCCGCCTCCTCGTACTGGTACTGCGTTTCGAGGCTGAGCAGGGCGTAGCCCGTGCTGTGAATGCGGAGGACGTACTCGAGCTGCCGATCGCCGAAGTTGTTCAGCGTGTGATAAGTGCTCGCGTGGTCCCCGAGGTGACCCTTGACCGAGCCCACCCATGACTGTTCGGGCGCGGATGGGTCGGCAGCCTCCGCGGGCTGGCGCTGCACGACTTGCGGCATCAGTGCCTCGGAGCTGCGTTGGACCAGGGTTCCGGTGGCGGCGTTGCCGGCCAAGCGTTGGAGGTCGGCCACCCCGCGCCTCGTCAGAATCGCTCCCGGCGAGACCACCGACCTCAAACCACCGGGCGTCGGAGTTCGCGTCAGCTGCCTGGCCGCGTTGATCGCGACTTCGTACCTGGCATCTTCGAGGCCGTTCGACTTCTGGCCACGGGACTTCACCCGACCATCATCGCAGTTCGCCGGCTTTCCGGCCCGCCTCGACCGATGACACGCCTCTCATCGTGCGGCCAGACGACAGTCGCTCTGCGTCCTCAATCCGACGGTTAGGGACACTCGCTGCAAGTGGACGGGAACCTGTTGGTGACTTGCCGGCCGCCTCGCGTGCCCCTGACCTCGGCGCGCTCGCCCCGGGCCTAGCCTCGTCGGTATGACGACGACTGCAGAGCGACTCCAGGCGGCCCGGGCCAAGATCGAGACTGCCCGCCAGGCGGTAGAGCGCGACATTGGTGCGTCTCCGGTGCTCGTGGCGGTGGTCAACGAGTTCGCGAAGAAGGCGGACAAGGCAGCTGCGTCCGACGACGAACGTGTGGCAGTCATCGAGCTCGAGCAAGCCGGCGACAGCGCGAAGGTCGCAGCGGAGGCGGACTCCGCGCTGTCACCGGAAGCTCGGGAGGCCGTTCTTGAGGCCCATCTCGCGATCTGCATCGCCAAGGGCAAGCTCGACCGTTGAGTTCGTAGGGTCGAACCCGGCGCTTCAGGGATAGCTCGTAGCCGTGCCGCGGGATTTCGCCCCAACACATCCCCGGCTCCGAGGCGGGAATGTACGGATGGGCCTCGCGCAATCGGTAGGGCGAGACCAGACCAGTGTCGTGCCGCACTGGGAGTGGCTATCCAGGAGGACGGAGCGCTGCGAGTCGTGCGATCAGCTTCTTCGGAGCGATGAGGCGGTAGCTATCAGTGACCAGCTCGTTGATCTCATCCCAGTCCGTCGTGTCGTCGTCGGAGAGCACCACTGCGAGAAGC
>JBKJJS010000265.1:0-2770 GCA_046597895.1 Ilumatobacteraceae bacterium
GCACGATGACCGCGGGAGGCGACCGGGTGACGAGCTCGGTGACCCGGTCGGCCACGATGCCGGCGTTGCGGTCCCAGGTGTTCTCGGCGCGCTGCTGGTAGCGGGGCTGGGACCACCCGCCCTGGCCGGTCTTGCGCAGGGGGTAGTCGTCCCCCACGACCTTCTCGAACGCGGTCGTGGCCACGATGTCGGCTCCGGTCCGGTCGGCGAGTACGGCGATCCAGGGGATCTGGGCCTGGCGGTGCTCGAGCACGGCGGACAGCGACGGCAGGGGGCCGCACCGGGTCAGGTCGTGGCGGGGCGGCTCTGACAGCGCCTCGAGGAGCACGACCCCGCCCTCGTCGGCGACCACCACGGCGCCCTCGATGCCCGGCGCCAGCCGGTCCAGCTCGTCGGCGATGGCCTGTTGCACGGCCTCGGAGCAACCGCCCTCGGCCAGGGCACGCACGGCGTCGTCGGCCCGGAACGCGTTGGCCCCGCCGCGGAAGCCCTCCTCGCCGGAGCGGCTGCACCACACGGTGGCGAAGGGCCCGGTCCGTTCGTACACCGCCACGACATCGTCGGGTCGGACACCGCCGGGCGGGGTGAGTCCAGCGCGCTGCATGACCGGCTCCTCTCGTCGGCCGCCAATGGCGACGGCCGTTGCCTGGGATGGTTCCCAGTCGAGCCCCCGCTCAACCGCGCCGCCGTCAGCGTGCAGCGCCGCCGCCGGCCAGCAGCCGGTGTCGGCCAGCTTCCGAACACGCCACCACTCCCGGGCGCCCGCCGCGGCTGACGGACGGAGCCGGTGGGTAGCGATAGGGGTGTGTTGATGACAGGCGCGCCATGAACGGTGACCTGCGGTTCGGGTCCGACCACGAGCCGGGCATACGCCGGGTCGGGCGGGCACGGGTGAGGTACGTGGACGACGGCACCGGCCGGGCCCCGCCCCCGCAGGACGTGCAGCGCATCCAGGCGCTGGCCGTGCCGCCGGCGTGGACGGACGTGTGGATCTCCGCCGATCCACACTCCCACCTGCAAGCGACCGGCCGCGACGCTCGCGGCCGCAAGCAGTATCGCTACCACGCCCGCTTCGTGGCCGACAGGGCCGAGCACAAGTTCGGCGAACTCGGCGCGTTCGGCGGGGCGCTGCCGGGGCTGCGGCGCCGGGTGCTGACCGACCTGAACTCGACGGACCAGAGCCATGATCACGTGGTGGCCGTGATCGTCCGGCTCCTGGATCTTACGGGCCTGCGGGTCGGCAACGACGAGTACGCGAGGACGAACCAGTCGTTCGGGCTCACGACCCTCCACAACCGCCACGCCGCCGTGCGCGGCAGTCGCCTACGGCTCTCGTTCCGCGGCAAGTCGGCGCACGCCTTCGACCTGACGGTCGAAGATCCGCGGCTGGCCCGGCTCGTGAAGCGCTGCCAGGACCTGCCCGGCCAGCGACTCTTCGAGTACGTCACCGAGGGGGGCGAGGTGCGCTCGGTCGGCTCGGCCGACGTCAACGACTACCTACGGCGCCACACCGACCAGGCAAGCACGGCCAAGACGTTCCAGACGTGGAACGCCTCGCTGTTCGCCGCCGAGCAGCTGGTCGATCGGGCCCGGCACGAGGACGCGCCGACGATCACCGGCCTCAACGCGGCTATCGACGAGGTGGCGGCGCTCCTCGGCAACACGAGGGCGGTGTGCCGCGCCAGCTACATCCACCCAGTGTTGATCGACCGGTACCAAGCCGAGACGCTGCTGGAGGTGTGGGACCGCCCGTTGTCACGGCGGGTCCGCCTCGTGACGGCCAACGAGCTGCGGCTGTTGCGACTGCTGCGGACAGCAGGGCGTCGTCAGGCCGGGCGGCCTGCGAGGTAGTCGGCCAGCGGCACCCACGCATCAGTTCGGCTTTTAGCTAGAGTTGTGGCTATGCAGGTGAGTCAGCAGTTGCCGTTGGCGGATGTGAAGAATCGGCTCTCGGAGGTCGTGGACCGTGTCGAGCGGGAGCACGACCGAGTGGTGATCACGCGCCATGGGAAGCCCGCTGCAGTCGTCGTGAGCATCGAAGACCTGGAATCGCTGGAGGAGACGCTACAGATCCTCTCGGATCCCGCGCTCATGGCCGCCATCCGCGAAGCCCGCGGCGAGGCGGCCCCGCCCGCGCTGAGCCGGGCCCACGCGTTGGCGTTGATTCGCCCGGCGTGAGTTACGCCGTCGGCTGGTCCTCGGCAGCGCGGCGCTCCATCGGGACGCTGGCCGAGAAGGCGGCAACCGCTGTCGTCGAGTACATCTATGCCGTCGTGGCCGAGAACCCCCACCAGGCTGGCCACGAACTCCACTTCGAACTGGAGGGGATGCACAGCGCCCGACGCGGCGACTTTCGCGTGATCTACACGATCGACGACGAAGCCACGACCGTCCTCATCGTGGCGATCGGCCATCGCAGCGACATCTACCGTCCGCGCTGACCCCGAACTGTTCGTACCCCGAGCGCCGAAGCCATCATTACCGCTTTCATTGGGTCGGTGGGCCAACCACGCCCAATCCTCGACCGGTCGACTGCGCAACGCCGGCACTCAGGCCCGTCGTTCAGGGTTGGATCGTCAGCACGTTTCGAACATGTAGGTGGCCGAACCCGGTGGCGAGACCTCGACATCGCGGAACACGACGGACACGCTGCGGCCAATGCTCTCGCAGGCCGCCTCGAATGAGTCCCGATCGTATTCGATGTCGATGATCCGGTCGCCGTACAGCGCTTGATACCGATCACACTCGTCGAAGTGAGCGCACTCCTCCG
>JBKJJS010000336.1:0-4777 GCA_046597895.1 Ilumatobacteraceae bacterium
TGGCGGGCCCCGCCGTGGCGAAGGATGGCGGCCACGGCCACGGCCACGGCCATGGCAACGGCCACGGCCACACCGTCACCATGCTCAAGACCCAACTGAGGGGCACCAACGAAGCGCTGCCGAACGCCCTCGGCGGCCACGGAAAGGCCACCATCATGATCCACGCCACCAAGGTGTGCTTCGAACTGAAAGTCAAGACCACGACCGCGGCTGCCTTCGCCCACATCCACCAAGCCGCCGTTGGCGTCGACGGTCCCGATGTCCTGACGTTGGCGCCGATCAACGCCCAAGGCAAGTCCAAGGGCTGTATCGCGGGTGTTGACGCGACGCTCATCGCCAACCTGTCGGCTCACCCCGAGCAGTTCTACGTCAACGTGCACACCACGGAACTGCCTGGTGGGGATATCCGAGGCCAGTTGCGCCTCCACGACCGCCGCAAGCACTGAACACCCTGACTCGCCGCCCCTCCAGGGGCGGCGAGTCACCTGTGGCGCAAGGGGCCAGGTCAGTCGGTACTGCGGGCCTCGGCGACTGCGGCCATGAGTGCAGCAGTGTGGGTCGCCAGCGAATAGGCCAGCGCTTCCTCCCGACCCTGCCGACCCATCTCACGGCGAAGCACGGCGTCGCTCAACAGGAGTTCCAGCGCGCTCGTCAAGGCCTGGCGATCGCCAGGTGGATACAGCACCCCTCCTCCCGTCCCTGCCAACGTGCGAGCGGGCCCCTCCGCAGCAGCAGCGATCACCGGGGTCCCGGCGGCCATCGCTTGGATGACCGGGAGCCCGAACGGCTCCGTGTGCGCGGGATGCACAACAACATCCGCGTCAACGAGGAGGCCGTTGCGCAGTGATTCGCTGACATGGCCGGTCAAACGAATTCGAACGCCGAGCCCGGTCCCGTCGATGGCCGCCCGAACCTGAGCGAGGTACTCCTCCCCTTCCGTCATTCCGCCGCACATCACCAGGTATGTCTCGGGGAATGACCCGGCCAACCGGGCGAAGGCGGCGATGAGATCGAGATGGCCCTTGTGGGCGGCGACCCGAGCCAGCATCGCCACGATTCGGCTGTCAGGACCCAGTCCCAATGCCTCCCGGGGATCGCTCACGACAGCACTGAGGCGGGCGATGTCGATGGGAGGGTCGGCGTCGAGGCGCACCCCGAGCTTGCCCGGCAAGGACGGGATGGAGCGTTGCGCGGCGGGGCCATACAGCACGGTGACGTCTGGCGTGATCCATGATTGCAGCCGGGACAACATCCGTCGCCGCCGCGTGTTCTGGCGCATTGGGTCGTAGACGTTCCAGACGAGCGCGACGCCAGCAACCCGCGTGGCCGGTCCCAGGAACAGCCGGAGTGACGTGCCGTTGGCGATCACAAGATCCACCGCGTCCCGGCGAAGATCCCGAACAAGGCGAACGGTGAACGCCGGCAGGCCAGCCAAGTGATCACGCCAGAGACGCATGACCTTCACCGTCACACCACGCTCCGCGGCGTCGCGCCCCAGATCTCCCCCGTTGAGCAGCACAAGATCGACGACGTGCCCGTCGGCCTGCAACTGAGCTGCGAGATTGAGGGCCACCTCCTGGGCGCCGCCGCGCTCACCCCATCGCTCGACCACGAAGATCCTCATCAGCGCGGTTACGTGTGGCGGATGCTCATGCCACCGTCCACGGGGACGGCGGCACCGTTCACGAAGCTGGCGGCCGGCAGGCACAAGTTGAGCGTCATGTGCGCCACTTCCTCCGGCTCCCCATACCGGCGCAACGGGACGCGGCGACGGGCGTAGGTCTCCTTGTCGGCCTCGGGGATAGCCGCGGTCATGCCGGTGAGGATGGGGCCCGGGTACACGCAGTTGACGTTCACGCCATGACGGCCGAGTTCGACGGCGAAGCTCTTCGTGAGACCGACGACGCCAGCCTTCGATGCCGCGTACGCGGTCTGCCCGGCGGCCGTGACGAGCGCTTCGGTGGATGCGATGTTGACGACCCTTCCGGCGCCGCTCTTCATGAGGTGCGGGAGGCAGGCCCTGATGAGGCGGGAGTGGGCCGTGAGGTTCACGGCGATCGTGCGCTCCCAGTTCTCCTCGTAACTGTCCTCGCTCTGGAACGCCGAGTTCCACAGGGCCACGCCGGCGTTGTTGACGAGGATGTCGATGCCGCCGAAGTGCTCGGCAATCTCGTCGACCAGCCGGTGCACGGCGCCATGATCGGACACGTCACACACCCACCCTCGGGCGGCGTCGGCACCGTGCGCGCCGTGGATCTCGGCCACGACGGCGTCAACCCGCTCGGCGCCAATGTCCACAACCGCGACGTGCGCCCCCTCGTCCGAGAACAGGTGCGCCGTCGCACGGCCCATCCCTGACGCCGCGCCCGTCACGAGTGCGACCTTGCCCTCGACGGATCGCGACAGCTTCGTCAGGCGAGCCATGTCAGGCCGTCCAGCGCTCGGTGCCCTGCATGCCGTACATCTTCAGGTACAGCGCCTTGGTGGGCACGATGGCCATGAAGCCAGTGCCGGGCGACTCGTCCGGCCCAC
The DNA here is from genome assembly GCA_046597895.1 of Ilumatobacteraceae bacterium. Classification (GTDB taxonomy): domain Bacteria; phylum Actinomycetota; class Acidimicrobiia; order Acidimicrobiales; family Ilumatobacteraceae; genus WLJO01. The sequence goes on from JBKJJS010000336.1 coordinate 2,533, forward strand.
CCGGGGCGAAGGCGTTGAGGTCATAGTCGAACACACCTGTCCACAGACGGCGCTTCGTCTCGAGGTCGTCGTGGCAGGTGGCTGTACCCCACACCTCAAGCCCATCACCCGTCGCTGTCACCTGCCAGTGGATCGCGACATTGGGATTTGTCGCGACGTTGCGGGCCTTCACCGACGTCGTACCAATCATCAGCCACAGCGTGTCGCCATCCCAGCACGGGTGGACGGGCGTGACGTCGGGCGTGTTGTCGGGCCGCACCGTCGCCAGATGGGCCCATGGGGACAGTGTCGGGCCGATCGCCCTGATCTCGTCGAGATTCATAGAACCGTTGACCTCCTTGCTGCGTGTTGTGTTCCGGGCATCGTAGAGACACGATGACCACCGTGCCGATTTGCGATGTTCCGTTCCTGCGGCCGCCGGGCCTTGTAGGGTCGGCCCCGGTGAGACGTCAGACCGTCGAGGAGCGACGAGCAGAGATCCTCGAGACCACATGCGAGGTGGTCATTGAGCGCGGATTCGCGGCAACCCGCATCGCCGACGTGGCGAACAAGCTCGGCGTCTCGACCGGATTGATCCACTACCACTTCGACAACAAGCAGATGCTCCTCGCCGAGGCGTTCAAGTATGCCGCCCGCCAGGACATGGCCCGGATGGAGTCCGAGATCGCTGGTGCGCACTCGGCGCTGGCCAAGCTGGACCGCATCTTCAAGCTGTACGCGCCCGAGCGCGAGGATTACGACTGGATGCTCTGGATCGACTCATGGGGTGAGGCGCTGCGGAACCCCTCGATGCAGAGCATCAGCCAGGAACTGGACATCCAGTCGAAGGATCAGCTCGAAGCCATCATTCGCGAGGGGGTGGCGAGCGGCGAGTTCCAGTGCCCTGACCCGACCGGCTCGGCGTGGCGTCTTTCGGCACTTGTCGACGGTCTCGCCGTCCAAGTCACGGCGCACGCCGGCGTGATCAGCCGCGTGGAGTTGCTCTCCCACGTCCGTACGGCGGCCATCGCCGAACTCGGGTTAGGAACGGACGCGTTCTCCGCCAAGAATCTCCGCAAGAAGCCGACGAACTGACCACCAAGGAGCCGTGATGGGTGCGCCCAGTGCCGAAGACCACGTTGAACTGCAACGCCTCGTCTACCAATACGGCCATGCCGTGTTCGAGAAGGACGCTGACCTGTGGGGCGCGGTGTGGGCGGACCGCGATGACTGCCATTGGGATCTCGCCGGCCCGACGTTCGACGGCAAGGAGACCATCGTGGCGTTCTGGAAGAAGGCGGTCGCCGGCTTCGGTCTGATCTGGCATGTCTACCCGCAGCTGTGGTTCGACGTGGACGGCGACGAAGGCACCGGGGTCTGCTACGTCCGTGAAGAGTTCACGCGCGATGGCGCCCGCGGTTCGCTCACCGCTCGATATCACGACCAGTACGTACGCACGGCGGCCGGTTGGCGCATCCTGTCCCGCCGGCTTGAAGTGGTGGACCGGGGATGAACCCCGCGACGAGTTCGATCGACCCGGCCGACCTCGACCGGCTGCTCTCCAACCACCTGATCACCGACCGCATCCACCAATACTCGCGGGCCGTCGACCGGCTCGATGCTGCGATGCTCATGGACGTCTACTGGCCGGACGGCACCGATGACCACGGCATCTTCTGTGGCTCAGCACCGGACTACGTGGACTGGGTGATGGCCTACGTCGGTGCATGGATCTCCACACACCACGACAACGGCAACGTCATGGTGGACCTCGACGGCGACACTGCCTGGGTCGAGAGTCACTGGACCGGTTGGTACCGCCTTCCCCACGACGAGGGGTACGTCGACCTCATCTCGTGTGGTCGCTACCTGGACCGCTTCGAGCGACGCGACGACGTCTGGCGCATCGCCCACCGCACGTGCGTGAGCGACTGGAATCAGACCACCGTGCAAGCTGGTGCACCACGCCCGGTGCACCGCCTGTCCGGTCGCCGAGACCAACAGGACCTCATCTATTCGTTGCGGGAGATCCGGAACGGGGCCGGGAGCGCCTAACCCGTTACCGTCAGCATCATGAAGCGATGGCTGGTACGTGAGCTGGGGGAACCCAGCGAGGTGATGGAACTCGTTGAGGTGGACGCCCCGGTGCCCGGTCCCGGCGAAGTGACGCTGGACGTGAAGGCGGTCGGGCTCAACTTCCCCGACCTACTGCAGATCCGCGGCGGCTACCAGGTGAAGCCGCCGTTGCCATACACCCCGGGTGCCG
>JBKJJS010000471.1:0-7501 GCA_046597895.1 Ilumatobacteraceae bacterium
GGGCCGAATCGGGCAGCGGTGGTCGAGCGAGCGCGACAATTCGGTGTTGGCGATCGGGTGTTGGCGCCCGGCAACCTGCCCCGGGCGGACCTCGTGGACACATACTTTGCCGCCGACATTCTGATATCGACGTCCGAGTACGAGGGGTTCGGGCTGACGCTTGTCGAGGGCATGGCCGCCGGTCTTGCGGTGGTGGCGACGGCGGTCGGTGGGGTGACGGACATTGTCGTGGACACCGAGACGGGTCGCCTCGTCGCCGCGGGCGACGAGGCGGGCCTCGTACGGGCGTTGCGGGTGTTGGTAGAGAACCCACAGTTGCGTGTGGCGATGGGTCGGGCGGGGCGGGCTCGCGCCGAGCACTGCTATTCGCAAGCGCGACTGGCCTCGGCCTTCACGGCCGTGTATGAACGCGTCGGAGGTCTTCGCAGGTGAGCGGGCCGCGAACCCGAGCGCGTGTTCCGTGGTGGTGCGGCGCCTTCGTCATCGTGGCGTCGGCCGCAGCCGGGTGTGCTGATGCGGAGGCTCCGACAGCGGCGACTACGTCGACGGTGGCTCCGACCGCTGTTGCGACGGTGGTTCCAGAAGGATTCGCAGATACGCGCGTCGTGATTCGCAGGGCTGATGGGACGATCTGCGAACTGTGCACCTACCTGGCTCACGTGCCGGTGGATCGCAAACGGGGCCTCATGGGTGTCACCGACCTGGCCGGCCGCGACGGCATGATCTTCGTGTACGACGAGCCGGGCACGCTCTCGTTCTGGATGAAGGACACGGTGATGTCGTTGTCGGCGGCATGGTTCGCGGCCGACGGTGCGTTCATCTCGGCGTTCGACATGGCTCCGTGTCCTGCCGGCACCGATCGGTGTCGGACCTACTGGCCGGGCGATCCGGCGCTCCACGTGCTCGAGGTACCTCAGGGGGATCTGGTCCGGCTCGGTATCGGCCCCGGCTCCACGTTGCTCGGGTTCGACGGTCCGTGCGCTCCGGCCGGTTGAGGCGATCGAACCCGAAAGCTAAAAGGGGCTGAGGCCCATGCGGTTGCGGATGCTGACCATCTCACCGAGGTGGTTCAGCGCGTGACCGGTGCATTCCCATTGGACGAACCAGCCGATCGGCTTGCCCTCCCACATGCGGTGGAGCCAGGGGACGGCCTCGAGCGAAGCTCCGGCCAGGCGGTCGAGCCGTTCGGACGAAGGGGGCGTCTCGTCAAGATTGTCAAGGTTGGCGACGGCCAGCCACTGCGATGTCGCTTCGTGCACAGCGGTGGCGTAGTGAAGCAGCGCCGAGGGATCGACGGTGGCCACCACCACGACGTCCTCGGCCTCGGCCAGCCCGCGATTGCGTTCGACCTTCGCCAGACCCAGCCGATCACGCCATTGGTCGACGAGTGGCGGTCGGTTGTTGACGACGCACTGCAGGGCCGTGTCCGCGTGCAGGCTGACGTGGAACACCAGTTGGGAGATGCAAGAACCTCCGCCGTCGGCATGCTCAGACCACCGTTCGAGCGGGACGAGCGCGGCGATACCGTCCTCGAACCTCGGCCAGAGTGAGCGGTGCTCTTCGACGATCCACGACCGGAGGTCCACGGAACCACCCTGCCACACCCCTCTGCCATGGTGCATCCGTGAGCCGCACCGCTACACTCGTTGGGTCCAGATATTCGCCCTGCCCCTTCGGGGGCCCCGGCTACCAGCCGGGTCCGGAGGGAGCTAACAGGCCATGCGCGCCTATGAACTTGGCATCATCATCAGTGGGGATCTCGACGAGGTCGCGGCGACCGAGCACCAGAAGGCTCTCGCCAAACAGGTCGTCGCAGCCGGCGGCAAGATCGTCGGTCAGCCAGATTGGTGGGGACGGCGCCGATTGGCGTATCCCATCAACAAGAAGACGGACGGGTATTACGTCTTCTACAACGTGCTCGCCGAGGGTGGGGCCCTTGACGACTTCGAGCGTTCGCTCCGTATCTCGGACGATGTGTTCCGACACCTGCTCATCCGTCTGCCGGATTCCGAGGCCGAGCGCCGCGGCATGACGGACGCGGCCTGATTCCAGGCCGCCCACCGAAGGAGACAATTCCAATGGCAGACAGCTTCGTGACCATCGTCGGAAACCTCACCCGCGATCCTGAACTCCGTTTCACCGCTGGCGGAAAGGCCACCGCCAATTTCGGGCTGGCGGTCAACCGCCGGTATCAGGTGAACAACGACTGGCAGGAACAGACCTCGTTCTTCAATGTCGTCGCTTGGGCCCAACTTGCCGAGAACGCCGCGGCGTCGCTCACCAAGGGCAGCCGTGTCATCGTCACCGGTCGGCTCGAGCAGCGTGAGTATCAAACTCAGCAAGGCGAGAAGCGCAACGTCGTCGAGATCATCGCCGACGAGATCGGACCCAGTCTTCGCTGGGCCACCGCCCAGGTCGAGCGCACGAGCCGCTCGTCGGGGGACTCCACCGGTTCATTTGGTGGCGGAGCGCCGGCCCAAGGCCGAGGCGACGCCCAATCCGGCGGCGAAGAAGAGCCGTTCTGACCCAGATCGTTCGTCGGACCAGCCGGTCGTGACCCGGCTGATCCGTACCACTCAGGAGCACACATCGAGATGAGCAAGACCAAGCGCCCGCTGCGGGCCACCAAAGAATCCACGAAGCGCGTTCGGAAGAAGACGAGCGTCCTCACGCAGGAGAAGGTCGACTTTGTCGACTACAAGGACGTCAACCTTCTCGGCCGCTTCGTCTCGGACCGTTCGAAGATCCGGCCGCGCCGGGTCAACGGCAACGACGTCCAGCAGCAGAACGACATTGCCCGCGCCGTGAAGAACGCCCGGATCATGGCGCTGCTGCCCTACACCAAGCGGGTATCGAGCCAGCGCGCCCCTCGTGGTGATCGTGGTGATCGCGGCGAGCGCGGCGACCGCGGGGATCGAGGAGACCGTGGTGATCGCGAGTCGAAGCCGGCCGAACTCGAGACTCAGCTCGACGTCGGCGGCGTCGAGGCGATCGATGCCGGCAACGAGGCCGGAGAGGAGTGACGATGAAAGTCATCTTGCGTTCCGACATCCCCACTGTGGGCAAGCGCGGCGACATCTGCGACGTGAAAGACGGCTACGCCCGGAACTTCCTGTTCCCGAAGGGCCTCGCTCTCGTTGCTACCGACGGTGCCGTCAGCCAGGCAGCTGCCATGCGCCGCTCGCGCGATCTCCGCGACGCTCAGGACCGTGACTCGTCGCGGACGGTGGCCTCGGCCCTCGTCGCCCGCACCATCATGATTGCGGCAAAGGCGGGGCCAGAGGGTCGTTTGTACGGCTCGGTCAGCGCCGGTGATCTCGCGGCGGCCATCGAGGCGCAGACCGGGATCATCATCGACAAGCGCAAGCTGCACGTCGATCCGATCAAGACCACGGGCACCTATAGCGCCACGGCGAAGCTCCACGCCGATGTGCAGTTCCCAGTCACGTTCGAAGTCACCAAGAAGTAGTCACCAAGAAGTGGCCACCGGGCCGGAGTGCCCAGAGTCGTTGTCCACAGGCCAGTCCCCAGGTCTGTACCCCTGGTTCCCCACAGGCTCTAGCAGGCATGGTTGTCCACGATGAGTGACACCATGCGCGACACCATGCGCGACCCGGACCGACCGACCGACGTTCGACGGGGCCGGTCCGTGTCATCGCGGGTGCCACCCCACAACCTCGACGCCGAGGAGTCCGTCCTTGGTGCGCTCCTGTTGTCGCGCGATGCCGTCAACAGCGTCGCCGAACTGGGGTTGGCGGCCGGGGATTTCTACAAGCCAGCGCATCAGCACGTCTACGACGCCATTCGGGTGCTCATGGCCTCTGGCCAGCCCATCGATGCCGTCACCGTGGCCGACGAGCTGCGTCGGGCCGGCCTCCTCGACGAACTCGGTGGCTCATCCGCCCTCCTGGAATTGCAGTCGCGCACGCCAGCCATCTCCAACGCCGTGCGCTACGCCAAGATCGTGCAGGACACCGCCCTGCTGCGCCGACTCATCGCCGTGTCCTCGGAGATCGCCGAGTTGGCGTACGCCGAGAGCGACGATGTCACCCGCACCCTTGACACCGCCGAGACGAAGATGTTCGAGGTGGCCGAGCGCCGCGTGACGGACTCCACCAGGCCCATCAGCACGATCCTCACTGACGTGATGGAGAACCTCGAGACTTTGTACGAGCGGGGTAGTGCCATCACGGGAACACCCACCGGCTTCCCTGATCTCGACGAGCTACTGAACGGGCTCCAGCCATCCACCCTGAACATCATCGGGGCCCGGCCCAGCATGGGCAAGACGGCGTTGGCGCTGTGCATCGCCACCAACGTTGCCAAGACGTCCCGGTTGCCCGTGCTGTTCTTCTCGCTCGAGATGGGTCACCTCGAGTTGGCCCAGCGCATCTTGTCGCTCGAAGCGAAGATCGATTCGAAGAAGGTTCGCACCGGCCGGCTCGAACAGGCTGATTGGACGAAGATCTCCAACGCCATCGGGCGCCTCGAGGTCGAGTTGCTCATCGACGAGAACCCCAACGTCACTGTGATGGAGATCCGGGCCAAGGCCCGGCGGGTGAAGGCCCGTCACGGCGCGCTTGGTCTGATCGTCGTCGACTACCTCCAACTCATGAGTGGCACCGGCGCCGAGAACCGTCAGCTCGAGATCAGCGAGATCAGCCGAGGTTTGAAGATCCTCGCCCGCGAACTCGAAGTGCCGATCATCGCCCTCTCGCAGCTCTCCCGAAACCTGGAGAGCCGGACCGATAAGCGGCCGATGCTGGCCGATCTTCGGGAGAGCGGTTCGATCGAGCAGGACGCCGATGTCGTGATGTTCATCTACCGCGATGAGGTGTACAACCCAGAGTCTCCGGAAAAAGCGATCGCGGAGGTCATCGTGGGCAAGCATCGCTCGGGCCCTACTGGCATGGTGAAGTTGGTGTTCCTCAAGGAGTACACCAAGTTCGAGAGCGCCGAACGCTTTCGGTCCTGAGTCCGACGTACCATCGATCCCGATGTTCCTCGGTGAAGACCTTCTCGCCTGGTTGATGCTCGCGCTCGGTGGGGCGCTGGCCGTCGGCAACGTGGTGGCCATCGTGCGGCCACCGGTCGACGCCAAGGACGGAGACCTGCCGGTGGCGCCGGTCGGGCGCAGCATCGTCATGGCCGTCATCGGCGGGTTCGTCGCCATCTGGGGCCTCGCCTCGTTGATCAGGGGCTAGAGCTGTGCCGCCGCCCGGGGATCACCAGGACCGGCCACACGAGGAACGCATCGAGAGCCAGTTGACGTTCCTACTGGAGATCGACGGACTCAAGCAGATCGAGCGGATGACGAAGATCCGCGATGGAGCCCGCCGCGAGAATTCCGCCGAGCACTCATGGCATCTGGCGCTCCTCGCCATCGTGCTCGTCGAGCACGCCGCCGAACCGGTGGACGTGGCTCGGGTCGTCGCCATGTTGTTGGTGCACGATCTCGTCGAGATCGATGCGGGTGACACGTTCGCCTATGACGATGTCGGCCACGAGACCAAGGTCGAGCGCGAAGTCCAAGCCGCCGAACGGCTCTACGGACTTCTCCCGAGCGACCAGGGGACAACGCTGCGGGCGCTGTGGGACGAGTTCGAGCGGGGCGATACGGCCGACGCTCGTTTCGCCCTCGCCATAGACCGTCTGCAACCGGTGTTGCTGAACCACGCCAACCGGGGTGGTCCGTGGCATCAGCACGGCATCAGTCGGGAGCGAGTCGAGGCTCGTAACGCCGTCATCGGCGAAGGTGCGCCTGCCCTTTGGGCGGCGGCCCTGCGCCGGCTGGACGAACTCGACGCGCTCGGGCTGTTCCCGGGCTCGCCGGTCGTGTGATGCAGGCGAGACGCCTCACGGCGATCGTCCTGGCACTCGTGGGAGCGTTGGCCGCAGTCCTCGGCATCGTGCTCCTCGTCGCCGACAATTCACTTTTCAATGAGGAGCGGGTCGAGAAGACGACGGAGAAGATCGTGACGGACCGCGACATCGGCCGGCTGCTGATCCGGGAGATCACCGATCGCATCGTGGCCATCGGAGACCTCGAGACCGATCGCGACAACGTCGAGGCAGTGGTAACGCTCGTCGTCTCGGACGAACGGGTGCAGGACGAGGCGGTCGACGCCGTGCTGACGTCGTACGACATGCTCGTCAACGGCCAGGACGACGTCATCGTGTTCAACATGGAGGACCTCGCCCGCGACGTTCGCCGGCAGGTGGTCGCTATCGATCCATCGCTCGACGCGCAACTTCCGGGTGACGACGAGTTCTTGCGGTTCGAACTACTCCAGCGAACCGAGGTGCCCGAGGCGCTCGACGTCATTCATACGGCTCGGCGGGGGGCGTGGTTGCTGCTCGTGGGAGGAGTGACGTGCATCGTCGCGGCGGTCGTGCTGGGGCCGGGCCGCTTCGGGATCTTCGGCCTCGCGGCGGCCGTCGTCGTCGCCGCCATGTTTCTCACCGCGACACTCATCTCGACAGCATCGAACAACGCCATCGACGACATCCCGGATTCACTGTCTCGTCGGGTAGCCCGGCTCGCCACTGACGAATACCTTTCGACGCTGGATCATGTGGCCATTGCCGTGGTCATCTTCGGACTCATCGCCGTCATCGTCGGGATCGGCGGCTCGTGGATCAAGAACGCGCTGTGGCCACCGAAGATCCAGACTGTCAAGCCGAAGTGACCCACAACCCATGACGGCAGAGCGATTCGACGAGACGTACTACGGCCGGTTCTACGGGTCTTCGCCCGTACACACGCGAAACCGCATCGCCCACCTCGCCAACGGCGTGACCGGGATGTTCGGGTGGTGGGGGCTGCACCTCCAGACGGTGCTCGACGTGGGCGCGGGGCCGGGCTACTGGAGGGACTGGTTCGCCGAGTACCGGCCGCGCGTGATGTACCGCAGCGTGGACGTAAGCGAGTACGCCTGCCGGGAGTACGGCCACGAGCAGCGGGACATCAGCACGTGGACACCGGGCGCGCCGACGGATCTCGTGGTGTGTCAAGGCGTGCTGCAGTATCTGGACAACGCCGCGGCAGCCGCCGCCATCACGAATCTCGCCGCCGGCACGCGCCACGTGTTGTATCTCGAGGTGCCGACGCTGCACGACCGCGATCACGTCGTGGACCAGGACTACACGGACCTCGACTGTCACTGGCGATCCGGCGACTGGTATCGACGGCGGCTACAGCCACATTTCGTCCAGGTCGGTGCCGGCTTGTGGACACGGCGCGATGGCGCAGTCCCGTTCTACGAACTCGAACGAAGTCGCTGACGCCTCGGGTATGGCCAGCCGCGGGTCAGTCGCCGGGTTCGAGCATGCCGAGCTCGCCGCCGCCCGGGCCGAGCGTGCCCACCGCACGGTATTGCGCGATCTTGGCCCGACTGTCTTGGATGTCGAGGTTACGCATGGTGAGTTGTCCGATGCGGTCGAGCGGTCCGAACGCGCTCTCACTGCGTTCCATGCTGAGCCGCTCGGGGGCGTAGGTGAG
>JBKJJS010000242.1:0-2674 GCA_046597895.1 Ilumatobacteraceae bacterium
GGAGCGATGGAACGCCTCAGGATGATCGAACCGCAGGACTGGGATCCGCAGCTGAAGGCCGCGGTGAACCCGGATGAGCGCACGGACCTCGAGAATGGGTTGATGCGCTTTTTCGCCCACCGGCCGGAGCTCGCGCTCGGTCTCGGTGCGTTTGGCGGGGCGCTCAAGCGCAACCGCCAACTGCCGGAGCGGTTGATGGAACTGATGCGGCTTCGTATCGCCTTCCACAACCAGTGCCGCAGCTGCATGGCGATCCGGTACAAGGATGCGATGAACGATGGCCTCACGGAGGAGCTCGTGTGTTCGCTGGAGAAGCCGTACGAGGCGGCTGATCTCTCGGAGCCGGAGAAGGTCGCCATTCGCTTCGGCGAACTTCTTGCCAGTAACCACCTGGCCATCGACGACGACCTCTACGCCCGCATGCACGAGCACTTCACCGATGGCGAGATCGTGGAGATCGGGCTGTACGCGTCGTTGTGCGTGGGCCTCGGCCGATGGGCGGCCACGCTGCACATGGTCGAAGAGCTTCCGTCGGCCTTCCAGGATGTCGCGGTTGGTTACGGCGCCGTCACGCCGTGGGGGAACGACTCCGTCGCCGTCCGGTGACAGCGAGTGAGTTCCTAGCGGCGTACGTCGAGGACGACGGCATCGACGGCGACCCGTCGATCGGCCTCACACGAGAGGCGTGGTGCTACGTCGTGCCGGCGATCGCCATCGACCTGGCTCCGAGCCGGGACGACCCCCGGTAGCGTCCACGAGTCATGCGGTTCAACGCCCTCGGCATCCCGGTCACTGTCGACCCGTTCTTCCTGATCGGGCTCGTGATGATCTGGTCGTGGGCCGGGGGTGAGCGGGCCGGGTTGTTTGCCGCCCTTTTCGTCGGAGTGTTCACGCTCGTGCACGAACTCGGCCATGCCATCACCGCTCGTCGGTACGGGGCCCAGACGTCGATCACGCTCAACTTGTTGGTGGGCTGGGCGTCGTACTCCACCACCCGGCCGCTCACCCGTCGGCAGCGCAACACGATCAGCCTCGCCGGCCCCTTGACGCAGATCGTCGCCTGCCTACCCGTCTTGTTGGCGACGTACCTCGCGCTACCGGACATTCGCACCGAAGCCGGCCTTCAGGCCGTGCTCGACGGCTCGCTCGCCTACGACATGTGGATCGGCGCGATCTGGGCGGGCATCGTGATCGGTCTCCTGAACCTGCTGCCGCTGTGGCCGTTGGACGGTGGTCATGTGGTCGACTCGTTCCTCGGGAGCGCACTGGGGGAGCGACGAGGACGCCGGGCGATGCTGATCGGAACGCTCGTGCTCGTCGGCTTGGTCTTCGTCGTCGGTATCGCCGCTCAGGATCCGACGGAGCCGTACAGCGCGCTCGAACGCGAGGTCATTGCGGCGCGGCAGGCTCCACTCGCCGGGCTCACGGGCGACTCGTTCCCTGCCGCGGTCTGGCAGCAGGTCCGTCACTTCCCGGGCAACGTGTTGGACTTCCCGTTCCTGCTCCTGATCTTCTGCGGCCTGAACAGCTTCCTGGCGCTCAAGCAGCTTCCGAAGCACGACCGGGTAGCCACGTGGATGGACGTCGACATCGCTCCGCCGCAGTCGGCGAAGACCCGTGATTCGGGCATGCCAACGGCGGGCTTGGAGGCGGAGCGCTCGGGATGGTTGGAGTCGCGCCTCGCGCCGTCACCGAGCGGGTGGGGCCCCTCGCCGTGGCTCACGGCCCACCTTCAATCGCTGACCGGTGACGTTGACGGGGCGCGTCGCTCGCTCACGCAGGTCGTGGCACCTGGGCGCCCCCGGTGGACGTTGCCGGACCCGCCCGAGCGCCCGGAACTCGCGCCTCTCACCCGGCTGCTGCCGTCGCCGCTGCCGACGGGTGATCCCGAGCGGAGTGTGACGTTGCTGCGCGTGCTGGCCGCCCATGGCTCGCCGGAACAGATCGCCCACTACGGCGTGGCGCTGTACGGGGCGACGAACGATGCCGAGGTGCTCTACCTCACCGCGGCCGGCCTCGGGCGGACCGGGAATGGCGACGACGCGATGGCGTGGCTGCGCCGGGCCGTGCAGGACAAGCCTGACCGTCAGCGACTGGCCACCGATCGAGGGCTGTGGCCGCTCCATACCAGGCCCGACTTCCAACAACTGCTCGCGGAGGTGCGCAACTGATGAGCGAACTCATTCATCGAGTCGTCGATGTCGGCGACGGGCGGATCCACTGCGTCGAGGCCGGCACGGGCCCCATGGTGTTGTTCGTCCACGGGTTCCCCGAGTCCTGGTACTCGTGGCGCCATCAGCTGCAGGCGTTGGCCGAAGGGGGTTTTCGGGCTGTCGCAGTCGACGTACGAGGCTATGGCCGTTCCTCCAAGCCGACGCCCATCGAGGCGTACCGGCTGCTGGCGTTGGCGGGCGACAACGTCGGGGTCGTGCGGGCGCTCGGGGAGGACACCGCCGTCATCGTCGGCCACGACTGGGGCGCCCCCATCGCGTGGACGTCGGCGCTGATCCGCCCTGATGTGTTCCGCGCCGTCGGGTCCTTGTCCGTGCCCTTCAACCCGCGGGGCGATGTGCGTCCGAGCGAGGCGTGGAAGGCGCTGGCCGGGGCCGAGGAGTTCTACCAGGAGTACTTCCAGCAGCCCGGCCGGGCCGAGGCCGAGATGGAGGCCGACGTG
>JBKJJS010000307.1:0-4229 GCA_046597895.1 Ilumatobacteraceae bacterium
GCTCGGACTCTCGAGGCGCCCACCGACGGCCGCATACTGGTCGTAGCGGGCCCACCACTGGATCGTGAACATCACCAGCAACCACGCCACGGCCACTACGAAGCCGACGATGATCGTCGGGCGTCGCCACCGTGACCGCAGGCCTTTGCGCTGTGGCACGGCGGTCGTCATGAGAGCCTGATCTTGGGATCGGCCACGGCGTACAGGACATCGGTGGCGAGGTTGGCCAACAGGAACGCTGTTCCCGCGAACAGCGCCACACCGTTCACCGCCGGGTAGTCCAACGTATTCGATGCTTGCACGGCATACGAACCGATCCCGTTCCACTGAAAGATGGTCTCGGTAAGCACAGACGCGGTGAGCAACGTCGCAATCGAGAAGCCGATGATCGTGAGCGTTGGCAGCCATGCGTTGCGCAGCACGTGGGAGCGCAACACCGTGCGTTCGCGGAGCCCCTTCGATCGGGCCGTGCGCACGTAATCGGCATTCAGCTCATCGAGCATGGCGGCGCGGACGAGTCGGGAGATCGCCCCCATGTACGCCCAGCCGAGGACGAAGCACGGCAGGATCAACCGCTTGACACACTCCCAGAACAGCCAGAAGTCACCATGGAGCAAGGAGTCCACGGTGTAGAACCCCGTGATCTTCCCTGGCGGCTCGGTCCGAGGCGGCAACCGACCGGGTCCGGGCAGCCAGCCAAGCCGGGCGTAGAAGATCGACAGGAGCATCAGGCCGACCCAGAACACGGGCAGTGAAGATCCGGTGAGAGCGAAGACACGGGCGATGTGATCGGTGGGCTTGTCCTTGCGACTCGCCGCCAACATACCGAGTGCAATGCCCCCGACGCCGCCCACTAGCAAGGCGCCGAAGGTGAGTTCCAGGGTTGCAGGGAGACGGTCTTTCAGATCCTGCGTCACACTCTGGCGCGTTCGGAACGACGTTCCGAGGTCGCCGTGAGCGAGGTTCTTGAGGTACGTCACGTACTGCTGAGTCACGGTGCCGTCGAGCCCCCACTTCTCCTCTGCCGCCGCCACGATCTCAGGGTTGTTGAGGTTGCGTTCGCCCACGATCGACACGAGCGGATCCGAAGGGATCAACCGGGAGATGCAGAACGAGATGGTGACGATGCCGAGTAACAAGAACGGCATCGCCACCAACCGTCGGAGGATGTACCGCCCCACGACCGTGTATCGAAATGGGGCAGCAGGGCCCGATGACTCAGGCCTTGAGCCCGAGCAGCCCGAGGTCCAGGTTGCAGCAGGCGCTGTAGTGCATGTTGGTGATGTCGGACCGGGTCGCGAGTACGAGTTGCGGGTTGACGATGGTGAGGATGATGAGGTCGTCGATCATCGCCTGCCCGAGAGCGGTGTAGGCCTGCTCCTTGGCATCACCCGATGCCGCCAACGCCTGAGCGAGCAGATCGACCTCTTTCTGGTTGAGCAGCGGCGTCCCAGCGGCGCCCCCGCCCGCCCGTGCCGCCCACGAGGAGCCGGGTATCTCCCCGAAGTACTGGATGTACTGCGAGGGGTCCGAGTGGTCGGGGGCGAAGTAGACCGCCGTCACCGGGATGCCTTGGCTGTTAATCTTTTCGGACCATTGGGGGAACTCGACAGGCGTCAACTTCAGATCGATCTTGACCTTTTTCAGATCCTGCTGGAGCTTCTGCATCATGAGGTCGAAGTCGACGCCGTACACATTCGCCTTCGGATAGGTGGCATCCAGTGTGAAACCCGCCTCCTTCCCTGCGGCTTTGAGCAGTGCCTGGGCGGCAGCGAGGTCATAGGTCGGCAGGGCCAGGTCCGCGCTGCCCAGGAACCCGTTCGGAATCGGGCTCGCCTGCTTCTTGCCCTTCCCGGCGACGAGAGCGTCGATGGCGCCGTCATAGTCGATCGCCAGGGAGATGGCCTTACGGACGTTGACATCTTGGAGGTTCTCGGCACCAACCGCGCCCGGGCTGAGGGCGATGTACACGTAGTTGTATGAGTCGACGGTGTTGGCCGTGACGTTGGCATCTCCTGTCAACTGGCCGAGCGCATCCACCGACAGCTGCATGGCAATGTCGGCGTCGCCGGTCTGCAACTGCTGGAGTTGGGATGACGAGTCCTTCACCTGCTTGATCGTCACCTTCGGGAAGACTGGCTTGACCGGACCCCAGTAGGTGTCGTTACGGGTCATCACGAGCGAATCACCCTGGGTGTAGGACGTGAGGGTGTATGGCCCACTGCCCGCCGAGTTGGACAAGAACCACGGCTCGGCCGTGTCCGTGGTGTCGGCAGTCGCGTCCGCCTTGGCGCCCTGAGCGGTGGCGACGTCACTGTTGATGACCCCGAGGTAGCTCGCTGCCACGATCGGAATGAAGGCCGAGTTCGGCGCCGAGAACGTGGCCACGATGGTCGCGGCGTCGGGCGCCTCGATGCTCGTAAGACCCGACATCAGATACGACGCCGACCCCTTCACGTTGGCCAGACGCTCCCACGACCACTTCACGTCCTTGGCCTCGACGGCCGACCCATCAGCGAATGTGGCCGCCGGGTTCAGAGTGAATGTGAAGACGGTGTTGTCGGCATTCGCCGACCACACTGTGGCCAGGCGGGGAATCTGCTTGTTCGGGTCGACGAGATCGAGGGTGATCAATGTTTCGTAGACCGCGGTGTTGAAGATCTGGCAGGTGTCGCAGTAGCTGCGACTGACGTCGAGGGAGTTGATATCCATGTCCCGGGCAATCACCAGTTCGCGCGCCGCGGCAGGTGCGGTGGTGGAGCCGGTGGTGGCCGCTGACGTGGAGCCGGTCGTGCTCGCCGGTGCGGTCGACGAAGAACCGCCTGAGTCGTCTCCACAGGCGCCCAGTAGGGCAACGGCGACGACGACGGCCGCAAGGCCCCTGCGCTGGTGCCGGCGGTCGGTCTGGTGGTGCATCGAGACACACTCCTCTGTTGGGTGCGGCCCGAGCCGCACGCTCCCCTGAGTCGCCCGCCTTCCCACCAGCGACATGACTCGGGGCCTTGTGGGAGCGACCGACGTGGCACCATATACCAGGAGTCTTTGCGTATCAACGATCCTCTCATGCACTTCTTCGTTCCTTCCTCACCCCCTCGTTGGGCTACCACTCGCCCATGAACGCGCTGGCAATCGACCTCGGGACCACCGCCGCCAAAGTCTGCGTCGTCGGCACCGACGGACGCATCCAGGGGAGCGGGACCCGCCCGGTCACCACCATTTTCGGCGCAGGCGGCGCCGCGGAGCAGGATGCGGACGTGGTCTGGCACGCCGTACTCGAGGCGGCGCGTGAGGCCCTGGCCCATGCCGGTCGGGAGGCGGCCGCCCGGGTGGGGGTGATTTGCGCCACTGCCCAATGGTCGTCGATCGTTCCGGTCGATGCCGCTGGCCTGCCGGTAGGCCCGTTGACGATGTGGTTCGACCGACGGGGCCAGGACGAGTTGGCCGGCCTCACCCGAGGCGAGAATGGCCACCGACGCCGGGCGAGGTGGATCGAGCTCCACGGCATGGCCCCGAGTACGTCGTTGTCCCACATTCTGTGGTTCCAGCACCACCACCCGGAGGTCCACGAGCGCACGGTGGCCTATCTCGAGCCGGCGGACTATCTCACTGCCCGACTCACGGGCCGTATCGTCGGCACGGCGAACTCCGTGATGCCACTCGCTCTCACCGACAACCGCCGCCTCGGAGCGGTGAAGTGGTCGTCGGAACTCGTAGACGCGGCCGGAGTCGACGCCTCAAAGCTCCCAGCACTGGTCGCCTCGCCGTCGGTCGTTGCTCCGATTCTGGCGTCGGTCGCCGACTCGATCGGCGTGCGCCGGAGCACAGTCGTGGCGGCCGGGGCGAACGACAGCGTTGCCGGAGCACTGGGGACGGGTGCACTGCATCCGGGCCAGGGCACCGTGATGATGGGGACGACGGGGGTACTGACATCGCACCACCCGGTCCGAACGAATGACCCAGACCGCTACATACTGTCGATGCCGAGTGCCCTCCCCGACCGGTACTACGTGGTGGCAGAGGCGGGGGTCGGGGGCAAGGTCCTTGAGACCTTTCTCCACCAGATCGTGCGGCCCGACGACGGTCTCGTTGATCTTGCGGCTACCGATGAGACGACATCGGAGGCGGACGTCGACGCCGACCTCTTCGACCGCATGTCGCAGGTCGCAGGTCGCGTGGCGCCCGGGGCCGAGGGTGTGATGTGCCTGCCGTGGCACTTCGGCTCGGTCTCG
>JBKJJS010000399.1:0-5951 GCA_046597895.1 Ilumatobacteraceae bacterium
CGCTCGAGGCGGTTCCCGAGGCGATCAAAAACAGCAGGAGCACTCCGAAGGCGAACAGTCCGAAGCCCGTAGGGATCAGTCGCCGAGGCACCGCGCCGAGCGGCCGACGGCCGCCGAGAGCGGCAAGCACCGGTACGCGGGTGATGGTGCGCGCCGGGACGAAGGCCGCTACCGCAGCCGCAGTTGTCCCGGTGACAAGAATGACCATGAGATCGAAACCCGAGATCACCAGGGGTCCCATGGAGTGGCGGATGATCACCCGCTCGATCAGTCCGCGACCACCGATGACCATGGCGAGGGCAGCCGCCACGCCAACGATCGAGCCGAGGGCGCCTGACCATGCCCCTTGGAGGGCGAGGGTGCGCCGCAGCAGCCGTTGGTCGGCCCCGTTGGCCGACAGTTGTCCGAGCGTCACCAACTGCCGGCGGGCACTCGTGGCGAACGCCGCCGAAATGATGACGCCCATCACGGTGAGTGCGAGCACGCCACCGACCCAGCCCCAAGCCAGTTGGTCGGGCCGGGTGCCTCTGTCGTCATAGGACCAGTACTCGGACCGCCCACCAGGAGCGGCGACCGCCGTGCCGGCCACGGCGGTGAGTGCGTCGACGACCTCGGGCGTGGCACCCCCGGGCACTTGGCCGAGCCAGGACAGCGTGAATGCGCCTGGCCGCAACAAGGCGCTGGCGTTGCCGCCCACAACCATGAGCGGCTCCGCAAACGCGTCGGAGAGTCGGCCGATCCCGACGACCTGATACGTCGCGTCTGGGTTGGCAAGTTCCAGCGCGTCGCCGATATCGACGCCAAACTTGTGGGCGACACCCGAACTCAACAGTGTCTCGCCGGGCGCCGCTGGTCCCCGACCGCGCTGGACCTCGACGATGCCGGCGGTGAGCGGATCGGTGAGCGGCAGATCGGTGAAGCGCACGCGGGTGCTCGCCACCACGCCAGCGGGCCGGATGGGCGCGTAGGCCGTGTGGACCTCGATCAACCGGCTCCCGACCGGCAGCACGGCGAGAAGATCAGCGGTTTCGGGGCCTATCCCCGGCTCGCCCTTGACGAAGCCGTCAACGGCGACATCACTCGCCCCGTGGAGCCGCTGGTAGCGCTCCTCGGGCGAGTCCCGCGTGGTGCGGTACATCACACTCAGCACAGCCATGGCGAAGACCGGGATGGCGACGAGCATCATCACCATCAGCGTCCGCCCGGGCCGTCGGCGCACCTCACGCCGGGCGAGCCGCGACGCGAGGCCCCAACGCGACATGGGGCTCGGTCGATCGGTGCTGGCCGGGCGAGGGCCCGAACGAAGTACGACCGCACTGGTGGTGGTCATCGGCCCACCTCGACACGGTGATCCGTCGGGGCGATGCACGGGGGTGCCGGCACCGATTCGTCGACGATGCGACCGTCCCGCATGAACACCACCCGGTCGGCCCATGACGCAAAGCGAGGTTCGTGGGTGACGAGTACCACGGCGGTGCCGTGCTCCGCGGGAAGCGAGGCGATGAGCTCGATGATGCGGTCGCTGTTGAGCGTGTCGAGCGCGCCGGTCGGTTCGTCGGCGAGCAGTACTCGGCGGGTACCGACGATCGCTCGGGCGATGGCGATGCGCTGCTGCTGGCCGCCGCTGAAACTGTCCGGATAGCGGTCAAGTTGCTGGTCGAGCCCGACGACGGTGAGCGCCTCCAACGCCCGCTGGCGTGCTTTGCGCGCCGCGATCCCGTCCAACTCCAGCGGCAGCATCACGTTCTCCACCGCAGTCAGCGACGGGATGAGGTTCAGCCGTTGGAACACATAACCGACGTCGCGCCGACGTAACTCGGCCCGCTCGTGGATGCCCAGCGTCGCGAGGTCGCGGCCATCGACCACCACCCGCCCGGCCGTCGGGTCCTCCAACGCTCCGGCGAGGTGCAGCAACGTGCTCTTCCCACAGCCGCTCGGGCCCATCACCGCCACGAACTCGCCGGCGGCGACGCTGAGTGTGACCCCGTTCAACGCTCTGACCTCGGCAGGCCCGGTGCCATACGCCTTCACCACGTCGGCAAACTGAAGTGCCGGCGGTTGCTCCGAACGAGTGCGGTCGGCACGGTCGACAACGTCATTGAGCGTGGTCTTCGTCACGTGGTCCCTCCTGGGGAGCGGTTCGTCGAGAGTGAGGGCGAGAGTGAGGGCGACAATGAATCGATGAGGCGGGATTCGCACATGTCGAGCCAGCGCAGGTCCGCCTCGGCGCGCACCACGGTGGCGTCGGCCACGAGGCGGGTAGCCAAGTCGGGTTCCGAGCCCCGATGACCCCGGCGAGCGGCCTGGAGCAGTCCGACGAGTGCGGTGCGCTGGCGCGTGATGACGGTCATGGCGTGTTCGTGACCGCGCTCAATCGCCATGAGCACCTTCAGCATCAGCTCGTCGCGCGGTGGTGGGTCGTCCTGAGGCACCGCCCGCCACCAGGTACCCAACTCCTCGCGGCCGGCCGCCGTGAGCGAGTACGACCGTTGTGGCCCGCCGCCCGCACCGCCTCTGGTTTCCTCGGCGGCGGCGGTCACCAATCCATCACGTTCGAGCCGTTCGAGTGTCGTGTACACCTGACCCACGTTGAGCGGCCACACCCCACCCGTGGCTGTCTCGAAACCGGTCTTCAACTGGTACCCGTGCCGGGGACCCTCATCCAGGAGGGCCAACAAACCCTCGCGTACTGCCATAGTTCCTCAGTATACATACTCAGTATGAACTGTCAACCTCGGGCCGCTGGGATGGCCGGATAGCATCGCGACGAGGAGGAACCATGTCGAATGTGGTCGACAGCTGCACCGATCTTCCCAGCACTGTGGTGCTGGCCGGGCAGGTCGTCATCGGACAGGGTCAGTCGCCCGGCACTGTGTTCGTGCTCGTCGAGGGCGAAGTGGCCATCGAACGCGACGGCGTGTCATTGGCTCGGATCAGCACTCCAGGGTCCATCTTCGGCGAGATGTCGACGTTGCTCCAGTGCCCTGCGACGGCGACCGTGCGGGCGAACCTCAACACGACGTTTCTCGTGGCGCACGACGGCGACGCGTTCCTCACGTCACGGCCCGACATCATTCTCGCCGTGGCCCGAACGCTGGCGATGCGACTCGACAACCTGTCCGGCTACCTCACCGAGGTCAAGCGCCAGTTCGCTGGCGAGACTGGCCATCTCGGCATGATCGACGAGGTGCTCAGCGCACTTCTGAACGACCAGACGCCAACC
Source organism: Ilumatobacteraceae bacterium (assembly GCA_046597895.1). Taxonomy (GTDB): domain Bacteria; phylum Actinomycetota; class Acidimicrobiia; order Acidimicrobiales; family Ilumatobacteraceae; genus WLJO01. The sequence goes on from JBKJJS010000399.1 coordinate 3,224, forward strand.
GTCAAGCCCGGCTCGGCCCGGATGCCGGACCTTGACTACTGAGGTCGAGACCGCCAGACGGTCGCGGCGATCACCCGAGTCGGGAGGTACCGAACAACACGTCGAACTTGTCGCACCAGATCACGACGGTGCGGTACTTGCTGAGGTTCACACCCCGTGGAATCGTGTAGCTCTGTGCACCCGACCGGCTTTTCAGGGTGCCCAGTTGGATGACGTCATCGTCGTAACGACTCTCCGACGACCCGACGGGGGCGGAGGACAGGTACACCCTCAGCCGCGGGCCCGAGGAGGTGCGAAAGTTCGTGGAGAACCGCAACACGGGCTTGGACGTATCAGCGATACGGGCCGTCCCCACCGTGGAGTACTTCCGCGACGAGCGAAAGTTCCCGCTCTTCGACGCGGCGTGGCTCGGCATGGCGCCGAGCAGCAGCGAGACACACAGCAGGAAAGTCACGACTAAACGTTTCATCGAGACGTCAGTCTTGGCCGCAGCCAGAGCGTTACACCGGCCTCGCCCTTTCAGCGCGGCGGCCTTGTGTGACCGAGTAGCCGCTCCACCACCAACGCCACCCCGTCATCATCGTTGCTGGCAGTCACCTCGTCGGCGACCGCTTTCGTCTCTGAATGAGCGTTGCCCATCGCCACACCGAGACCGGCCCACGCCAGCATCTCGTGGTCGTTGAATCCGTCACCGAATGCGACAACGTCGCCCCGCGCCACGCCGACCAACTCGCACAAGCGGGCCAACCCGCTGGCCTTGTGGATACCAGGGGCCGTCAGCTCCACGCAGGCGCGAAGACCCGATGGACTCACGGCGATACCAGGGGGAGCAACCGCGGCGATGAGGTCCTGGAGCACCCACGCGTCGAGGTGGGTGGCGAACAACACCGCTGACTGCACTGACTCGTCCGGGTGGGGGCGGGCGTCGTCGACCAGCTCGCCCTCGGCCTCCGAGAGCGGGGCGACGGCACCGAAGCCTGGCTCCCGGAAGAAGCCCCGAGGCGTCGACACCGCACAGCCAAGGCCGGGCACCGCCCGGCGGGCGCGGTCGATCGCTACCGCCACGAGGGCGCCGGGCAGGCTGGCTTGATGGAGAATGACCCCGTTCGCGACAAAGGCGATGGTGGCGCCGTTCGACGCCACCACGTACTCACCGAGACCAAGGTCGTGTACCACCGGAAGAGCGACGGAAAGTGGCCGGCCGGTGACCACGACGACATGCCATCCGTCCGCCTCGGCGCGGTGAAGCACGGCTCGTGTCCGAGGCGACAGCGTCTCAGCCGAGGTGAGGAGCGTGCCGTCGACATCCAACGCGAGGAGCCGAGCAGGCAGCGGCGCCGCCGGAGTGGCGACTGGGGAATTCGCGGGGTTCGCCACACCCCTTTCCTAGCCTGGTCGACCCGCGGATCCGAGCGATCGGCAATGAATTCTTGCAAATCTTGCCCGGCAACGTTGGCGAACGTTTGTTCCCGAACTAGTGTACGTGTCATGATCGTGGCGGTGGTCTCACGAATCGACACAACCGACCTCACCACCGCCACCCGCGCCACGATCGAAACAACACTCGCCGATCTTGCGAAAGTCCAGGCCTGGGCCGATAGCCGCAAAGTCCAATGCGCCCGCCGCCTGCGCGAACTCGCCAAGGCCACCCCGATCCTGCCCGAAGAAGTGTTGGCGGCCGCAGGACGCACCAGTTCGAGCGATGCCGGGCGCACCGTGAGGCGTGCCGCGACACTCGAGCAGGTCCCCGAGTTGGAAGCAGCGCTCGGGGAAGGCTCGATCACCGCAGCCCATGTCGATGTGGTGACCCGCGCCGCGGAACGGTTGGAACCAGCCCAACACGGTGAACTCGCCGCCCACGGCGCCCGGCTGACCGAACTCGCCCAACGATCCACCCCGCAACGGTTCGCGGAATCGGTCGCCCGGATCATCAACCGGATCGGTCCCGATGATGGTGTAGCCCGGTTCGAAGCCCAACGTCGTGCCACGTTCCTGCGCACATGGATCGATGAGCACTCCGGGATGGTCTGTGGCCGGTTCGAGTTCGACCCAGAATCCGGGATGCGACTCATCCGCCGACTCGACAAAGCCGTCGAACGACTCTTCCGTACCGCGTTGCCCGACACCTGTCCGACAGATGAACGCAAACACGGCCACCTCTACGCGCTCGCCCTACTCGACCTCACCGCACCCACCACCGCCGCCAGCGATACGACCGAACCCGCCGCAGAACCCGCTGCGGAGCCAGGCGCCTCGGAGCCAGGCGCCGCGGAGCAGGGTGCCGAACCCGCCGCCGAGTCCGCCACTGGACCCGCTGCGGAGCCGGGCGTATCGGAGCAGGGTGCCGAACCGGCCGCGAAGCCTGAGCCGGGTCGGTTCGGGGGTGGGTTGGCGATCCTTGGTGAACCATCAACACCACCCACACCGGCGCACAGCTACGAACACCTCGACATGTGCGTCGTCATCGACTGGCAAACCCTCCTCCACGGCCCCCACCCGCAATCGATCATCGATCCCGGCACCGGAATCGAACTCCCCATCGACACCATCCGCCGCATGGCCTGCACCGCCAACATCATCCCCGTCATCTTGAACAGTGACGGAGTCGTCCTAGATCTCGGCCGAAGTCAACGACTCGCCAACACCGCCCAACGACGCGCCCTACGAGCCATGTACCCCACCTGTGCCATCCCGTGGTGCCCAATCCGATACGACCACTGCCAACCCC
>JBKJJS010000022.1:0-3160 GCA_046597895.1 Ilumatobacteraceae bacterium
CGTCACGGGGGAGATCTCGTCCTCGAAGAACCCGTTCTCGACATGGGCGACGGCAAACTGCTGGGAGCGGGCCCCGAACTCATCCATCTCCCGGCGCGTGACGCCCTCGGCTTCGCGGACGTTCTCGGCGGTCTGGCCCATGGCGATGTACACATCGGGCAGGCCGGCGCCGGCGGTCCACGGCGCCTGGCCACCCTGGCTGCGTAACGCGCTGCGCTCACCGGCGGTCGTGAACATCGGGTTGTGCGGGGCCGTGTCACTCGCCCCGTACTGGTAGCGGCTCACGCACTCCACTCCGGCGGCGATGAAGCAGTCGCCCTCACCAGCCTTGATGGCGTGGGCGGCCATGCGGATCGTCTGCAGCGACGACGAGCAGTAGCGATTCACCGTGACGCCGGGAACGTCGAGACCAGCGAGGAGTGCCGCCACCCGGCCCACGTTGTAACCCTGCTCACCGGCGGGTTGGCCACAGCCCATCATGACATCCTCGATGTCGGCGGCCGACAACTGCGGGACCTTGGCCATCACGGCCATGAGCATCTGGGCGGCGAGATCGTCGGCGCGGAGGCCGGCGAGGGTGCCCTTGTTGGCCCGGCCGATCGGGCTGCGGGCAGTGGCGACAATGACGGCTTCGGGCATGGCGAGACGCTCCTCTGACGGGGTGTGCGGTGGTGACGGGGTGTGTGGTGGTGACGTGTGGCGGCTATCGGGTATCGATGATCTGGAACGCTTCGGCGGCCCGGCCGTCGCCGAGCCCGAATTGGACGGCGTTCGACGACCCCCATGCGCGGATGAGTTCCTCGATCCGGGCAGGGTCGACGTGCTGGCTCTCATGGCGCATCAGTGCGGCGATCTTGCGGTCGAGCTGCGCGGTGATGTCGACCGGGTGTTGCGGATTTGGGCCACCCATCATCCACACCTCGGCGACACTCCAGGCCTCGAGCCCGTCACCGAGCAGATCCGTGAACGTGAACGGGTTGCGGGCGTCCGGATAGACCGCGCAGAGCGAGGCCTCACCGGCCGCCAAGTGGTCCGGGTGGCTGGCGTAGATACGGGAGAAGTTGCGTTCCGGGCACTGAATGACTGCCCGCTGCGGGCGCACCTGGCGGATCACCTTGGCGAGGTCGCGGCGCAGGCCGAGCGTCGCTTCCAGCCGGCCATCCGGATGGCCGAGGAAGATCACATCCGTGACGCCGACCTCTTTTGCCGCGGCAGTTTGCTCCTGGCGCCGGATGCCGGCGATGGCCGACCGAGGAATCCCGGGGTCGAACCCACCGGCGTCGCCGTCGGTGACGATGCAGTACGTCACGTGGATCCCGGCGTCGGTCCATGTGGCGATGGTGCCGGCGGCGCCGAAATCCACGTCGTCCGGATGGGCGGTGATGACGAGCGCCCGCTCGACCTCGCTGTCGGCCAACATGCCACCACCGTACCGTCGCCGCCCGACCTCCGGTTTCCTCGGTTCGTTCCGCGCTGATCATCCACCGTTCACCGTGCGCCCGTAGGGTGACGTGGTGAGAATCCTCGTGACCAACGACGACGGCATCGATTCCGTCGGCCTCCATGTACTGGCCCTAGCCATGCGGCCGTTCGGCGACGTGATCGTCGCCGCGCCCGACACGGAGTACAGCGGCGCTGGTTGCGCCGTCGGCGCGCTCAACGTGATGCGGCCGGAAGTCCACCGTGTGAGCCTCGACGGGCTCGATGAGGTGTGGACGGTGTCGGGACCACCGGCGCTCTGTGTGATGTTCGCTCGCCTCGGAGCGTTCGGGCCGCCGTTCGATCTCGTGGTGTCGGGTATCAACCCCGGCGCCAACGTCGGCCGGGCGGTGTATCACTCGGGCACCGTCGGCGCGGCGATCACAGCCCGCAACGGCGGCGTCACCGGGGTCGCGGTCAGCCAGGACGTCACGGTCGGCAGCGTCGAAGGTCAAGCGTGGGACGAGATGCTCGTCGGCCAGAAGTGGGAGACCGCGGCCCACGTCGCCGCCCACGCCGTCGGAGCGTTGGCGGCCGATCTCCCGAGTGAAGCAATGTGCCTCAACCTCAACGTGCCGAATGTCGCGGTTGACGAGTTGAAGGGGTGGCGGCGGACCGAGCTCGCCATGTTGCCCGGGCGATCGATGACCCGGCTCGACCTCGAACCGAAGATCGGCCATGACGGCGCCTACCACGTGCGGCTCAACTGGGGTGCGGCAGTCACGCTTCCCGAGGAGACCGACGCCGGCGCGGTGCAAGCGGGCTACGTGTCCGTCAGTTGGCTGAGCCGGATCATGCCTATCGATCCCGGACACGAGTCGGTCGCCGAAAAGGCGCTTGACGCACTCTTCAGCTGAGACGAGCAACTACGGTCGCACGCCGTGGCGCGATTCCGGTTCTCGTTCGGCACGATGGGTTCGGGAAAGTCCACCTTGGCCTTGCAGATCCACCACAACCTGAGTTCGCGTGGCCGACGCGGGCTGCTGCTCACCAAGCTCGACCGTGACGGCGGGCAGGTCACGAGCCGCCTCGGCGTCGCCGCCCCGGCCATCGAGGTCGAACCCCACCTCGACTTGGAGGAACTCGTGAGGCGGCTCGCCCCTGTCGACTACGTCGTGTGCGACGAAGCCCAGTTCTACGCCGTCGAGCAATGCGACCAGTTGGCCAGAGTGGTCGATGACCTCGATGTGGACGTGTACGCGTTCGGGCTACTCACGGACTTCCGCGGGGTGCTCTTCGATGGGTCACGCCGGATGATGGAAGTGGCGGACGAGCGCATCGAGCTTCAGGTCGAGGCCAGGTGCTGGTGCGGCGGGAGGGCCACCCACAACGCCCGACTCGTCAACGGTCAGGTCGTGTTCGAGGGTGCCCAGGTGGTGGTCGGCGACACCGATCCTGATGCCGCGCAGCCCCTGTTCGGCGACGTGGTCCGGTACGAACTGATGTGCCGCCGTCACTGGCGGGCGGGCGACCTCGGTTCTGACGTCGGCTGACCGCTCCGCAGCGGCCCGCCGGGTTCTCGGCGCGGATTTACCCGGAATCCGGGTTCGATCGCGCCGAGAACCCGGAGCTCAGGTGGGCGTGACGAGTTCGGCGACCACGGCGGCGTGATCACTCGGCTGGACGCCGTCGACGGCCTCCGTGCCCGCCAGCCACGCCCGCACGGCGTTCCCGACCGGGC
>JBKJJS010000098.1:0-5057 GCA_046597895.1 Ilumatobacteraceae bacterium
GATCCAGCGCGGCCCGATCCCGCCCGGCCTGATCGACTACACCCGGGCACCGTGGGTCGACGCCAACGACAAGTTGCGCGACGCGGGGTGGACGCCAACGGTCACGAACGAGCAGGCCTACGTCGAGGGAACAGAAGCGAAGTGGTGGACCATGTTGACGCCGAAGCGGCGTCAGGAAGTGGCACTGGGGGCGATGGCCTCGTCGTCGATAGGGCTGGTGCTGGTGTTGGCGTCTGTCGTGCGCTGGATGACGCGACGACGCCGGCTCAGCGTCACGAAGGGCGGGCCCCAAGGGTGACCGTGACTGCTCGTTGAACCCTGCCACTCTCTATGAGGAGCGTGACGACGTCGTTCGGGTCGTATCCCGAAAGGGCCAACCAGAGGTCGTCGATGGTGGACAGAGGCAACCCGTCAAGGCTGAGCAGTCGATCGCCGGCGAGCACCCCGGCCGCGTAGGCCGGGGCCCCGTCCTGGACCGAGGCGATGACGAGATCCTCGCCCTCGAAGCTCACACCGAGCCACACGGTGATGACGAGCATGTCGTCGAGGTCAACGCTGGTGTCGGCGCTCGCGCCCAAGGCGACGTCGATGATCGGCACGAGGAGCACGAGGCCGTCGGTCCTTGTCGAGGCCAGCCCGACGAGGGCACCCTCGCGGTCGAGGATGGGCGCTCCGTCTTCCACGGAAGCGTCGATCTCGACCACCATCCCGGCCGACGTCTCGACGAGCACGGCGTCGGTGGGGGTCGCGCAGCCGACTACGACGAGGTCACCGTCGTGAGGCAATTCTGTGGCCACCGTGGCGGCGCGGCCGGTGGCGCGCTCGTCGAGTTGCAACACCGCGACATTTCCCTCGGTATCCACCGAGATGACCACGGCGGGTACGGACGTGCCGTCGCCGAGTCGTACTTCGAGGGTGTCGTGCTCCGCCAGATCGCCAGCAGTCGTCACCGCTCGACGACCGTCGCCGAAGGGAACGGCCGCTCGGCCGGCGGCGACCAACCTTACGGTGGACACGGTGTCGATCGCCGCTGCCGCCGCACTCGACGGCGCGGTCGATGGCGCTTCGGTGGGACGGATACGGGTGGCGGAGGGAGCGTTCGTCGTGGCCGGATCACTGCGCAACGCTGATGTGCCCGAACTAGCGTCACGCGCTGACGCCGATGAACTGGATCGACCGGCGAGGGCCAGCGTGGCCTGCGTGGACACGACTGTGGTACCGGAGCGGGGCACCAGGAGTTGGGTGAGCCCGACGACGAGTGCCACGCCGATCACGCCAGCGCCGATCAGTGACGAACGGCCGAGCGATGGCCCGGGGACGGCACTGGACTCGCCGAGTTCGGACGGGTGCCGCCACGTGCGCTCGTGGAGTGGCAGGGGAGCTGGCGCGTACCCGCCTTCCTCGTCGTCCCACTCGCTGCCGCTCACGGCCGGGCAGGTTAGCGAGCGGGGCGGAGCAAGGGGCTTCGCCCCCGTGGCTCGCCCCGTGGCCTCGCCGCGCTGGGTCTCCGAAGGGACCAGCCGGCATCGCCGCTACGATGATCGGCGTGCCTCGGCCGGATGTCGGTGAAACCTGGATCGCGCTGACGACCGACGAACTCTCGGTCGGAGCCGTCTACGACTGGGCGGTGCGCGCCGACTGCGGAGCGGTGGTGCTCTTCAGCGGCACAGTGCGTGATCATGCCGAGGGCCGCACGGGCGTGGAACACCTCACGTACGAAGCGTATGAGGAGCAGGCCGTTCCCCGGATGCAGGCCATCGCCGACGAGATCCGGGTTCGCTGGGCCGAGACGGGTCGCATTGCACTCCTCCATCGCGTGGGCCGGATGACCGTCACCGAATCCACCGTGCTCGTCGTGGTCTCGTCACCGCACCGCCCAGAGGCATTCGAGGCGGCTCGCTTCGGAATCGACGCCCTCAAGGCGAGCGTGCCCATCTGGAAACACGAGGTCTGGGATGGCGGCTCGGACTGGGGCACGGGTGGTACTCCGCTCCAGGACGCCGCGTCGGTCGACATGGGCGGTCGGGCCTGACCATGCTGTGGGTGATCGTTCTGCTCATCGTGGCACTCGTGCTCGTGGGAGCGCTCGCGGTGGCGCGCCGCCGCACCCCAACCCGGCAGGCCGACTACGACAGCGGCGTCGAGTCGTTCCGCCGGCATATGGACGCCCTGTCGCCCGAAGCGCGACGCGGTGTCAAAGACCGCGTCCGCGAGGCCGGCGATCGCGGCGCGTCGGCGGGGGAGTGAGCAGCCATCGCACGCGACCTGGCAATTGACCTCGGCACCGCCAACACGCTCGTCTACATGAAGGGCCGTGGCATCGTCCTCAACGAGCCGTCGGTCATCGCGCTCAACCGACAGACCGGTGAGGTGCTGGCGACGGGGCGTGAGGCGTGGCAGATGATCGGGCGCACGCCCGGTTACATCGTGGCCGTGCGTCCCTTGCGGGGCGGGGCCATCACGGACTTCGACATCACCGAGCGCATGATCCGGCTACTACTGCAGCGCGTTGGCGTCACCCGGTGGAATCGGCCGAAAGTGGTCATCTGCGTGCCGTCAGCCATCACCGAGGTGGAGCGTCGTGCCGTCACGGACGCGGCGCGGCGAGCCGGCGCGGCCGACGCCCAACTCATCGAGCAGCCGATGGCCGCCGCCATCGGCGCGGACCTACCGATCGACGAGCCCGTGGGCAACATGGTCATCGACATCGGTGGGGGCACATGCGAGACCGCGGTGATCAGTCTCGGCGGAGTCGTGGCGCTCGAAGCGGTGCGGATCGGTAGTTTCGACATCGACGCCGCCATCCAGAACTACGTCCGGCGCGAGCACGGGATCGCCATCGGTGAGCGCACCGCCGAGGAGATCAAGATGGCAATCGGGTCGGCCGACCCCACTCCCGACGAGGCGCAGGCCGAAGTGCGGGGCCGAGACCTCATGTCGGGGTTGCCCAAGACCGTGCTCCTCACGCCGGAGGAAGTGCGTACCGCCATCGACGATGTCGTGTCCGCCATCGTCCAGTCGGTGATGCGCTGTCTCGCCAAGGCGCCGCCGGAACTGTCACAGGACTTCCTCGTACGGGGCATGTATCTCGTCGGTGGTGGCGGGATGCTCAGGGGCTTGAAGCAGCGCATTGAACGTGAGTGCCGCGTGCCGGTGCATATGTCACCGATGCCACTCGAGGCCGTCGTGCTCGGTGCCGGTCACTGCATAGAGCACTATGACGCGTTGAAGAACATGTTCATGGGAGCGCGGCGGTGACCATGGCTGACGTCGTGTGGGAACACCGCGACGACGGCATCGGTCTCATCACGCTGAACCGGGCGCCCGCCCGAAACGCGCTGACGTGGGAGATGTACGCCGAACTCGAGCGGCTCGTGTCGTCGGCCGACCGTGACGGTGTGCGTTGCCTCGTCATCACCGGCGTCGACCCAGCGTTCTGTTCGGGTGATGACGTGAAGCAGATCATGGGTGGTGGGGCGCAAGGCGCAGCTCCACTCTCCGACAATCGCCAACCGCGGCTCACCCCGGCCGCCAGCGCACTCCTCCACACTGACGTGCCGGTCATTGCTGCTGTCAATGGTGCCGCAGTCGGATGGGGAATGGAGTTGGCGATGATGGCCGATCTTCGGGTGGCCAGCGAGAGAGCGAAATTCGGCGAGCTGTTCGTGTTGCGGGGCCTCGTCACCGACGTCGCCGGTCTTGGTCGCCTCGCGCAACTCGTCGGCCGCGAAAAAGCCGCCGAACTCGTGTTCACCGGAGATGTCATCACGGCCGAGGAGGCCCAACGCATTGGCCTCGTCTCGCGCGTCGTGCCCCACGAGCAGTTGCTCGAGACAGCGTTGACCCTGGCCGGGCGGATCGCCGCCAACCCTCCCCTGGCGGTTCGGGCGTTGAAGGCGGGGTTGCGCAAGGCCCTCGACCCGGATTGGAACGATCTCGGGGCGTGGGTGTCGACGACGCTTGGTCGCTTGTTCCAAACCGAGGACCACCGCGAAGGGGTGCGTAGCTTCCTCGAGAAGCGGCCCGCCCACTACGTCGGCCGCTAATGCAGGTCGGTCGCTGATGCACGTCGGGTTGCCCGCTCGGGAGTTGCTGGCGGGGGGTCTCGCGGCGATCCGTGAACAGTTCGACGTCCCTGCCGGATTTCCCGCTGAGGTGGAGCAAGAAGCGGCCGAGGCGGCCCACGCCGACCATCGCGCTGACCATCGCGATCTGACCGCCGTGGAGTTCGTCACGCTCGATCCGGCGTCGGCGACCGATCTCGACCAGGCCTTCTTCGTCGAACAGGTGGGGTCGGACATCGCGCTGCACTACGCCATCGCCGATGTCGCGGCGTTCGTACGACCGGGCGGACCCCTCGATACCGAGGCGTGGCGGCGGGGGGCGACGATCTACCTGCCCGACAGCAAGGTCGGGGTCTATCCCGCCGTGCTCTCGGAGGGTGCGGCCAGCCTCCTGCCCGATGGTCCCCGCCCTGCAATCGTGCTCACGGTACGGGTCGACGGCGACGGCGAGCCGACGCTCAGTGGGGTGGAGCGGGCGATGATCCGCAGCCGGGCAAAGCTGGCCTACGAATCCGTCAGCGCGGCACAATTGCCCCCTCCCCTCGAGGAACTGGCCAGGCGTGTCGAAGCTGCCGAGGATCGACGAGGAGCACCGCGGGTGGAGTTCCCGGAGCAGGAAGTGGAACCAGACCCGGATCGCCCCGGGTGCCTCACGTTGCGCTTGCGGCCAAGAGCCGTGAGTGAGGACCGCAACGCCACGATGTCGCTGGCTGCCAACTTGGCGGTGGCGTCCGCTCTCCATGCCGCCCACACCGGCGTGTTCCGTGTGATGCCCGATCCGGATCGGGGCGAGCGGCGAGTGCTGCGCCAGCAGGCCAAGGCGCTCGGGATCGATTGGCCGGACAGCATGGGATTGCGGCAACTGCTGCCGCGCCTCGACGTCGACAATCCCCAGCACGCCCGCATCGTGATGGCGATCCGTCGCGCCGGCGGCGGGGCGAGCTACGAGGCATACCGCGACGGCCCGCCTCCGTGGCACTCCGCGATGGCGGC
>JBKJJS010000292.1:0-9709 GCA_046597895.1 Ilumatobacteraceae bacterium
CTGTCGACTTCGAACATCAACAGACTCCCACTTCAGGAGGCCTTTTTGGTGGACGCGCCACCACCACACCACTCAACAAACGGTGGATTGAGGCTAAGGGGTCGCCGCAGGTGCCGCCACACCGTGGAGGGTGGCGAGAAATCGATCGTTCTCCTCATGGCTTCCGATTGTCACGCGAATACCCTCGCCGCTGAACGGCCGGGTGACCACCCCGCGCCGTTCGAGCGCCAGGTACACGTCGTCGGTCGAGGCGCCGAGCGGCAGGTAGACGAAGTTCGCCTGCGCGTCCGGTATCGACCACCCGGCGTCTTCGAGAGCGGCAACCACCCGCGCCCGTTCGACCCGGATGCGTGCGACACGGGCATCGATCTCGGCATGGGCGTCGATGGCGGCGATCGCCGCCACCTGGGCGAGCGCGTTCACTGCGAACGGGAAGAGCGTCTTGTCAATGGCGGCGATCAACTCGGGATGGGCGATGCCATAGCCGACCCGGAGACCGGCGAGGCCGTGGGCTTTGGAGAAAGTTCGGGTGACCACGACGTTCGGGTAGTCGGCGAGAAGATCGTGCACGGGATCACCGAACGCCGGATCCACGAACTCGCGGTAGGCCTCGTCGACGACCACGACGGTGCTGGAGTCGATCACCTCGAGGAGTCGGCGAAGTTCGCTCGTACGTAGCGCCGTGCCCGTCGGGTTGTTGGGTGTCGCCAGCACCACCATTCGTGTTCGTGGGCTGACGGCCGCCGCCAGGGCGTCCAGATCGAACGCATGCGCCGTGGTGAGCGGCGTGGTGACTTCGACACCGCCCATGAGCCGGGTGTACACGGGGTAGACCTCAAACGATCGCCAGGGGTACACGACTTCGTCGCCCGGGTCCACGTAGGTAAGGAACAGCTGTTGCAGCAGGCCGACCGAGCCGGCCCCGACGGTGACCTGTTCCCGCTCCACACCGAGCCATCGGGCGATGCGCTCGCGCAGTGCGGTCGCCCGATGGTCGGCGTAGCGATGGGCGTCGGCGGCGGCCTGGGCAACGGCGGCCAGGATCGAGTCGAGCGGCGGATCAGGGTTCTCGTTAGACGCCAACTTGATGGCGTTAGTGATGCCGTGCTCGGCCTCGGCCTGGGCCGCACCCTTGCCTGGTCGGTAGGCCGGAAGGCGATCCACTGCGGAGCGAGGCGACGGCAGCATGGCAGCGACGGTACAGGCTGAGCCCGTGGTGGGTGAGCCGCGAAGGCGTCCCACGACCCACCCACTGTCTCAGACGCCGCGATATCGGGTACCCGAAGGCCACCCATCCAACGGATCGAGACCGAGTGCCGGAGATCAATCCCCACCTGTCGGACGACGCTCGCGGACACTCGACAGCGGGCCAACGACTGGCCATTGGCGCGCGTGGCATCCTGCGACACCGCCCACGATTGAGCACCCGACGTGCTCCGGAGTGGGGCGCCCGTCCGTGGCCAAGCCGGGTTCTGCATCGGTTCGGAGAAGTCGCCGCGCTCTCGTGGGCCGGCATCGTCGCGGCCATCGCGGTCGGTATCTGGGGTGTCCTCGGCGTGGTCGTGCGCTTCCCCGGGTGGTGGCAGACGGCGCTCTACAGCGTGACCTCCGCCACGACGTTCGTCATGGTGTTCGTCATCCAGCACACTCAGGCGCGTCAAACGAGCGCGATGCAACGCAAGCTGGACGAACTCGTCCGGTCGGGCACGCGATCGGACGACTCGCTGATCGCTATCGAGGAGGCGCTCGACGAGGAGCTCCAGGCTCTGGCCGACCGGAATGTCGCCGGACGCCAACAGGCCGCCGATGCCGAACCACTTCAACCGGCACCCTGACGACATGTCTCAACCACCCACCGATCGGGTACCTACCGTTCGGACGCATTCGCGATGGGCGTCCCGGCCCACTGACGGGCCAGCGATCGAAAGTGAGCCAACATGTCGAACACCCTGAGAGATACCGCCGAGTCAACCGTCCATACGCTGTCCGGTCTCGTCCACGACGTGCGCGACCGTCTCGAGGATCTGCCGCCGGCGAGCCGAACGAGGCGTCGACCCCTGTTGTGGGCGTTCGCGTTGATCGTCGCCGCTGGTGTGGCTGCGGGAGCCATGAGGTCGATCGTTCGGCGCCGAAGCACCGCCCAGCCGACCACCGATGGCGCTCGGAGCGGCTTCGACATGGCCGAAGACAAGGTCGCTCCGCTCCGCTCCGCGTGAGGGGTCCATCAGGTTTACATCACACCGACGAAGGGGAAAATCATGGCTAAGAACACTGATCAGGTCAAAGGAAAAGTCAAGCAAGCCGTCGGCGATCTCACCGGCGACAAATCCCTGAAGAGGGAAGGCGTTGCCGACGAGGCCGCCGGGGATGCCAAGGAGGTCGTTGAGAAAGTCAAGGACAAGATCGTCGACATCGTCGACGCGGTCAAGGACGGCCCCAAAAAGAACTGAGTCGCCACTCTGTGGCGGTCGGTAGGCTTGTCCTTGCACCCGTTGTGGCCAATGGGAAGTGGCCGATTGGAAGGTTCGCGCGACGCGGTGAGCACCACGAACGACATCGTTTCCGAAGCATCGCGGCGCCGCACCTTCGCGATCATCAGCCACCCGGACGCGGGCAAGACAACGCTCACGGAAAAGTTCCTGCTCTACGCCGGGGCCGTCCAGGAGGCGGGAGCCGTCAAAGCCCGCGACGGTCGGCGCTCCGCCACATCCGACTGGATGGCACTCGAGCGCCAACGGGGGATCTCGATCTCGTCCGCCGTGATGCAATTCCCGTATCGGGACCACGTCTTCAACCTGCTCGACACCCCTGGCCACCGCGACTTCTCCGAGGACACCTATCGGGTGCTGGCCGCTGTCGACGCTGTCATCATGGTGCTCGACGCCGCCAAGGGGATCGAAGCGCAGACGCTCAAGCTGTTCAAGGTCTGCCGAGCCCGCGAGTTGCCTGTTCTCACCTTCTTCAACAAATACGACCGTCCTGGACGCGACCCGCTCGAACTGCTCGATGAAGTCGAGCAACAGATCGGCCTTCGCCCCACCCCGGCCACGTGGCCCGTCGGCGTCCCCGGCGACTTCCGCGGTGTCATCGACCGGCGCACGGGCGATTTCATCCGCTACACCCGCACGGCTCGTGGCACATTGGCCGCTCCCGAGGAGATCGTCCCCGCCGCCATCGCCGCCGCCGACGAGGGCCAGGCGTGGGACACGGCACGTGACGGCTGTTCGCTTCTTGACGCCATCGGCGCTGATGTCGACCAGGCGAGCTTTCTGGCGGGCGAGTCGACCCCGGTGTTCGTCGGCTCAGCCCTCACCAACTTCGGGGTCCGGATGTTGCTCGATGCCGTGGTGGACCTCGTGCCATCGCCTTCTCCGCGTGCCGACGCCGACGGACAGGAGCGACCTCTCGAGGCAGGTTTCTCGGCGTTCGTGTTCAAGGTCCAGGCCAACATGGATCCCAACCATCGCGATCGTCTCGCTTTTGCCCGCGTGTGCTCCGGCCGCTTCGAGCGAGCGATGGATGTCACCTGCTCGCGCACCGGTAGAGCGGTCAGCACCAAGAGCGCCACGACCGCGTTCGGGGCCGACCGCGAGACCATCGAGGTCGCGTATCCCGGTGACATCATCGGACTCATCAGCGCCAGCGGCCTCCAGCTCGGCGACAGCCTCTACGCCGGCGATCCCATCGCGTTCCCTGGTATCCCGCGGTTCGCACCCGAGGTCTTCGCCACCGCCCGGCCCCTCGACACGGGACGCTTCAAGCAGTTCCGACGGGGACTCGCCCAACTCGACGAGGAGGGCGTCGTCCAGGTGTTCCGCGACCCCGACATGGGCGACGCCGAGCCAGTCCTGGCGGCGGTTGGGGCCCTCCAGTTCGAGGTTTTCGCGTTCCGCCTCGCCAACGAGTTCAACGCGCCGACCGAGATCCGATCCGCGAACTATCAGGCGATCCGTCTCACCGACAGTGCGAGTGCCCAACGACTCCGCGAGATCGGCGGTATCCGCATCCTGCGCCGCAGCGACGACGCGCTCGTTGCCCTGTTCGAGAACCGGTACCGGCTTCAGCGTCTCGAATCCGACGAACCCGAACTGATGCTGCAAGCGATCCTCGCTGACACCGACCACCACCAGAGCTGATTGGTCGCGGTGCGGTCCGATGGGGCACCGTTCACCGTCGGATGCGAGCGACGGCGAGTGTGGCCGCGAGGGCCACGGTGGCCCAGGTGAGTGACCGCAGGGCACTCTCGATCGGCGTCAAGAGGGTGGCACGCTCGATCGGGTAGGTAGTGCCGTCGTCACCGGTGATCGTGCCGGACACATGGCTGATCTTGCGCCGCAGTGACCGGGCGGGAGTAGAGAGATAACGCTGGGCCCGGGAGTGGAAGAACGCGAAGACGGCCGCCCCGCCGGCGACGCCGCTCAGACGCTCGTGCTGCGCGTAGTACCCGGTGAGCACCGGGAACGCCCCCCAGCTCGCGGCGAATACGGTGCCCGTGTGGAGACGGCCCGCGAACAACTCGAGGTTGTAACCAACGGCGAGAACGACCCCAACCACGATGAACGGGACGAGGAGCCCGCCGACGCGGGCGATGCCGACGATGCCGAGCACTGCGGCGCCCCCGATGCCGACAACACCAGCAATGACGAGGGAGGTGCTGGAGATCGTCGTGCGCAACGGTCGACCGTGGAGTTCGTCGAGGGCGTGTGCACCGATGCCGACGGCAAGGAAAAATGCCAGCAACGTCCCTCCGAGGCGGACGAGGTCGACTGGGCCCACCAGGCAGGAGCCGATCACGACGTAGGACAAGTGCCACAAGGTGTACGGCGGGTGCAGCAGCGTCCACCAGTCGCGCAGTGCTGGTCGGTTCAGGATGCGCGGGTGCGCATAGAACGCCGGTGCAGGCCGAGGCGGTTCCTCCGCCGGTCGCTGAGGCTCGATCACGACGCGCGCCGACCACACATGACGACGCCTCCACCGAGACTCATCTTGTGCACCTCCACCTGCTCGATGCCAGCCCGCTCCCACGCCGCGATGGTCCAGTCGAGCGGATAGCGGCGGTAGTGGTTGGTAATACTCGGTCCGAGGAAGCGGCCGACTCGGAACCAGCCACGGCCGCCGGTGAGCCAACCGGCGACCGGGAGGACTATGCGGGTGTACCCCCACCACGCGATCCGCCACCAGGGAGCGGTGGGCACCGCGAATTCCAGACTGGCGATCGGGCCACCGGGCTTCACCACCCGTGCCAACTCGACGAGCGTCGCGGCGGGATCGGCGACATACCGCAGCAGATAGGTGAACGTGAGTGCATCGAACGTGGCATCGGGGAACGGCAGTTGTTCACCTCGCCCGATGAGTAGGCAGATGCGGTCGCTCAACCCGGCACGAGCAACATTGAGTACGCCTTCATGAAGCATTGCATCGCTCAGATCGATGCCGACGACCTGGGCCGTGGTCCGTCTGGCCAGTAGCCGTGCCACTCCCGCTGGTCCCGTCGCGACGTCAAGCACCCGATGGGGCGCCGACGGCACGATGTGATCGACCATCGCGGCCCGCCACCGGCGGTTCTGGCCCAGCGAGAGAATCTCCGCAAGTCGGTCATAACGAGCGGGTAATGGGGCAAACAGGCGGCGGGCGAACTCGCTCGGCTGCGTTCTTGATCCGGCGATATCCAACGAGTTCTCCCCCACCTTGACCTGCGACCACGCCAGTGTGATGGCCGGAGGCATGCTACGACCTGCCGTTCAGCGTCTACCGGCGGGGCGGACCGGGTATCGGAGATCCATGAGCGATCACCTCTCCGACGTCCAAACCCTTCGCGCCAAGGCTCGCGTCCACATTGAGCAAGGCCCTGTGACCGATGGCTACGGCGCCGATCGTACGCGGGTCATTGCCGTGCTGAACGAGGCGCTGGCCACGGAACTCGTCTGCGTACTTCGCTACAAGCGCCACTACTTCATGGCCGAGGGAATCAACGCTGCGCCCGTTGCCGCTGAATTCCTGCAGCACGCCATCGAAGAGCAGGGTCACGCCGACCAGATCGCGGCACGGATCGTTCAACTACAAGGCGAACCCGACTTCGACCCCGCCACCCTTGTGGCGCGCAGCCACGCGGAGTACGTCGCCGGAGCGGATCTCGTCGACATGATCACCGAAGACCTGGTGGCGGAACGTGTGGCGATCGCCAGTTACAGCGAGATCGCACGGTGGCTCGGCGATACCGACATCACGACCCGACGCCTCATCGAGTCGATCCTGGCCGTCGAGGAGGAACATGCCGACGACCTACTGACGTTCCTGAAGCAGATGGGTGCGATTGTGGCGTCGAACGGTGAAGCTCGATGATCGACGTCATGAGCGTGCCTTTCCGTGGGCTTGATGCGGCACCCTTTTCGGGGCGCCGCATCGGGCTACTCAGCACCTATCCCCCCAAGCTCTGCGGGCTGGCCACGTTTGCCGCCGCCCTCGGGAACGGCTTGAGGCGGTGCGGCAGTGGAGTTGACGTCGTCCGCATCGGCGACGGACCCGACGCCGCCACGGTCGCTCCACCAGTGGTGGCAACACTCGTCAACGGTATGCCTGGATCCGTCCGCAAGGCGGCTACCGCGCTGTCAAAGTGCGACGTCGCCGTGATCCAACACGAGTACGGCATCTTCGGCGGAGCGGATGGCGACGAGGTCATCGACCTACTCCAGATGCTCGACGTACCAGCGATCGTGACCCTGCACACGGTGCCGCTATGGCCCACCCCGCACCAACGAACGGTCCTTGAGGCCGTATGTGATCATGCCGAGCGTGTCGTCGTGATGACACAGGCGGCGCGCCACCGACTCGTCAGCTCGTACGCAATCGACGAGACGAAGGTGGTCACGATTCCGCACGGCGCGTCGGTACCGACCCTCGATCCGAGCTGGCGAGTCGACCACCGCCCCGGTCATCGCCCCGAACTGCTCACATGGGGGCTGCTCGGCCCGGGAAAGGGCATCGAGCACGTCGTCGACGCGTTGGCACTCCTCAACGACATGCACCCCCGGCCGCGCTACACCGTTGCTGGCGTCACGCACCCGAACGTGCTCGCTCGGGATGGCGACCTGTACCGGAACTCCTTGATCCAGCGCTCACGAGACCGCGGCGTTCTGGGTTCTGTCACGTTCGACGACACCTATCGCGACGTTGCCAACCTGACTCGATTCGTCGCGTCGGCCACCGTCGTGGTGCTCCCATACGATTCGCGTGACCAGGTCACCTCCGGTGTGTTGGTCGATGCCATCGCCGCCGGACGACCGGTGATCGCCACGGCGTTCCCCCACGCCGTCGAACTGTCGACCACTGGGGCCGTTCGCGTCGTGCCCCATGCCGATCCCGCGGCGTTGGCGGATGCGATCCGGTCGGTCCTTACCGACGACGGGGTCATGGCATCGATGACTGCGCAAGCGCGACAACTCGCGCCGTCACTCATGTGGTCAGCGGTGGCCGGTCAATACGCCTGCCTCGCCGACGAGTTGGTGTTGGCCGGGGAGCCGATCGCCGTATGAGCGCGACGAGCACGGCCACGTTCAGGCACCTGGACCGCCTGAGCGACCACCGCGGACTCTTCGAGCATGCCGCGGGGACGGTGCGTCGCGAAGAACACGGGTACTGCACTGACGACAACGCCCGTCTTCTCATGTTGATGTCGCGCGAACCCGACACCGGGCAGGCCCATCGTCTCGGCCGCCTCGCGCTCGGATTCATAATGGAAGCCCAGGACGCCGAGGGCCAGTTTCGCAACCGTATGGACCGGTACGGTCGTTGGACCGACCGTACCGGTACCGACGACTGCTGGGGCCGCGCGCTGTGGGGGCTTGGCGTGGCCGCCACCCACCACGACGACCCGCTAGTCCGCCAGCGGGCGCTCCAAGGCTTCGACCGCTCCGCGCGTCAACGATCGCGGTGGTCGCGGGCGATGGCGTTCGCCGCGCTCGGTGCCGCCGACGTACTCAACCAGCACCCGGGCCACGGCCCCGCCCGGTCGCTGCTCGCCGACGCGGTCGAGGTGATCGGACCCGTCTACAGCGGATCTTGGACATGGCCCGAACGCCGGCTCCGCTATGCGAACGCGGCGCTGGCCGAGGCGGTCATCGCCGCGGGGGCCGTCCTCGAGCGCCCCTGTGACCTCGAGCGTGGCCTCTCGATGCTGGCCTGGCTCCTCGACCTCGAAACAGCGAGCGGCCATCTCTCGGTTGCGGGAGTGGACGGGCGAGATCCCGACGACAGCGGGCCGCAGTTCGACCAGCAGCCGATCGAAGTCGCGACAATGGCTGACGCCTGCTGGCGGGCGTACACGCTGACGGGAAACACCGTGTGGTCCGATGGCGTGCTCACCTGTGCCGCCTGGTTCGGCGGGGCCAACGACGCGGGGCTGCCGATGTTCGACGATGAGTCGGGCGGCGGTTTCGATGGGCTGCAACCCACGAGCGTCAACCTCAACCAGGGCGCCGAATCAACGCTCGCGTTCCTCTCGACGATGCAACGGTCGCGGTCGTTCGCGTCTCTCCTTTCATGAGCGCACCGGAGTTGGTCAACGACACGGGTATCGAACTTCGCCCTGATCCCGCACGCGTCATCACCCGATTTTTCGTTCCTGGTCGCGAGGACGTCGGACCGGGCGACTCGCGGGCCGCACCCGTCATCGAGCGGATCCTCGAGCTGGATGAACGAGACGTCGAGACCGAAATGCGCGACATCGATGTCCGCTTCTCGCACCGGCACCCCGCACTACACCTGACCTTTGGCGAACATGCCGCAATGGTGACGTCACGCATCGATTCGACGATCGAATTGTCGACGGCCCGACACCTGCTGCTCGGTGCCTCGTTCACCCATGAGTACGCCATCGAAGGGGCGGCCCTCTGCAACCCCTCCGCCGTCCTGCACCCCCGCCAGGACGCTGAGGATGACTCTGTCGAGTTCATTCTCAGTGTCCGCGGCATCGGCGAGGGACACCGATCATCGATCGGCTTCCGCACAGGAACGGTCACCGCAGCCGGCACCGTGACCATTCATCCACTTGGCCCCTTTCCGCGAATGGCGACGGCAACCCCTGGCCTCAATGACCGATCCGTCTTCCACGCGAGGCTCGCCGAACGCGACGACGACCACGAGAACGCCGCCTTCGTGCTCGATTCTCTTCCGGAACAGTTCGACGATACGCAGCTCGATGCCCGTATCGAAGACCTGGCGGCTGATGTCGCGACGCGTCGACACACCTCCACCACGATCGCCAACCTCCGTCGCCTCGCTCGCTCGTCCTACTGCGTCCAGTTCCCACCCTCCTGCGATATCTCGGAACGGGTGCTGTGGCCACAGGCCCCGGCCGAGAGTCACGGGATGGAAGATGCCCGATTCGTTCGATTCATCGATGAGGCGGGCCAGGCCGTCTACTACGCCACGTACACCGCATTCGACGGCACCAACGTCGCTCAGCACCTCCTCGAGACCACGGACTTCGAGACGTTTATGGCTTCGCCCATGGGGGGAGCGGGCGCGCAGGGCAAAGGACTCGCCCTGTTCCCTCGGAAGGTTCACGGCCGGTACGCCGCGATGTCGCGGTCAGATCGCGAGACGAATGCGATCGCATTCTCGGATGATCTCCGTTGCTGGAACACCGCTGACACCGTCCAGTTCCCCGCAATGCCGTGGGAGATCCTCCAACTCGGCAATTGCGGCTCCC